>JAIRYT010000015.1 GCA_031267675.1 Treponema sp. | reverse complement strand
AGCGATGAAAATATTGGAAACTATCCAATTACAAGCCGCGTGAGCGCATCTTGATACTATGTCATTAGACGAAATAAACGATGAGATTACCGTATATCGAAAAGAGAAAAATGTCTAATAAGATGTGTTTTGGATACCAATGCTATAATATCCGCATTTATCACTGCGACTGGGAAACCTGCAAGAATTCTGCAAATGATTTTGGAACGAAAAATTGATTTATGCTATAATTCTTTCAGAATATGAAGGCGTTGCGGTTCGAGCAAAATTTGCAGAAAGTATTGACCGGAACCAAGTTAGACGGTTTATCGATATAATCAAAACTGTTGGTATTGCTTTCATATTTCAAGTATGGATCTTTTTAAAATATTTTTCAAGTGTTTATTTTGAAACAATTTTTCTTGGCATTCCGGGCGACAGGCTGTGCGGGAATAAATTGCTAGCGAAACGTGGTAACGCCTTCGCGTCTGCATGACGGCAAAACACAGCGTGAACAAAACGGGCTAACCGGCCTGCACAAATGCTGGCCGTAAAGAACAAGAACCGGATTAATGGGCCGCCAGTATTTGCGCGGCAAAATTTGACGCAGCCGCATTTCTGTTTCTTCCGGCGTTTTGGAACAAAGCCAGCCTGTGCGGTTGCTGATCCGGTGCACATGGGTATCCACGCAAATTCCGTCTTTATTGTACGCCTCAATGATCACAAGATTTGCCGTTTTTCGCCCGACCCCGGGAAAGCCAAGAAGCGTATCCAAATCGTCGGGTACGCGGCCTTCGTGTTTATCCAGTACAAGCAAAGCGATTTTTTTAAGATTGACCGCTTTTGTTTTATAAAAGCCGGCGGGGTAAATAAGCTTTTGTATTTCACGTTCGGTCAGGGCAAGCAGTTTTTTGCAATCGCCCGCCTTTTCCAAAAGCGCGCGCGCGGCGGCAAGGGTAACTTCGTCTTTGGTCCGCAGTGAAATTATGGTAGAAACAAGAATGGCCCAGGGATCATTTTTAAATTGTTCCGCTACCGTACTTACCGAAGGATCGGGTAAATTGGCGCGCCATTTTTGCAATGCGTTAAAAACAGGTTCCCATTCAATTGCGGCCTGCGCCGCAGGCGCGTTTTTTACCGCCTCTTTTTTTACCGGCGCTTGCGCTATTTTTCGAGCAGACATACCGCTTCCGCGCCAATGGCCGCGCCTTCACCAAGCGGCCCAATACCTTCGGCGGTTTTTGCCTTTACAAAAACCGCCTCGCTGTCCAGCGCCCGCGCAAGCGAAGCGCGGATTTTTTCGCGGTATGGCAATACTTTTGGCGTTTCCAGAACAATCACACAATCCAGATTACCCAGATGCCAGCCTTCTTTTTGAACCTGTTTCCAGCACCGCGAAAGCAGCATCATTGAATCGGCGTTTTTATACGCCGCCTCTGTATCGGGAAAAAATTCGCCGATATCGCCCAGGGCCGCCGCGCCCAAAACAGCGTCAATTACCGCGTGGGCCAGAACATCGCCGTCGCTGTGGGCATCTTCGCCCCTGCCGGAGGGAATTTCCACACCGGCCAAAAGAAGCCGGCGGCCTTCCACAAGCCTGTGCAGATCCGTTCCCAATCCAACACGGATCATGTCAGGAACCTCCCGAAGAAATACCGTTTTCACCGGCGGGAACAGAAGGCGTTACGCCGTTCTCTCCTACCGAGGATCCGTTTTCGCCTACCTTGCCGGAGCGTCCTTTAACCAGAATTGCCAGATCTTCGGGAAAGGTAATTTTACGGTTTACCTGCGAGCCGGGAACAACAAAAACCGGACCGGCGAATTCGCCCCATACTTCGGCGTCATCGGTGTACATTTTACCTTCGTTTTTTTCCCGTTCCGCCGCACGATCGTGGGCTTTAAGAATTTTCTGAAACGCAAAACCCTGCGGAGTCTGCGCGCCGCCGACCATTACCCGGCGAAGATGCCGCTGGATCATGCCGGAGGAATCTATTTCCTTTGGCGTGTCGGTAAGGGGGAGCAGGGGAATTACCGCCTCATGTTTAATTACCGCGTCTATGACCCGGTCAATCAGCGCCGGTTCCACCCACGGGCGCGCGCCGTCATGAATCAGCACATAGTCGGGTTTATGGGCTGCAAGCATGGAAAGGGCGTGATGCACCGAAGAACGCCGGGTGGCGCCCCCTTCGACAAAGAAAAAACGCGGCTTAAACCGGTGGCGTAAAAGCCGTACCGGAAGGCTATCGCGCGCGGCATATTCGCCCAATTCGGGATCGGAAGGAACAGTAATTACCACCGTTCCCACGCGCGAACAGGCGGCAAAGGCCAGCGCGGTTTTGCCCAAAACAGTAAGCGGCTTTCCTTCGATGTCGGTCGTATCGCCCACCAGGCTGTACTCTTTTTTTACGCCGATACGGCTCGAAGAACCAGCTGCGGTTATTACTGCGGCAATGTGAAGCATCGTCTATCTTGATTCCAGCTTGTTAAAGATCATGGTTTCTACATCTTCCCTGGATTTACGAAGCGAAAAAGAAACTTCGTCTACAAGCAGCTTAAGGGCGGAATCGTATAACTTGCGTTCAAGTATGGGCAGTTCTTTAATTTTGCTGCGGTGGTAAAGGGAGCGGACAATGGCGGCTATATCGGTAACGCTGCCTTTTTTTAAAAGGTCAAGGTTCATTTGATAACGAAGCTTCCAGTCCGACGGAATCGGCTCAAATTCCTCGCCAATAAGCTCCAGCGCCCGCATTGCTTCGTCTTTGGGCACGATGGGCCGTATTCCAAGCTCCAGCGCCTTGTCCACCGGCACCATAATGGTCATGTCGGACACTTCCAGATAAATGCGGTAATAGGGAATCTTTTCGTTCCGGAATTCTTTCTTTTCAATGGACTGTATAATTCCAACACCCTGGCTGGGATAGACTATCCGCTGTTCAAGTTGAAAGCCTTTGGACTTGCTCATTCCGCCCAGTGTAGCATAAAACAAAAGAAAGCGCTAGCGGTTTGCCGGGCTTTCAACGGGCGCGGCGAAAGGCCTCAAAATATACGCCACCCCGGGGAGCGGTTTAAGCGACTTAAAGCTAAAATATTTGTAGGGGTGAATATCCAGCGGATTGGCGAACCAGCCGTCAAGTTCGTCAGTGTCGACCACATTAAGGGCAATCGAGTGCGAAACGGGAAGAACCGCGCCGCGATCGATCAAAAGCTGTTCCGCCTTTGCCAGTGTTTCAAAGCGGGTCCGCCCTTCTTCGTTCATTGACTGTTCCATAAGCGCTTCAAAATCGGCATCGTTAAACCACGCGTCATTGATGTTTGAATCCCTGCGCCACATTTGCAAAAAGGTATAGGGATCGGCAAAATCGCCAATCCACGAAAGCGAACCGACATTGTAGTTTTTATCTTTCATTGAATCAAAATATTTTAACGGCGAAATAACATCAATTTTTACGGCAAGACCCAATTCCATCCAGGCGGCGGCCATAAGTTTGGCAATGCGGTCTTCTTCCTCTCCCTGGACAACACGAATAATAATTTCGTCCAGATTTACCCCGCTGGGGTGGCCCGCTTCGGCAAAAAGGCGTTTTGCCTCTTCAATATCCTGGTTTTCAATTCCATCGACAGAAGGATATCCGTTAATGGGATACACCAGATTTTTTGCCGGCAAATAATGACCCTGCCGGATTTCCGGCCAGGGCAGCGCGAGCGAAAGGGCCCGGCGAAGCCGGTAATCTTCCCAGGGTCCGGTGGTTCTAATAAAAAAATAATAGGTGGCAAACATGGGGTTTACCTGAATGCCGCTGCGATCGGTAAGCGCGTCAAGATCAACGCCGCCTTCTATCCAGCGGGCTTCGCCGGAATTCCATAATGCCGCCGCTTCTTCATCGCTGTTGGTAACGCGAATGGTAATCCGGTTAAGGCTTACACTGGCGGCGTCCCAGTAGCGCGCGTCCTTTGCCAGAACTATTTTATCCCTGTCAAAATCTTCCATGACAAAAGGCCCGTTTGAAACCGGACGCGTCCAGTCGCCGTCCTGTATCATTGACGGATGAATCGGATAGAACGAATGATGGCAGAGCATACTGGGAAAATACGCGGCGGGACTGGTAAGCCTGACTTCCAGCGTTTTTTCGGCCAGCGCGGTAATTCCCACGCTTAACGGATCGGCGGAAACGCCCATCCGGTAATCCCGCGCGCCTTCGATAATATCAAACAATGATGAATAGGGGCATTCGTTTTCCGGTTCCAGCACCGAAAGCCATGCGGCGCGGAAATCCTCCGCCCGCAGGGCGTCGCCATTGCTAAAACGCGCGCCGGGGCGTATCGTAAACGTCCACACTTTACGGTCGGCGGAAATTCTCCAGGACGAAGCGGCGGCGGGCACCGGTTCCAGGGTAAGCGGATGATACGAAAAAAGCCCTTCGTACAGCGCGGTAAAAATTTGCGCTTCGCGGGCATTGTACGACTGGCGGTAATCCATGATGAGCGAATCGCCCGATGTTACCACCGTTAGTTCCCGGTTATCGGCAATATTCGGCCTTGACTCCGCGTACTCCAGATTTTTGGGCGGAAAAATAATTCTGCCGCCGTCAAGAAGGGTTTTCGCCCCGGTGTTTTCCGCCGGTGGAGCGGCCTTGCTGGAAGCGCAGCCCGCGAATACCGCGAATACCAAAACCGCCAGCACGACCGCCGCCCGGTTATGTTTTACGTTTAGATAATTCAAAAAATATGACATACTGTCCCCTTTATGAAACACTGGTAACTCCCAGTTTTTTAAGCTGTTCTTCTTCTTCCAGCGTAGCGCTGTATTCGTGACGTTTTTGATTTGCCTTGACAATGGCGTTTTTTATCGCCGCCAGTTCCGGCCTGATACCCTTTATTTTTTCACGGGCTTCGCGGGACGCTTCGGTCCTGAAAAATTCATCCAGACCGCCAAGGGTACGATGGAGCGTCTGGGCTTCCCGTATTGCTTTTTCCAGAATTCCCAAAAGCTGCTTTTCATTCATTGTTTGAAGCCGGATAAGGCCTTCTTTTGATCCAAGCGAACCAAACGATCTGATATGCCTGTCAAGATCCGGGCGGAATACGGCAAAGTTTACTTTTTCTTTTACGGCAACGCCTCTGGCGGAATCAATATATTCGATTTCGTATATTACCGGCCTGGGTTCCTTGTTCAACATTTTGTCAAAAATAACCTTTAACTTTTCAAAAAACCCCTCTTTTTTTTCGTTAAAAACAAGGTTGTTTTCATCGAGCCGGCCCAGCATATCAAAAAGCGTATGGGAAACTCCTCCAATAATGGGGAATGCTTCAAGTAAAATTTTTCGAAGGTCGACATCTTTTTTTGCCGCCGCTGGTTTTTCACGGGGAATGGCGAGGGCCGCAAGCACCGCGTCTTTAAACCTGCCGCCTGCAGGATCAAAATCTTCCCTGATAAGTTCTTCTGCCAGATCAGGATAAAAAATTTTGCCGCTCATTACCGCGGAAAACTTTTTTTTGATAATTTCCATCGTAGCGGCGTTCAGGGAGCCGGTAATTTTTTTTCGCAGTTCGTTTTTGTAGATTTCGCGGTTATACTGGGTTGCTTCCCTTAGAAAGTTCAGTATCAGCGCGGTGCTTCTGCCAAGCGCGTCAAGCGATTTGTTTAGAACGCTCAACGTAAGCGCGTCGCTGCCGGTCCGCGCCTGGGTAATCACTTCGACCAGCGCTTTGGTTATGGCGCTTTGGGTGTCGTTGTTAAAACGCGCCCAGTCAATGTAGCGCGCCAGTGCCAGGATTCGTTTAATATTTTCGAGCGAAAGCGAATCGATGCTGATCTGGAAAAAGTTGACCAAAAAGTCAAGTTGATTATCATAGGCGGAAAGATTCATGGTAAGCTGATCCACGCGGTCGCCGTTGTTGTCAAACGCTTTGGGAACGGCAATTTCGCCTATTTTGGCTTCCTGTTTGTAGGGGTCCTCGTGGATCAGTTTTTTCTGAATCAAAAGCGTGTAGATCGCCTCAAACGCCGTATGGAAATTCCTGAATTCTTCCTTGAGTTTGGGATATTCGTTTTTTTCGAGCCAGACCGCGCGGGCTTCAAGGGCCGCATCCAGGGCTGTTTGGTATTCCTGGCGATTCATATTTTTCCTTCAGGGCAAAGTATGAACTAAATTACAAATTTATACAATCTTTTTACCCGGTACTAAAGCGCCGTCAATACGAGCGCCCTTAACAGCGGTATGAAACATGCTGCACTTATTGCCGGCTTACTGGCTGTTCTGGCTGCCTGCGACGACCGGATTATGCGTACTTCGGTCGCGGTCCGGCTGCCGGAACATTCAGCCGTGGACGACATACTGGGAAAATCCCGCTGGAAGCTGGAATGGAAGGGCCCCTCGGGAGAAAACAACAGCGCCTGGCTGGACGGCGGGGGAACGAGCATTTCGGTGCCGGCGGAATGGCCGACCGCCGTTTTTGCCTGGCCGTATTGGCCGGAAAAGGGAATCGCGCCCGGCCTGTATTACCCCGCCGGGGGAATTTATCCGTTTGACGTACACGGAACCAGCATGAGCCTTGACTGGGAAGGCGGCGTCGATGCGTTTTTTTACCGCGAACTGGACAATGCCGCCGCCGCCCGGCAGGAGCGCCGGGCGCAGTTTTTTAACTGGCAGCGTTTTCGTACGGCGCGGCAAAGCGTCTCCACGCTCAAGGCCGATCCCTGGCTGGCCGACTGGGCCGCCATCGCCCGCCGGTCCGCGTCGGGCAGTTTTTCTGTTACCGCGCTCAAAGCGGAAGCGGCGGCAAACATCACGTTTACTGTTCCTGCAAACGGCCCGTGGCTGTCCGCCTCTCCCTTTCGCGGGGATTATTCCTGGCTTTTGGACGAGGAACTTACCCTGCCGGCATCGCCGCGGGGAGAATTCTTTGTATGCGCCGAGGGACTGCTGTTTGTCAAACCCGCCGCAAAGTCGGGGTCCGCTTCGGTGGTAGTATGGAATGAATTTGCTTCGCCGTGAAGCGCATCCCGACCTTGACGGCCGGCCGCAATGCTTTCTATACTGGGGACATGAAAAAAGCGGCCGCGGCATTGTTGTTCTTTGCCGGCGTTTTTATGGTCGGCGCCCAGGGGAATACCGATTTTATCGTTCAGGGCGAAACGCTTGTCAAATACCGGGGGCGGGACCGGGACGTGCGTATTCCGGCCGATCTGCACATTAACCGCATTGGAAGCCGCGCGTTTTCGGGGGCGCTGGTTTATACGGTAAACATCCCGGTGGGCGTTGACAGCATTGATGAGCAGGCCTTTGCCGGGTGTTCATTTCTTAAAGCGGTATCGCTGCCAAATACGCTTTCTACCATCGGCAGGCGGGCTTTTTTTAACTGCGTCCTGCTCGAAACAATTAACATACCGCGCAGTCTGCGCGTTATCGAAGACGGCGCGTTCTTTAACTGTAACAGCCTTAAAATCATCGATATGCCGGATACCGTAAAAAGCATCGGCAGGCGGGCTTTTTCCGGCTGTCTGGCCATGGAAACGCTGCAGATTTCGCGGCGGACCAGGGTCAGCTCCGATACGTTCATGGGTATTCCCTGCGAAATCACCTGGAAGGATTAAGTTGAAAAAAACGGTACATGCGGTTTCGGGTATGATTATCGCTTTGCTGCTGGCTGCCTGTTCGCGCAGTGTCGAAGAAACAGCGCGGACAGAAGCGGCGGTGGAGACGGCGGTAGAAGGGAACTCACCGCGTCTGGTGCTGGAGAAGGGCAATGAGTGGGCGGCCGGAGCGCCCGGTTTTGGCGAAAACGCCATTGCGGTGCTTACCGGGGAATACAGCACCCATGACGGCAGACGGTTCCAGGTTTGGCTTACCAGGGAATTTCTTTTTTATGATGAGCGCTGGACGCCCTGGCCGGACCTTATCGAAACCCGCAGCCGGCGAATATCCGCCGGCAATCTTGCCGCCCGCCCGCTTGACGGCGTGTGGACCGCGCTTTTTCTGTTTGACGGCTTTGACACCGGCGAACAGGCGGAAATCATGCGTATCTGCGCCCCCCGTTTTAGCCGCTATGTGTCGCGATCCGGTCGTGTTTCAGATTCATCCCTGCCGGCAATTATCATTCCCGGAGAGCTTTAGCGGCAATTCTTGTCGTAGATCCGTTGAGTTTTGGGCCAAAAGCTTGTGTTTTTTGCCGTTCTGAATTATAGTAACTTCATAAGATGACAATCAATCAGGAAGATGCACTGTATGATTTTCTCGAAAATGTAACTGAGCCTTTTAGCCTGGATGATGTAACCGCGTTTATTCGAATGGTCGAGCCCAAACGGCGGGGCCAGCTGAGCGGCGAGATTTCCGCGTTTATCGAATCCCGCCAAATGGCGTTTCCCCTTGGACGAAAACACTGGATTTCGCGGCGCGGCGTTTTTGAGCCGGCCAGTTTTGTCATTACCCCGACGCGGCTGGAAATCGCCAACGGCATTCTTATCCCCGGACATCGCTGCGTTCCCTGGGCAAATCCGGTACTGCTGCCCCAGGAATATTGCTTTCGCCGCGCGGGCAAGGTAATTCCGTCGACCACAACAGAAGCCGAGCCGGAGGAATTTTATCCCTTTTACACCCTTTTTGGCGAAGAATACGCGCCCCAGTATGTCGCGCGCGACAATCCCAAAAACGAAGAAGCGTACAACGCCGACGCGTACGAAGACCCGCCGGAAGTATCCATTCATACCATAGACATGCGCAACGTTTACCGTGAATGTTCCTTTGTACCGGGCGACAGTTTTGTGGTAAAAACAGCCGACTGGAAAGAAGGGATATTTGATCTGGAGGTAGAAAAAAACACCTGGAACAAAGACGATCTTGACCAATGGATTGCCGCCGCCGAGTCGGGGTTTTTGCAGTCGTTCCAGTATTTAGGCGCCGCGGCTTCCACCGAAGAACAGATTGCCTTTGCGGTATGGTTTGGCGGCGAACGGCTTAGGCAGGTTCCGGCAATATCTATGGAAGAATTTTTGTACGATAAAACGGATCGCATTGGAACAGCGCCCTACGGCATCGAAACCCGTTTTTGGTATGCGGGAAAGGATATTCCCGACCGCAGGGACCTTGAGGGAATTAGAAGCCTTCCCGATCGTACGGTAACAGAAGAAATGCTTTTGCGCCTTGGTGTTCCCGTTTCTGAATATGTTGTGCAGTCCTATGTCCGCGACGATCTTTTTCGCAGTTCCTCAAAATCCCAGGATGCCGAGCTGCCCTTTGCCGAAAGAATTATTGACAGAATTATTCCGTTTCCGGCGGCCATGGGACGCGACCGTGAATACCTTGCAAGTTATATTGCCGACGTGCGGCGTGAATTTGAAGAAACATACTCGCCCTTTGTAGACGGGCCAATGGGAGCCCTGCGCCAGCGGGTTGCGGAGCTTCACACTGCCGTAACAGCCCTGGCGGCGCGCATTCAAAAAAGCGATATTAACCCCTCGTGGCTGCCCAATCATACGTTTATTATTCTTTCGCAGATACAGGGCCACGCCGCCAGCGTACTCGAAGACCTTGGCGGCAACGAAGCGCCGCCGGCCGCCGAACTGGACGTGATGGAAAATTCGGCCGATTCAATGATCGAAACATACGAAGATATACGCGACCTTATTAACGAAGCGTTAAGCAGCTATCGTAAAAATAATCTTTCGCTGCTTGACAAAAACGCCGACTGGGAAAACCACTGGTATACCGTACAGATTAGCCTGGGGGGAACCGATGTCTGGCGGCGTCTTGTGCTTCCCGGTTCCGCCACGCTCAGGGAGCTTTGTACGATTATGCAGAATCTTTTTGGGTTTAAGGATGCGGAGGGAGTCTTTAGCGCGGTCAATTCCGGTCCCGAAGACGCAAAACTTGAAGAAGAATTAAACATACACGATGTGCGCCGTCAGGGTTCCAGCGAATTTCTTTGCGAGTTTGGCCCCAAATGGACGGTTAAAATCATTATCCTTTACCGTTACCAGAGCCACCCGGGCGAACGCATCAGCTGTGTTGCCGGCGAAGGGGCCGCTCCGCCGCGTTTTATTGACGGGCCCCTGCGCTTTCGCCGCTTTATTTCCGCCATCGAACGGAACGAAGAAGAACGCTCCTATGATCCTGAACGCTTTGATTTGGAAAGCTGCAACAAAAGCATACGCGGCCTTGTTACCTAACCCGTCGCAGACCGCGAAATTTAACCGCCGCGGAAAGCGAACTTTTTGTCAGAAATTCCATCCGGGTTTATTCGTTGGCGTTCGTTCGTGGTAAATTCCCTTTTTATTTCCAAAGCGCTGCGCAAACTGCCTAATTTTTTTCCAGCAGATACAAATATTCTTTTACATGAATGGATCTGCCGGATAAATTGCGGCTCCCCCGAAAGGCGTTGTATTTTGTTTCAAAAACTTCGACTTTTCCCGCAATACTAATTGACAATTTTCGAAAAATATTGTAATCTGTATCCGTGAAAGTGTATAAATTTTCATACACACGGGGTGTAAGTTGTGGAAAAAAATTATGATGGCAGTAATGTTTTACTGAGACTTTTATATTTTTGTAATCAACAAAAGGAAGTGTATTTTAAAAGAGCTGATGTTACTGAATATTTAATAAATTCAAAAATTTTTGAAATACCGAATAAGCAGGGTTTTGATGGTAATTTATCTTACTTCGGCTATGATATAAAAAGAGATATTGATAGTGATCGTATCCTGCTGTTGCGCGGAAAACATCTTAATGATAAATGTTTATTGGGAAAATTAAATATAACAAAAGATATAAATCAAATAATTGTTAGTGATGATAAAGAAATTATTAAAGAAATAGATTTATTAATTGCCAACAAAACTTATGAGGCAAAGGCTTTCTCAATCAAGAAAGAAATAATAAAAAAATATGATCTCATAGAATGTGATTTTAGGATATATGGTAACAAAAAACTATATAAAGAATCGAATAAATATTATATGTTTCCAGGAGTGTTATACGACTGTATAAACGACCTGTTGCTTTATGAAATTGTCAATACAGAGAATATTAAATATTATAATCCTGATATTATTTTCCCTTTGTATAATTATGGCGGAAAATACTTTAAAGATAAAATTATTTCATTGCAGGAGCTTGGAGAATTGACAACTGATTTTTCTTATTTTACTTATCGGAACAACGAAGACATGATCAGCGAAATAGAATTACAGAATAGGTCGAATGAGGAGATAATTAAATTAATTAATAAACGCAGATATAATATTATAAATAAAGAAACGACAAAGAAAATATTAAATAGCGTGCGATTAAATGCCAGTGCCTTAAGAGCGCTAGCGTTTAATCGAGACAAGTATAAATGTCTGCTATGTGAAATACAAGATGAAAAACTGTTAGTTTGTAGTCATATAAAACCGTGGAAAACAAATGACGGCAGGTTGGATTTCGATAATGTATTAACCCTATGTACATTGCATGATGCACTTTTTGACAAGGGATATATTTCATTTGATGTTAATGGAAATGTACAATATTCAAATGATGATATTTTCTCGGACAAGGGGATCGCAGCATTTATAAAAAACAGCCGCAATGTATTAAATATAGATATGAATGACAATATGAAGAATTATATAAAATTTCATCTTGACAATATATTTCGGAAGGAGGGTTAGTATGTTATCAGCAAATACTTATTATATTGACAATGCGATTATAGAGGAAAATAATGATTATCTTAACAAGCAAATTATTACCTATATTGGGAATAAAAGGGCATTATTACCATTTATTAAGAAAGGGATAAATAAAGTCTTGATAAGGCTCAATAAAAAAAAGATGAAAACATTTGATGTTTTTTCAGGATCGGGTATTGTAGCAAGATTTTTAAAAAATTATTCCTCGAAGATTATTGTAAACGATTTAGAGAAATATTCCGAAGTTATTAATGGTTGCTACTTAACAAATTTTTCTGAAATTAATATGCAGAAAATGATAGAGTATTATAACAAAATGCTAAATCAACTAGAAGAAGAAAAATTGAATCCCGGGCTTATCACAAAGCTATATGCTCCAAGAAGTAGAAATGTCATTCGAAAAAACGATAGGGCGTTTTATACATATCGAAATGCCTGCTATATTGACACGGCGAGAAAATACATTGAAAGAATGCCGGGTGAATATAAAAAATATTTCATGGCTCCTCTATTGTCTGAAGCATCAGTGCATTCAAATACTTCTGGTGTTTTTAAAGGATTTTATAAAGATTCAAAAACAAATATTGGAAAATTTGGAGGCAACAATGAAGATGCATTAACAAGAATTCTTGGGAATATTGCTATACCATTCCCAATATTTAGTAATTTTGAATGCGAATATGAGGTTCACCGGGGAGATTCTAACATCATTATCGATTCGGTAGATAATATTGATTTAGCATATATTGATCCTCCTTACAATCAGCATCCTTATGGATCAAATTATTTTATGCTGAATTTGATTGTTGATTATGTTGAACCTCAAAGTATTAGTAGCATTTCAGGTATACCTGATAATTGGAATAGATCTTTCTATAATAAAAGGGCATACGCATATAATTCATTTAAAGAACTAATCGAGAAATTGAAAGCAAAATATTTACTAATTTCATTCAATTCCGAGGGTTTTATTTCACATGATGAAATGGTAAAATTATTAAAAAAAATAGGAAAATTGGAAATCTTAGAAACTAAGTATAACACCTTTCGTGGCAGTAGAAATTTAAAAAATAGAGATATATATGTCAAAGAGTATTTATACTTAGTTGAAAAAAGATAAGCAATTAGCGCTGATCCTAACAGGACTGTTTACGCTTCGCCGCCGGTAGGCGGCTCGGGGTTCCGCTGTAATGAAAGCGCAAACCAAATCTAACGGCGGGCGTCTCCCAAAAAGAATCTGCCGCGCTGCAGGGCGTGCGGAAATTTATCATTAATGGCAAGCACCGATTTTTCCAGCTTGCGCTCCTTTTCGCTTTCTTCGTTAAACAAGTCGCCCTGAACAAGCGTGTCTTTTTCTTCCAGATTGCCAAGGCCGGCGCCCAGCAGCCTAAGGCCGCAGCCCGTCTGGTACTTGCGGCGAAACAGGGCAAGCAGGCGGTCGTACAATTCGTTAAAGGTCGTTACCGCTGTCTGAAATGTTTCGCGCGCGCTTGTCGTTGAAAAATCCCTGCCGTAGCGGATTTTTATGGTAACTGTTTTACTTTGATACGAAGAATGAAGCAGGCGAAACATAAGTTCCGTGCTGATATTAAAAAGCTGTGTTTCAATTTCAAATTCATCAAAAAGATCATGGGGAAAGGTTCGTTCGGCGCTCATGGACCGGGTGCCGCGTTCGCCGTCAAATGTTTCCGCGGCCTGGCCGCGTACCGCCCGATACAAAAAAGCGCCAAAGGCGTTTCCAAAAAGCGACACAAGCATTTCCTGCGAAAGCTCCTGCAAATCCGCGCATGTTTTAAAACCGCGTTTTTTTAGTTCGTCCTGGGTCTTTGGGCCCGCGCCCCAAATTTTTGTTACGCTCTGGGCGGCCATAAATTGTTCTTCTTTGCCTTCTTCTACCATAAAAAAGCCGTCGGGTTTTTGTATGCCCGAAACAATTTTGGCAAGATACTTGTTTGAAGCAAGCCCCACCGAAACAACAAGGCCCGTTTTTTCTTTAACGGCTGTTTTTAATTTTTGCGCCAGTTCCCCCGGCGGGCCGAACAATTTTTCTGTTCCGCCAATATCAAGGAACGCTTCGTCTACAGAAAGCTGCTGCACATCGGGCGAAAATCCCGCAAACACATCCATAACCTCGCGGGATTTTTCGCGGTAACGGGCCAAATTTCCGCGCAGATAAATTCCGCCGGGGCATAATTTAACGGCTGTTACAATCGGCATTGCCGAATGCACCCCAAAGGCGCGGGCCTCGTAAGACGCGGTAGAAACAACACTGCGCCTGTCGCCGGGGAGTCCGCCGACAATTACCGCTTTGCCCCGGTATTCGGGATGATCAAGCTGTTCAACCGATGCAAAAAACGCGTCTAAATCGGCATGCATAAAACACGGCATCTTATCTATCCTGTTTCATCCTGTTTCAACGGCTTTGCTCCAGAGCGCGGTTCACCATGTTAAGGTCTCTGGTCAATTGCGGATCAGAAGGAAATTCCGCCAGCGATTTTTCCACAGAATCTTTTGCTCCGCGATAATCGCGCCTGTTAAACAGTTCCGCAAACTGATTGTGAAGGCCGCTGATGCGGTTTTGCCTAAAGGTGCGAAGCGCGGAATTAAACCGGGTGTTCGCGCCGTATTTTGCGATAGAAGCGCTCATCCAGTTCATCGCGTCCAGCCACGCGCCTGATTTGCCAAGCCGTTCCCCCTCCTTGAGTACCGCGCCGTTTTGTAAATCAAGACGGATCTTTTCGGAAAGATTTTTACCGCTGGTTTCGATAAACGCAAGCGCCGC
Source organism: Treponema sp. (assembly GCA_031267675.1). Taxonomy (GTDB): domain Bacteria; phylum Spirochaetota; class Spirochaetia; order Treponematales; family Breznakiellaceae; genus JAIRYT01. Next base: position 20,878 of record JAIRYT010000015.1, on the reverse strand, counting down.
CTGCGCGTCTCCCGCGTTCTTTATACCGTTCACCATATCCGCCGCTTCTGCCTCGGTTACCATTGCATCACAGGCGGCATAATTTTGATCGTTCAGTTTGCCTTGTGCTTCCCCAAGCGCGGTACGCGCGTCGCCGGCACGGCGAAGGCGGATAAGACGGACCAGTTTATTGTTGACCGCCGCGTAGATAAATTCCTGCCAGCGGATGTTGTCGGGATAGCGGCCGCCGGCATATTCAGCCCAGGCGACCGCTTCGTCATCCTTGTTGGTTCGTACAAGATACGCGCCGTAATTAAAAAGCCGGTTCATCATATCCATACGGGGGTCTTCAAAAAATTCGGCTTTGCCGGAACCGGAAGCACTGCCGCCGGAGGTATCCGCCGAAAGCAGAACAGCGCGGTTGACCGCCAGCGACACCGCCTCGGAAAAACGGTTTGCCTGTTCCAAATCCGAAATACGGTTTGACAAAATAAGCGACAAAAGCTCGACATCGGTAATGCCGGCGCGGTCGCGGTAATTGCGGGCGTTCACATAGGCAAAACCGGTTATCCTGCCAAATCCGTCGTGAAACTCCTTGCGGTTCCCCGGATCAAATCCGTAGGGGTTTGTTGTTTCGACATCGATTAAAGCGCCGGCGGCGTTTACCGAAGCAAACGCGTGATCTTTGGTCATAACGCCGGTAATTTCAAGGCCCACCGACTGTCCAAGGATAAGGTAAAGCACCGCCGAAGAAACGCAGTTATAACGGCCCGATACAAAAATTTCGTCCAGCCGTGTTTGATGTTCCGAGTAACTTTTTAAAAAACGCCGGTGAATAAAGGCGAGCGTGTATTCCGCCCGCGCGCGCGGATCGGAGCTTAAGTCAGGGTCCTTAGCCAGTTCAGCGGCTGCGGCGGTGATGCGCTCATAAAAAGCGGTCCCCGCCGCCTCGCCGGTGTTTAGCGACGAAGCCCACAAAGCCGCCCGGGCGGTATCCTGCCAGGAAGCGCGCGAAGAAGCAAAAACCCGCGCAAAAGCGGACGCCTGCGCTTCCGCGTCAAGCGGGGGAAACGCGCTTTGCGCGTAAAGAAAGCGCGTAAAGAAAAGCGGTAAAAGCATGCAGACGGCCGGTATTCGGTTGAAGAACATGCTTAACAGTATATTCCATTTTGATTACAATAGAAATATGGCAGATACCGAAAAGCAGACAGACCTTGTTATTTTGGGCGCCGGTCCCGCGGGACTAAGCGCGGCCCAGTATGCCGCCCGCGCCAGCCTGCGCGTAAGCGTTGTGGAAGAAATGGCTCCCGGCGGTCAGGCGCTTAATATTGACATACTGGAAAATTATCCGGGAAATATCGACGACGAACGCCCCCCGCGAAGCGGTTTTGAATTCTCGCAGGATCTTTACAAACAGGCGCTTGGATTTGGCGCGTCTTTTATTATGGAAAGCGCCCTTTCGGTACAGCGCGTCGAGGACAAATTTACCGTTACTACCAGCGGCGGAAAAACGCTTTGTACGCAGGCGCTTATCCTTGCCTCCGGCGCGCGGCGGCGTAAACTGGATGTACCCGGCGAGGCCCAATTTTACGGCAGGGGCGTCTCGTACTGCGCCACCTGCGACGGGCCGTTCTTTAAGGGAAAACGCATTCTGGTTGTCGGCGGCGGAGACGCCGCCTGCGACGAATCGCGCTATCTTTCCCGTCTTGCCGAAAAGGTAATTTTGATTCACCGCAAATCAATGTTCCGCGCCCAAAAAACGCTTGCCGAACGGACTCTTGCAAATGAACACATTGAGGTGCGCTTTAATACCCGGCTCCTCGAAATAAAAGGCGGTAAAATTGTAAACGCGGCCGTGCTTGCCGGCCCCGGCGGCGAATACGAACTAAACGTAGACGCGGTGTTTATTTTTGCCGGTTCGATTCCCCAAACCGCCCTGGTAAAGGATCTTGGCGTCAAGCTTGATGAATCGGGGAGCGTTATTACCGATCAGTGTATGGCCTCTTCGGCGCCGGGGCTTTTTGCAGCAGGCGATGTCCGTTCCGGGCCCTTTCGCCAGGTAGTGGTCGCCGCCGGAGAAGGCGCGGTAGCAGCCCACTGCGCCGCAGCGTATCTGGACGGGATTCGGGGCGGCGCATACCACTAATGCGGCGGCTTTTTTTGTGTGCGGCGGCGCTTTTTGTTTTGCGTCCGCTTGCCGCGCAAAGCATACGTTTTAATTTTGCCAGTCAGGACCCGGACGCGGCGGCACAGGCGATAGTAAGCGCCATGAGCGATGAAGACGCGCTGGCGCAGACATTTATGTTTGGCTGGCAGGGAGAGCCTCCTTCTCCTTTGATCCTTGAATGGATCAATACCCGCCGCATTGGCGGCGTAAAAGTGTTTGGATGGAACGCGGTAAATCTTGACACCCTTTCCCGCTCCATAGGCGCGTTGCAGCAGGCTTCGCATAAAGGTCCGTTTGGCATTCCCCTGCTTGTCGCCACCGATCAGGAAGGCGGCATGGTCCGCCACATTAAAGACCGGACCCTTGATACGCCGGGGAATATGGCAATCGGCGCGGGAGGCTTTCCCGAAGACGCCTACCGCGCCGGTTATTACCTTGGCAGGGAATTGTCCATTCTGGGAATTAATATGAATTTTGCGCCGGTGGTTGATCTGGTAAGCGTTAAAGGATCGGCGCTTATCGCAACGCGCAGCTTTGGTTCCGATCCGGTGCGCGCGGGAATTTTTGGCATTGCCTTTATGAAAGGCCAGGCGCGCGCGGGAATAATTTCAACGGCAAAACATTTTCCCGGACACGGCGCTACCACGCTCGATTCACACGGGACGCTGCCGCGCATTAACGCCGGCGAAAAAACATTGTGGGAACGCGAATTGGTTCCCTACCGCATGCTGGTAAAAGAGGGGCTCCCCGCCGTCATGAGCGGACACCTCGCGTTTCCGCAGACACCCGCGGGCGCGTCTCCCGCTTCGCTTTCGCGCTGGTTTTTAAACAGCATGCTCCGCGAAAAAATCGGCTTTACCGGAATGGTAATTACCGACGACCTTATGATGTACGGCGCGTTTCAAACAACAGGTACGCTTTCGCGCACCGCGCGCGAGGCGCTGCTTGCAGGGAACGACATGATCCTTGTTTCTTCGACTCCCGCGCTCGATGATCCGCTCTGGACCGATCTGCTTGCGCTTATGAAAACAGACACCGCATTTCGCGTACGCGTGCGTGACGCGGCAAAACGGGTGCTGGCGGCAAAACTTAAATATATAAAAAGCGAAACCCTTATTCCCGATCCCGCGCGGGTCAGGGAAATTCCCGATGCGGAAGCCGGCGCTTTTTTTCAGGATCTTGCGGCCCGCAGCATTACGGTGGTAAAAAAAGGCCCGCTCCCTTTGGAACCCGCCAAAACGGGCCGCGTATTATTGGCGGGCCGTTACAGCGCTTTTTTTGACGCGGGGATAAAAGCCTTTCCCGGCGCGTCAACTCATCTATTGGGAAGCGGCGGACTTTTTAACGCAGCTTTACTGGCGGATACCATTATCTTTTGCCTTGAGGGCCGTGAAGACAGCGGATTATTATGGGGATTACAAAATTTGGCCGTACCAAACAAACGGCGCGTCATTGTGCTTTCCTGCGCCGATCCGCTTTACCTTGAAGGCGCCGCCTGGGTTGACGCAAGCCTGGCGCTTTACAGCAGGGCGGGCAGTTCGTTTATCGCCGCGTTTTCGCTTTTGCGCGGCCGGCCGGGCGGCGGCGGCGAAATTCCTGTCGCGCGGGAGGCGCCGTGAAAACCTGGTTTGATCTGCGTGGCAGGGACGCCGGCGACGCGGAAGCCCTGCTGCGCGAACAGGAAACGTACTGTGCCGGCGCCGCGTACCGCTTTATCAAACGCGGCAAACATGACCGGCTGTGGATCAGCGCCGGCGGACGCGCCCTTCTTTTGTATGTTCACCGCATCTTGTTTCCGGTATTGGGTTTTGCCCCGTTGAAGGGTTCGGCGTTACTTCGCCAAAAAACGGGAACACTGATACTGCCGGATTTTTTTCCGTTCATTGTCAGAAACCTTCACGCCATGCAGGGCCTTGAAGCGGATATGGCGGCAATGGAAGCGCGTATGGAAAAACTAAGGCTTTTACCCTCGGGATCTTTCGATTATGATCTGATGCATTTACATAAAGATCCCGTTGTTTCCGCAATTCCCTCCGGACTGGACATTCGCAGGGCAGAGGCGGAAGATTTTGATAATCTTCTGCCTCTGCAGATTGGTTATGAACTGGAAGAAGTACTCCCCAAAGGGGAACGCCTTAATCCCGTTATGGTAAAAAACAATCTTAAGGGAATATTGCTGCGCTTTTATACGATGATTGCCGGCATAAACGGAAAGCCCGTGGGCAAAATCAACATTAACGCGGAATCATTTAATTATCTGCAAATTGGCGGCGTTTATGTCGATCCCGCTTATCGCGGCCTTGGCATTGGCGCCGCGATGACGCAAAGAATCATACAGGATCTTTTACCGTGTGGAAAAAAATTTACGCTGTTTGTAAAAAAGAAAAATTACACGGCCCGCCGCATATACGAAAAAACAGGGTTCGTACCCACCGGAAATTACCGCATTTGCTATTACAAATAAAACGCTACAGTTTGATCCGTCCGCGAAAACTGCGGGAAAGGGTAAGCCTGTCCGTATATTCAAGATCGCCGCCCACCGGAAGACCCGAAGCAAGGCGGGTAACTTCGACACTGCTTTCCCGTAAAAGCTTTTGCAGATACAGGGCCGTTGTGTCGCCTTCTACTGTCGGGTTCATGGCAAGAATTACCTCGCGTACCGCGTCTTTGCGCACGCGGGCAAGCAGCGCGCCGATGTTAAGTTTTTCGGGGCCCATTCCTTCGAGCGGCGCTATAAGGCCGCCCAGCACATGAAAACGTCCGCGATATTCCCGCGCTTCTTCTATTACCCGCACATCCTGGGCGCGTTCCACTACACAGAGCAGCGTCGTGTCGCGTGTTTCATCGCCGCAGATTGGGCAGGGGTCGTCTTCGGTAAAGCTGCCGCAGATTGTACAGCGTTTAATCGCGCGGTGAAGCGCGGCCAGCTCGTCACTCAACGCGCGGGCATACGAAGCGTCGGCTCCCAATAGGTAATATACCAAACGGCCCGCGCTCTTTTTTCCCAGTCCGGGAAGTTTACAAAAAAGCGCGGTAAGGCGATCAATTGCGTTAAGCCGCTGCATTAGCCAAAGATTCCCGGCATAATGCCCCCGGCCATTGAGCCGGCTTCGCGCTGTATGCGTTCCTTTATTTTTTCCATGCCGTCCGCCAGGGCGTCGGCGACCAAATCCTGCAGAACCTGCACATCGGAAGGGTCCACCACTGCGGGATCAATATGCACCGACATTACTTCCAGTTTGCCGTTTAATTCTATTTTTACCATGCCGCCGCCGGCCGAACCTGTTTCGTATATGGCAGAAAGTTTTTCCTGAAACGACCCCAGGTTTTCCTGAAGCTTTTGGGCGTTTTTTAGAATATCAAAGGGATTAATGTTCACTCGCTCCCTTCTGCAGCAGTTTCAACGATGGTACCGCGAAAAACACGTTTTACCATTTCTGCTTCTTCGCTGATCGGCTCCGGTACGTTTTGGTTTGACTGCCGGGCGATTTTTTGTTTAAAACTTTCGGCCAGCGCGCCGGGCTCAAGAAAAGGACTTTGCGTTCCCTTTTCGTTCACGGAGCCTCTGGACGCGTCATTATTTTCTGTCAAAGGCGATCTGCCAAATCCGCCCAGACTTTCCCGCGCGGCTTCAACCGCGTCGCGCAGTTCAAGCTGGCTTATCCAGCGGTCAAGCGAACAAAGTTTTGACACCGCCGTTTCCAGTTCAAAGCGCGGCGAAAGTGAATAACGAATATTACGGTACAGTTCCAGCAGCAGCGAAAGCGCTTCTTCTATCTGGGCGGCGCTGAGTTTTTTAAGGGCCTCTGAAGAAAACCTGTCGCTGCGGTACCCAAGCAGCGATTCTTTGGTAACGCCCGATTTAATTAAAAGCAAACTGCGGTAATACCCGGCAAGATCGGTTACAAACTGTTCAATCGCGATGCCGGCTTCAAGCAGGCGGTCAATCGCCGCAAAAGCTTCAAGCGAATCATTGCGCGCGCAGGAATCGGCAAGCGCGTTTAACTCGTCAAGTCCCACAAGACCAAGCTTTTCCTTGATAAGCGCCGCCCGTAAATGGCCGCCGGAAAAACTGCTTATTTGATCAAAGAGCGTGTATGCGTCTCGCATCGATCCGGTGGCTTCCCGCGCAATCCAGAAAAGCGCCTCGTCTTCTGCTTCAATCTGCATCTCGGCGCAGGTTTCCCGTAAAATGCGCTCAATTGTTTCTATGGGAATGGATTTAAACGCAAACTGCTGGCAGCGGCTTTTTATGGTTGCGGGAACCTTGTGCAGTTCTGTTGTTGCAAAAATAAAAATGATATACGGCGGCGGCTCTTCGATTGTTTTAAGCAGGGCGTTAAACGCATTATTGGAAAGCATGTGCACTTCGTCAATAATATATACTTTGTACTTTCCCGAATTGGGCGGAAAAAGCACCTCGTCCTTAATCTGCCGCACATCGTTTACCGAAGTATTCGAGGCGCCGTCAATTTCGATCACATCAATGCTGGAACCGCCGCGAATCTCTACGCAGGCCGGACACACCCCGCAGGGATTACCCGTCGGCCCCTTTTCGCAGTTGAGCGAACGCGCAAGAATACGCGCCGCGCTGGTTTTACCACAGCCCCGCGGCCCCGAAAAAAGATACGCGTGGGCAATACGCCCCAGTTCTATGGAGCTTTTAAGCGTCGAACTGACAAACTCCTGCCCCGCCAGTTCGTCAAAGGTCCCCGGACGCCGTCTGGTAGCGGTAACTTCATAGGCCATTCCTTAATCATAGCGCGCAAAGGCGGCAGCGTCTAGGGACATATTACAGGCCTCCGGGCCGTAACTGGTTTTACTGGGCCGCTAAAGACTCATGGTGACTTTTTAGATCAACATAAAAGTTTGCTACGCTTGCACTTATATAGGGGGCAAGCCACAAAACGCCAATTCCAAACGTGAGGCAGCACAACAATCCCCAGCCGATAAAACTTAAACCAAGGCAAAAAAGCCTGCCCTTGTGTCCGGCCATCATTTTTCGGCTTTGGGTAATTGCTTCCAGCGCTCCAATATTGGGGTTGTCCTTCATTATGTAGAATGACATTGAGTAGCTAAAGCATTTTATAATCCCCGGCACTATCAACAGGCAGAACCAGAGTGTAATAAAAATAAATTGAAGTAAACCCAGTAAAAAAGCCGATCCAAATTGTTCAAAACCGTCAAACAAATCTTCAAGTTTTGCCGGTTCGCCGCGTGATTTTTTTAGAAAGTATCCCGCATAACCCAGGGCCAACGGACCCCCCAAAACCAGGGACCCAACCACAATCAGGGAAGAAAGCCCAAGTATAACAGAATAAACCAGGCACACCACAACTGCCGCAAGCCAGGTTCCCTTTAGCTGGGCTCTCGCCAGCGCCCGCAGTTCCGCGCTTTTTTTCATAAAAACCATCCTTGATAAAATTTCTATTCGCGTTGAGGGTTTAATACCCCGCGGCTCTGCCGCCCGGCAACGCCTCAAGTGTAAACCAGTAGCCGCGTATTGTCAACGATTTTTTTGCAGGAACAGGTTTGACCACCAACCTCACCAACCACACAAGCAAAAAGTCCGTGCTGTTAGTTCGTGGTGATCTTCCTCTTTCCTTTACCACACCAACCGCACGAAGCCAACTGGACCTCCCCCGGAGCGATGGCATAATGAATTTGTAAAAGACGGCGTTTTGTCCGCCTGAACGTTATGTGACAAGGAAGCGAATTATGGATGAAAAAAATCGTGAAATACTTTTTCTTTTAACATCCTGCATATTGTCATTTATATGCGGTTTTTTTACGCCGTTTTTTTACCACCTTCTGTTTGCGGTCATTCCGCTGGGTATTGGCTTAAATATTTCAAGAAAATATTTATTTTCATTTTTGGCCTCACCAACCACACAAGCGAAAAGTTAGTGCCGTTCGTGGTGATCTTCCTCTTCCATTTACCACTGAGCACACCAACCGCACGAAACCAACGGCCCGGCTTTTGGCTTGCCATTGTTCCCCGAATAAGATACCATGGTACAATGAGTTTACAAAAAACGGCGCCTTGCCTTTTCCTTGTCATTTTGGGGTTTTTTGCGGGATGCAAGACCATGTCAAAACTGGTAAGCGAACCGGAGATATCCTTTAATTCGGTTTCTGTCCGCAGTTTAAGTTTTACCGGCGCCGCCATGCTGGCAAAGGTCAACGTGGTAAATAACAATTCCTTTTCCATTCCCTTTCCAAAGGTTGACTGGGAGCTTTTTATTTTAAATAATTCCCTGGTAACAGGAACAATAACGAACGACACAAAAATAGCCGCCAAAAGCGCCGCGGTGGTGGATATTCCCTTTTCGGTTTCTTATGAGGAGCTTTATAAAACCATCGCCGCGCTCTCCAATGCCGGCGAAGTCCCCTACACGGTCAATGTGGATGTTCGGTTTCCCGTTCCTGTTATAGAAAACAAAACATTTAGCGCCGGTTTTTCGGGGGTAATTCCCCTGCTCAAAATGCCCTCCCTTTCCTTTGACGGCATACGGTTTACCAGCCTTGGCCTTTCCAAAGTTGAATTTGTCCTTACCTGGGCGGTGGAAAACAAAAATACGTTTCCCCTGAGTATTGACAGCCTGGTTTATGATTTTGCCGTAAACGGTTCATCCTGGGCAAATGGCCGGATGCCAAAGGGATTAAACCTTGCCGCCCAAAAGACCACCCAGGTACCGGTAACGGTATCAATTAATTCGCTTGCCATAATAAGGGACATAGTCGCTCTTGCCGGAAGCGGAAGAAGCGTATCCTTTACCTGCGCCGGAGAAGCGGCCCTGAATCCCTCGTTTGGAGGACTGGACGCCTTTGCCATTCCCTTTAATTTTACCGGAACCACAAACTTTGGAAACTAATTTAGCGGGTTTCGCCCCGGAGTCTTAAGCGTAAAACAGTTTTTGGTTGGAACCATAAGGGCGTTCGCTTTGCCGCCGTGTCAAGGGCTGTGGAAGGCCCGCGCATTTAACCCATTTTTTATAAGGTCCACATCTTTCCTTAACATATCTTTTGTATTTTTTCCCTGGTTTTGAAACACGTTACAGGCCGCACGATGTCCGTGGTTTCAAAATGGGCCGTCGGCCTTTTGGGGAATGAAGAATTCCCTGCCAATGTAATGACAGGAGAAATATGATGAAAAAAACAACAATCGTGTTCGTTCTCGCATTAATCACGGGAATGGCGTTTGCCCAGGAACTCAAGTTTGACGGATATGTCAACAGCGGTCTTGGTTTGATCATTACCGACCGGAAAGTAGTGGACGGAACGGATACCAAAACAACGGACCCCTACATTACCGTCTACGGCGTGGATTCCGAACAGTACGGATACCGTTTCCGTCTAAACGGATCCTACACCAACGCCGACGGAAACACCGGAGCAAAGTTCCGCTTTCAGGCCCAGGGCAAAAACCGTGTTGATACCACGGCAACGACCGGTACTGGTCCCGCCATGGATATAGGCATTCCGATAGCCATGGGCTGGGTGCGTTTCGCCGATATGTTTACGCTGAACGCCGGCATTATCGATGACGGCACATGGGCTTCCGGCGGCGCCATTCTTGATGAAGATATGGGCGAGGGCCTTGGCGTTATGCTCAAAGCGTCTTTTTTTGAAAACCTTGACTTGGGCGTCGGCGCCTATGCGATTTCGTCGCTGGGAGGAGGTGACAACAACGCCCTGGCCTCCAGCCTTGAGAAAAACACCGTTAATTGGGACGACGCAAAGTATGTTTTTAGCCTGGGATACACGCTGCCCGACATATTCAGGGTTACCGCGACGTTCCGCAATGACAACAAGGCCGGCGGCGCAAGGGCGAGGGACGAAACGATGAAATCCATCATCGGCGCCCGCATTCTTGCCGTAGAAAACCTGACAGCGATTGCCGAAGCGGAACTGGATGAACTAAAGGATTTTGATACCAGGGGAAAAATGAATTTCTACGAGACGGTGGGATATAAAATTAACTCGCTGAATTTTGGAGTGAACGCCGTCCAGTATCTGCTCAAGGCAGAAGACAGCGATATCGGCCTTCGCTTTAATCCCTGGGTAAGTTACACCATTGGAAAGTTTGTCCCCCGGCTCGATGTAGTGTACTTTATCGGCGGCAAGGTTGAAAATTCCGACAATGACGAAGAAGGAAAATACGGACGCAAAAATTATGCCCCGGTTACCGCTTCGGCTTCGGTTCTCAAGGGTAACGACAACGACTGGACGGTTATCGGCATCCGGCCTTCGATTAAAATCAACTTCGATTCCAAAACCACCCTTGAAATCGGCGATGCGCTGAACTTTGAAAAGGCGTCCGCCGACTACTATGGCGTAACCGGCGACTTAAAAGACAGCAAGATGACCAACGTTTTTTATGTAGACCTTAAATTGAGTTTCTAAATTTAAAAATACCGGACTTGCGGGAATCTTCCCCGCAAGTCCGGACAACCCGAAACGGATCCCTGGGCGCTTTAGCGTAAACAGTCCTGTCATGCGAAGCGCCGCGATTTTTACCATAAGTCTTGGCTTCTTTTTAATCTAACAGTTTCATTATTCGGGAGTTTTAAAATAATATTATTTTTATCAATAATAACCAATTGAATAGTATACGTTTCATCTAACACATACTCATTACCAGCTCCTGTTAAATGAATAGTAATTGTTGTTCCATTTAAATACCATCTACCCCAAAATCCCATGTCGGTTTCTTTGCGTCCCGCCGCATAGGAATGATCTGGGCTAAAGTTATGATACAGCCTGTCATTATTAATATCATCCCATAGCCCTAATACGACAGGAGCTTTTTCAGGAAAATCTTCGGATATATATCTTCCAAAAACCCATTTTTCATTGGAGTAATCTATACTATACCAGTAGTCTGTAATCCCATCAACTGTTACTGTGTAATTTGTTCTACTATATGTAACCAGTCGTTGGCCAAATAATAAAATTCCAACCCGTTCATTGTCAATTGACGGTCCTGAACGAATTCGCAGTCCCTCTTCGGAGGTAACATACATTATCTTCCTTGATTCTTGTATTTGAGAAAAAACATTGGCCGTTATAAAAATCAGAGCAAAAATCGCGATGTCTCTTTTTAGATTCATGCTATCCCTGTATTGCATCCATAATTTATTTATTTTAATTCGCCATATTTGTTTTGTCAACCATTTTTTATTTCATTATTTTACCTATCAATTTACCCCCCCCCCCCCATTTCGCCTGACAGTGTTTATACTGCGCCGCCGGGCGGCTTGGCGTTCGCCGGGGTCGCCGGCCTTGCGGCCTTGCTCCTGCGGCTCACTCCGCCGCATTTTGCCGGCGCGGTCTTTGCAGCGCAAAGCCCTTGTCCGCCCCGGCAAAACCCTTAATACCGCGCAAGTCTTACGGGCAGACAGCAAAACAGTATGAGCATTTTTCCCGTGATATATCGATAATAAGCGGTTTTCTCCATTATCACAGTAGAAAAGTCTATTTACGGCAGAAAATTTCAGCTTGATAATGACACAATTATGAGTATCAATGACCGTCAAGATCAGGATTCCCCGGAAAAGGCCGGGATAGGCTTACTGGGAATAGGCCTGGATACCTACTGGGCCCAGTTTAACGGCCTGCGGGAAAGGCTTGAAGGCTACCAGAGATCTATTGCCGAAAAGCTGGGCCGTTTAGGCTGTGAAGTGGCAGACGCGGGACTGGTGGACAATACCGAAAAGGCCCGCCGGGCCGCGGACTTTTTCCGGGAACGCCGGGTAGAGGCGATTTTTCTTTATGTATCCACCTATGCCTTGTCCCACACGGTGCTGCCTGTGGCTCAGGGAGCGGGGGTTCCCGTTATCATCCTGAACCTTCAGCCGGTACCCGCTATTGACTACGAATCTTTTAACGCCCTGGGGGACCGGGGCCTTATGACCGGCGAATGGCTGGCCCATTGCCAGGCCTGCGCCGCCCCGGAAATAGCCAACGTGTTCAACAAGGCGGGGATAAAATACGATATGGTAACCGGGTATCTGGAAGAAGATGCCGCATGGGAAGAAATAGCGGACTGGTGCGCCGCAGTAAAGGTACGCGCGGAACTTAAAAACACCCGAATCGGAATACTGGGTCATTACTACTGCGGCATGCTTGACGTATATACCGATGTCACGGGCCTGGCCGCCGACTTTGGCTGTCATTTTGAACTTATCGAAATGGATCACCTTAAAGCCCTGTGGGATACGGTCAACCCTCCGGAGCTTGCCGCCAAGCGGGACCAGTTTAACAGGGAGTTTGAAGTGTCCCCGGAGTGCGACGCCTTTGAGCTGGACCGGGCGGCAAAGACTTCCTGCGCTCTTGACAAGCTGAGCAGCCGGGAACGGCTTGGCGCCATGGCCTACTATTACGAAGGGCAAAGCGGCGGGGATCACGAAAATATCGTAACTTCCCTTATCGCGGGAAATACCCTGCTTACCGCCCATCATGTACCCGTGGCGGGCGAGTGCGAGGTAAAGAACGCCGTAGCCATGAAGATTCTGGATCTGTTCGGGGCGGGGGGATCCTTTTCGGAATTCTACGCCATGGACTTTAATGACGATGTGGTTCTTTGGGGGCATGACGGCCCCGCCCATCCGCTCATAGCCGAAGGGGCTGTTTCCCTGGTGCCTTTGCCGATATACCATGGCAAGCCGGGTAAAGGGCTTTCTATCCAAATGAGCGTTAAACACGGCCCGGTTACCCTTTTGTCGGTCGTGCAGGGCAGGGACGGCGCCTTTCTGCTGTGCGCCGAAGGGGAGTCGGTGCCGGGGCCGGTGCTGCGGATTGGGAACACAAACAGCCGCTACCGGTTTGCAATACCGGCGCGGGATTTTGTCAACCGCTGGTCCAAAGCGGGCCCGGCGCACCACTGCGCCATAGGGCTGGGGCATATTGCCGGTAAACTTAACAAGCTCGCCTCTCTGGCGGGTCTGGAATTCTTGCGCGTTTAAAGGCGTTGTATCTGGAGGTTTCTGTGGATAAGTATATATTGCAGCTGGAAAAAATAAACAAATCCTTTCCCGGGGTCAGGGTACTGGAAGATGTCCGGTTTAATCTTTTACCCGGCGAAATCCACGCCCTTATGGGTGAAAACGGCGCGGGAAAATCAACCTTAATTAAAATTATCAGCGGCGTACACCAGAGCGACGGCGAAGGGGAAATTTACATCGACGGAGAAAAGGTTTCCATTAGATCGCCCCTGGATGCCCAGGCGTTGGGAATTGCCGTAGTACACCAGCATGTTACCAGTTTTCCGGATCTGTCGGTGGCGGAAAACATCTTTATGGGGCATGAAAAAACGCACTCGTTCCTCAAGGTGATCGACTGGAGCGCCATGAACAGAATGGCCGTTGAATTGCTGGAACAGCTGGACGCCAAGTTCGACAGCCGGGTCCAAATGGGCAGCCTTTCCATTGCCCAGCAGCAGATTGTAGAAATAGCCAAAGCTCTGTCAACCAACGCCAGGATCATCATTATGGACGAACCGACGGCGGCGCTGTCCAACCGGGAAAGCGAAGACCTCTATGCCATTATCAAAAACCTTAAGCAAAAGGGAGTTTCCATTATTTTTATCTCCCATCGTTTTGAAGATATGTACAATATCGCCGACAGGGTTACGGTAATGCGGGACGGCAAGTATATAAATACCTGGAATGTATCGGAGGTGGATGATCACAGCATGGCGGTTGCCATGGTGGGCCGCGAAATCGTACAGTTCTTTCCCAAGCGTGAAACCAAACCCGGAAAAGAAATTTTCAGGGTGCAGAACCTTTCCCGAACCGGTTTTTTTAAGGATGTTAATTTTTACCTGAACGGCGGAGAAATACTGGCCCTTACCGGCCTGGTTGGATCGGGCCGCACCGAGGTTTGCGAAGCAATATTCGGCGTCTCCTCTTATGACGAGGGAACGGTCAGCCTGGAAAACAAAGTTCTGCCCTGCGGCAATGCCGCCGTTTCCCTTAAGGCCGGAATAGGCTATCTGCCCGAGGACCGGCACAAACAGGGCCTGATACTGCCCTGGGAAATCTCCAAAAATATCTCCCTGACTTCGCTGGACAAATTCAGCGGCGGGTGGTTTAAAGTACTTAATATAAAACAGGAAAATGAAACCGCCAAAAAACTGGGGGAACGGTTAGACCTAAGGACCCAAAGCGTTCATGACAGGGCCTCTACCCTTTCCGGGGGCAACCAGCAGAAGGTAATCGTCGCCAAACTTTTAAACTCGGACATGAAGGTTATAATCCTTGACGAACCGACTAAAGGTGTGGATGTGGGGGCAAAGATCAGTATTTACGAAATTATGAACGATCTGGTGGCCGCGGGGTACGGGATTATTATGGTGTCTTCGGAATTGCCCGAAGTGCTTGGTATGAGCGACCGTGTGGTGGTTATGAAAGAGGGCCGGGTAACGGCGACTATGGCGACAAAAGACGCAACCCAGGAAACAATACTGCGTTACGCAATGCAGGAAACGGCGCAGCAGCCGGCTTAACAGGAGATCGTATGGAAAAAGGAAAGAATATATCATTCGCGGAACGGTTTAGGGAACTGGGGCTTATCATTTTTATTGTGGTAATTTCGGCTCTTGTCCAGGTTCGAAACAAAGAGTTCCTTACCGTTCTTAACATCAACAATCTGTTGGCCAATACGGCCATACTAAGCATGCTTTCGGTCGGTATGATGATGGTCCTGCTTACCGGGGGCATAGACCTGTCCATAGGCGCTTCCATGGCCTTTACCGGTATGGTTACCGCCCTTACCGTCAGATCAAACCACAATATTCCCGTGGCGCTGCTGATACTGGAAAGCACCGTTATAGGGGCGTGTATAGGTACGGTGATAGGCGTGCTGGTGTCGCGGTTTTCGATACTGCCCATTATCGCGAGTCTGGGTTTGATGAATATTATGCGGGGCCTTACCTATGTGGTATCAAAGGGCGCCTGGGTCAGCGCCTACCAGATGCCCGCCCATTTTAAAAGCTTTGCCACCGGAACCCTGTTCGGCGTAAACAATCTGGTTTTTATTGCGGTAATTATCTACATACTGTTTTATTTCTTTATTAATTTTACCAAAACAGGCAGGCGTATTTACGCTATCGGTTCCAGTCCCGAAGACGCCAAAATAGTGGGGCTTCCGGTAAAACGGGTGGTTCTTTTGGTCTATATATTAATGGGCGCCCTGGCGGGGCTTGCGGGCATACTGTGGGTGGTCAAGTTTGCATCCGCCCAGGGCGATACGGCGGTGGGCTATGAAATGAACGTTATCGCCTCCTGTGTGCTTGGCGGCGTCAGCGTATCCGGCGGCAGGGGCAAAGTATTCGGCCTGTTGCTCGGGGTTATACTGTTCGGCATCCTTGCAAACGCGCTGCCCCTGATCAACGTATCCTCCTTCTGGCAGCAGGCTATACAGGGTTTTGTGATTCTTTTTGCGATAATCACAAATATCATCATTAAACGTAATAATGACCGGGCGGTACTGAACCGCCGGGTTATATAGGAGCTTTTTATGGCCAGAACCATTAGGACGGAAAAACCCTGGAATTTGCGAAAATTTTTTTTCCAGTGGGAATGGCTGCTGATCGCGGTCTTTATTATCATCAATATTATCAACAGCTACTTATCCCCCTATTATCTTGATTCCAATACCTTTCTTAACACTCCGCGAAGTTTTCTTGACAAGGCCTTTATAGTCCTTCCCATGATGCTGGTAATTATTCTGGGCAATATTGACATTTCCGTAGCGTCCATTGTCGCCCTTACCTCGGTGCTCATGGCGGTTATTTACAACGCCGGAGTTCCCCTGCAGCTCGCCCTGGTTATGGCGCTCCTTATCGGGACTACTTTGGGAGGCATTAACGGTCTTTTACAGATAAAATTCCCCGAACTGCCGTCGATGATTATTACCCTTTCTACCATGACAATTTACCGGGGCCTGGCCTATGTAATACTGGAAGACCGCGCCGCCGGGGGATTCCCAAAGTGGTTTACTTTTTTTGCCTGGGGTAATGTGGGGCCCTTTCCCTTTATACTTCTTGTATTTGTTGCGGCGGCGGTAATTTTTGGTTTTTTGCTTCACCGTACCAGCTTTGGCCGTGTCGTTTACGGTATGGGCAGCAACCTTACGACCTGTAAATATTCGGGAATTAAGACGGAACAGGTGATTCTTACCGTGGGCTTGTTAACGGGCCTTATGTCCGCAATCTGCGCGATATTTCTGACTTCCCGCATGGGCAGTACCAGACCCAATGTGGCCCAGGGCTACGAATTGGACGTGATCGCTATGGTCGTATTGGGAGGCGTAAGCACTGCGGGCGGAACAGGCCGCATTGGGGGCCCCCTTTTGGCGGTTTTTATTATCGGGTTTTTAAATTACGGCCTGGGGCTGATCAATGCCACTGCCCAGGTGATCCTTATCGTACTGGGACTGCTCCTGGTAATGTCTGTGCTGGTTATGAACCTGCGTATTACGGGTAATAAATCCGTGTATTAGCGGATTTTATATTTTGAATTGGAGGAATGAGATGAAACAGAAGAAGTTACTATGGCTGGCAACCCTGGTGGTAATCGCGGCGCTGTTTGCAGGATGCAAAGGCGGGGGAGACAGTTCGGCTCAGGGAGAATCGACAAGCAATCAGTACGCCATTGTGTTTAAGAGCACCGGAAACCCCTACGGCGAACGCCAGATGGGCGGTTTTGAAGATGGCATACGGGAGCAGGGTTTTCAAGCCATACTCCGGGCGCCGGATCTGCCCACTGCGGAAGCCCAGATTCAAATGATTGAACAGCTTATCGCCCAGCGGGTCGCGGCTATCTGCATTGTAGGAAACGACTTTGACGCCCTACAGCCGGTGTTAACCAACGCGATGAATCAGGGAATTAAGATATTTTCCCTGGACTCCGCGGTTAATCCCGCCAGCCGCATGACCCATGTCAACCAGGCGGACTCGGAAAAGATCGGCCAGACCCTTGTAGAAGCGGCCTTTGATCTTGCCGGCGGCAGCGGCGAATTCGCAATTCTGTCCGCGACAAGCCAGGCCTCGAACCAGAACCTTTGGATTGACTATATGAAAAAGGAACTGGAAAAATCCCAGTATGCCAATCTTACGTTGGTTAAGATAGCCTACGGCGATGACCTTCGGGATAAATCAACCTCGGAAACCGAAGCCCTTCTGGCCAGCTATCCCAATCTTAAAGTTATTGTGGCTCCTACCACCGTAGGTATTGCCGCGGCAGCCAAGGTTACTTCTGACCGCGGCCTTGCCGGCAAAGTACACGTTACCGGACTGGGCCTGCCTTCGGAAATGGCCGAATACATTGACAACGGTTCATGCCCCTATATGTACCTGTGGAATCCGATCGACGTGGGATACCTGGGCGCGTATGTGGGTACAGCCCTCGTAGCCGGATCAATTACCGGCCAGACAGGAGAAACGTTTAACGCCGGACGGCTTGGCAGCTATACCATTACCGCGGCTCCCGACGGCGGCACCGAAGTATTGTTGGGCCCTCCGTTTAAATTTGAGCCTTCCAACATCAACGACTGGAAGAGCGTGTATTGATTCTTCGACCCGCTCTGCGGGTTGCGAATTTATCTGTTGGCGCGGCCCCCTGGGGCCGCGAGGGGACTGCCGGTTTCCGGCAGTCCTTCCTTTTAACGTATTTTTAACCGGTAAAAAAAAGGAAGACCATGAAAAGAGACGCGTTTGTTATGCACCTTCATTCCGGCTGCGAAGCCGAATATAAAAAGCGGCACAACGAAATTTGGCCGGAGCTTAAAGCGGAACTCCGCAAGGCGGGAGTTTCGGACTATACCATTTTTCTGGATCCCGGGACAAATACCCTCTTTGCCTTTCAGCGCCTTGCCGACGATGCCGAGGATTCCGGCCTGGCCGGTAAAGAGATTGTAAAAAAGTGGTGGCACATGATGAAAGATTTAATGGATACCAATCCCGACGAATCCCCTGTCTGCGACGGCCTGCTCGAAGTATTTCACATGGATTAAGGTTAGCGGACACACACACATATCGAAGTTTTTCGCCTAGCGTTCCCAGTGGGGGCGGTTTTCATCGCCGGGCTCGGGTTCCTCTTCTGCGGCGGTTTCGTTGTTTTGTTCGGCCTCTGCTTCTGCCGCTTTTTTTGCCTTTTCGTCACGATAGAGTTTACGGTTGTACATAAAGACCGCCAGCGCCGCAAGAATAATGCCGTCCATAAACCATTTTTCGATCTTCTCGGGCAGATGCGGCATGTGCAAAAATTCGGTCGCAAGGGCGTAGAGTATTAAAAGTCCGCCCAGTGAACCCACAATGGAAAGAAGCAATTTGCTGGTTAGTTTAAATTTCATGTCGGGTTCCTTTGTCCTTAATTTCGCTGTCCCATTTCAAGGATTAAATCTACTTCGCCCCGCGAAAGCTTAAGTCCGGCGGCAATTTTATCGCGCTCCCAGCCCTGACGGGCCAGTTTAATTACATTCTCCCGCATGGCGATGGTGGGAGTATTCCGTTCGTTTTTTGACGATCTGCCTTCGTCTTTAAGAAGGGCTTCCATAAGTTTAAACTGTTCGCGGGTTTGGCGGTTAATGTCGGTAAAGCGTGTTTCGGTCTGGGCGAGCCATTCGCGGGCAATCTGCATTTTTTCCATGCGCTCTTCGATGTTGGCAAGGTCGCTGTCCAGCCGGGTTAAGCGTTCCTGCGCCTCCTGCGCCGTTTTGTTGGCGGCGGCGAGCGCTTCAATATCCGGTTTAAGCAAATCCAGTTCGTTTTGCGAGCGGGTAATATCCTGTCCGCACCTGGCCAGGATAGTTTCTGTCTCTTCCAGTACCGAAAAATTCCGGTCAATGGAGGAACGGGTCTCGTCAAGCACCTGATTTTTCTTTTCAAGGCGCAAAAACTTTTCGTCGGCATCGGCGATTGAATCGCCCAGTTTGCGTATCGCGACCTGAATTCCCTGGAGGGTGTCGTCGGAATTGGTAACGTCGCGCAGGCGCTCTTCGACCTTTTGCGAGGTTTCAATAAGCCGCGTAAAATCCCGCTCCATAATTTCAAGGTGGTGTTTTTCGGTAAGAAAGCGGGTCATCTTTGAGTTTACCTCGTCTTCGAGCCGCCGTATTTTAACAAACTCCGCTTCAAGCTGGGCGGCTTCGGCGCGGCGCTGATCAATTCCGTCAAGTTCCGCTTTAAGGTCTTCCATGCCGCGTTCAAGCGATATTTTTAACTCATCGGCCTTTTCAAAGAGCCGCGTCTGCGCGGTAAAATCCCGTACTCCCTGGCGTACTTCTTCGACCTGTCCTTTAAGCGCGGCAATTCTGGCATCGGCGTCTCCCGCAAGTTCGCGCGTTTTACGGCGGGTTTCTTCCAGGTTTTCTTCGGCTTCGCGGATCTGGCCCTGGTAGCGGGTTTTCCAGTCTTCAAGCGCGTCTTCGTTATCACGAAGCTGCGAAGCGTAACGCGCCTGCCAGTCTTCCTGCTCCTGCCGCATTTGTTCCTGCGCGCTCCGGAAGCGGTTTCCCCATTCGTCAATTTGGGCGGAAAAGGCGCCCAGGCGCGTTTCTGTTTCACGCTGGTTTTGTTTCATGGTTTCGGCGAGCGCCAGATTATAGCGGCCCGCCTCGGCCTTAAAGTTGTTTTCCGCCTCGCTGCGGGCGTCATCAAGGCCGGCGTCAAGATTCGCCTTCCATTCGCCAAGACGGGTTTCAATGTCTTCGTGGCGGCGCGCGATGTCGTCAAAAAATTCATCTTCAAAGACGCGCAGTTTTTCCGACACGTTTTCGTACGCGCGGTTTTTAAGTTCGTTTAACTCCTGTTCGACTCCGGCGACGTCGTTTTTGATATCGTCAATGGCGCCCCGGACTTCCTCCGTCCCGCGTTCCCGCTCCTGTTTCTGTTCCTCTTCGTACAGGGCAAAATCGCAGCGCACCTGTTCCTGCGCGTTTTCCATAAGCAGGCGCAGCTGCGCCTCAAGTTTGGCCGCGTCATCCGCCGCGCCGGAAATACGCTCCCACTGGCGCTCCTGTATTTCGCCGTATTCGGCAAGCCGTTCTTCTGCCGCCTTTAGTATTTTGCGTTCCGCCTCGCAGGCTCGATCAGAAAGTTCGTCTCCCAGATGGGCGATGCGTTCTTCTGTTTTGGCGGCGGCGGCCTTCCACTGTTCATGCTGTGAAACCGCAAGCGCGTCCATTGCTTCAATATCGCGCTGCCAGGAACCCCGGTATTCAAGCTGCTTTTCTTCAAGATCCCGGTGTTCCTGCATCCATTCTTCGCGGCAGCCGGTAATTAACTGATGAATTTCACCAACGCGGTTTTTGGCGTTTTCCTGATATTCGGAAAACTTTTGTTCAAGCGCCGACTGAAAGCGGTCAAGGCGTTCCATTGCCTCTTCCCTTAGTTTGACAAGGCTCGCTTCTTCCAGTTTTTCCGCGCGCAGGGCGGCCTTTTGGACCGCCTCGCCCAGCGTTTTGTTGAGAGTTTCTACATCGCGGTCAAACTGCTCCCGGCGCTCATGTTCGGCGCGGTCCACGGCGGCGCGGTGATCTTCGGCGCACTCGGCGGCCTTTTGGACCGCCTCGCTTACCGTTTCGTTGATAGCCTCTACATCGCGGGCAAGCTGTTCCCGGCGTTCATGTTCGTCGCGGTCCACGGCGGCGCGGTGATCCTCCGCACGCTCGGCGGCCTTTTGGACCGCTTCGGGTACCGGTTCGTAGATAGCCTCTACATCGCGGGCA
>JAIRYT010000035.1 GCA_031267675.1 Treponema sp. | reverse complement strand
ATTTTGCCGGATGAAGAATGTACATGGCGTGGCTTTTTCATCATAAAATCCACACTTCAAAAAAAATCCTGCGCGACCGGGAAGGGAATCCCCGTTGTACACATTAAAAAGAAACATGGCCTATCCCTTTAAAGCTTTCAAATCTCCCAAAATCAGGGAGATGAGTGACATTATGTATCCAAATAGTCGATAAGGCAAGGAAAATATTGGTACGTTTTTCAGACCATTTTGTCATACCAATTGCCACCGGAAGGGATAATACCGGCAAAAGCAGACTTACCCAGTAACCCGGTAACCAACCGGGTTACTGGGTAAGTCTGGCGCGTTTTGAGGGCTCCCGCCGCTTAGTCCGCCGGGGAATTACCCCCGCTAAAGGATGCTTTTTCTTCTTTCTTCCTTGCTGTTTCAAGCCGTATGCCGATTTCCCTGCGCGTTTTGATAATCGTATCCATAACCACGGCAAATACAAGGATTACCCCGGTAAGAACATTCTGCCAATACACATCAACCCCAAGAAGGTTTAACGCGCTGACCAGCATTGACATCAACATGGCGCCGAGAAACGCTCCCGCAATGGTTCCCTCTCCGCCGTTAAGGCTCGCGCCGCCGATGACACAGGCGGTAATGACCTGCATTTCCATGCCGGTGCCAATGGTAACCGAAGCGTTTCCGAACCGCGAGGCGAAGATGATCCCCGCAAGCGCCGCCATGGTACTCACAATAACAAAATTTACAATTTTCACACGTTTTACATTTATTCCCGTCATGGCCGCGGACTTTTCATTTCCCCCCACAAAATATCCCTGGCGGAAAAACCTGAAATGCCGCAAAAGCGTGTCGAATAAAATAACCAGACAGATGCAGACAATAATCGGAAACTGAATTCCAAAAATGTTCCCCTGCCCGAAGTTGGTAAAAGATTTGGGAAGACGGACAACCGCGACACCCTGAGCTATAATCTGGGTAAGACCCCGAAAAATATTCATGGTGCCAAGGGTAACAATGAAAGGGCTTATATTCCACTTTGTCACAATAAAGCCGTTGACAAGCCCGCCCATAACGCCGATAAGGAGCCCCATAAGAAAAGCCAGTGGAACAGGAACGCCGCCGACAATTGAAAGACAGGTTACCACTCCGGAAAGGGCCGCCATGGATCCTACTGAAAGATCCATACAGCCTGAGACCAGAAGGTTGCACATACCGCAGCCGACAAGCGCAGTTGAAGAAAGGGATAAAAATATCGAAAGAACATTGCCAAGATTCAAAAATTTCGGACGCACCATAGTCATTATGAGGGCGAAAAAAATGATAAGGACAATCAGCACAGATTCCCGAATTTCCAAAACTTTTCTGAGATTTTTCTGCAGCGCATTTGTTTTCATAACCGCGTTTCCTTTTGCTTTGTTTTCCCCGTAGCATATGTGATAATCGTTTCCTCGTCGGCTTCGCCGATGTCCATGGTCCCGGTAATCCGGCCGTCTTTGAGAACGGCAATACGATCGCTGATCGTCAATATTTCAAGCAAGTCAGAAGAAATGATAATGACGGCGGCTCCTGTGTCGGCAAGGGCCCTGATTATTCCGTATATTTCTTCCTTGGCGCCCACATCTACGCCCTTTGTCGGCTCGTCTACAATAAGCAATTCGGGCTGAATTCCCAGCCACATGGAAAGGAGTACTTTTTGCTGATTTCCCCCCGACAGGTTTCTTACAAGCTGTTTTTCCGAAGTACTGATTATTTTAAATTCATCTATGCAGGATTTTGAAAAATCATCTATTTTTTTATCATTCAAAAAGCCGGCTGCGTTTGAAAACCTGCCAAGCTGGGTGCAGGAACAATTATGCGCAATGCTCATGCCCAAAAAAAGGCCGTCATGTTTACGGCTTTCAGAAGTATAGGCCATGCCTTTTTTCATCGCGTCAGAAGGGCCCCTGTTATGTATTTTTTTCCCGTTAAGGTACATTTCACCGCCGCTTATTTTTCCAAGCCCGAAAATGGCTTTTGCCAGCTCGGATCTTCCCGCGCCAATAAGGCCGGACAATCCCAGAATTTCTCCCTTGTGCACGGAAAATGAAATGTTTTTAAACTGATACGCGTGGCTTATATTTTTTGCTTCAAAAACAACAGCGCTTCGATCTATTTTTCCGCTTCGATCAATGTGTTTGTGCGTAACTTCCCGCCCAACCATTAAGCTGATTATTTTATCTTCATCAACATTCTTCATCATTACACTGCTCACAACCCGGCCATCCCGAAGGATCGTGGCCCTATCCGCTATCACAAAAAGTTCCGAAAGGTGATGTGATATATAAATGATGGAAATGTCTCTTTGCTGTAATTGCCTTACATTGGTAAAAAGATGTTCTGTCTCCAGCTGTGTCAGGGAAGATGTTGGTTCATCAAGAATCAAAACTTTTGGATTCAAAGAAAGGGCTTTCATGATTTCCACCATCTGCTGCTTTGCGATGGTCAAATACTTTACCGGGGTGGCCGGATCAATATCTTCACTGAAAATATCAATTATTTCTTTTGCCTTTTTGTTAAGCTCTTTCTGTTTTATAAATCCGCTCCGGGCCGCCGGCTGACGGTTTGGAAACATGTTTTCGGCGACTGAAAGTTCCGGCGTAAGGGAAAGTTCCTGAAACACGATCCCGATTCCAAGCCGCTGGGCATCCAGCGGGGAACGGATGTCCGCGTGAAGGCCGTTAAGAATAATATCACCTGAGTCCATGGAATAAACGCCTGAAAGAATCTGCACAAGAGTCGATTTTCCAGCGCCGTTTTCTCCGACCAGGGCATGAACTTCACCCTGCGCCAAAGTAAAATCAACACAATCCAGCGCCAAAACGCCGGGGAATTGTTTGGTAATTTTTTTTGCTTCCAGTACGGTGGTTTTCGCCATGACCGCTCCTTAATTTTAAAGGGAAGTCGCGGACCTGTAGTCCGGGTTCACAATGTGTCCATATTACGGACAAATATCAATTCCCGCGCCGTTATTTGGTTTGCGGCAGGGCAGGAACATTTTTCGGCAAACATGCAAACCGGAACCTTGCGAGCTCCGGTTTGCATTCAGCTGCACACTTTATGGACAGACATTAATTATCCCGCATGTAGTATTGTGCGGTTTTTGCGTCCACAAATACGACGCCGGTATCAATAAAATTCGGCGCAAAATAAAAACCGGCGGCGGCATTGTCCTTTGTTACTTCAACTGTGGCATGCTTGAGGTTGTAGAGAATTTCCAGGGCCATAAAGGGCATAAGGGCCGAGTTTTGAACCAAAGTACCGTAAATGGTTCCCTGTACAATTTTTTCAAGCACCTGCTGATCCCTGTCCATGGACACGATCTTTATTTGACCGGTGAGCCCGGCTTCCTGAACCGCCGTTGAAGAGGCGCCTCCGCCTACAGCGTCAGTGCATCCGATACCGGCAAGATCCGGGTAAGACTGAAGAAT
The DNA here is from genome assembly GCA_031267675.1 of Treponema sp. GTDB lineage: Bacteria > Spirochaetota > Spirochaetia > Treponematales > Breznakiellaceae > JAIRYT01. Next base: position 9,663 of record JAIRYT010000035.1, on the reverse strand, counting down.
GGCTTTTGTAACATCAATGGTATGTACCGGATCGGATTTTGTATCGCCAATCTGAACGATCCGTATGTTGGGGTATTGAGCAAGGGCATCCTGATAACCCCGGGCGCGGTTCCGGTGAAGTTCAGCGTCGGGAACGGTTAGTATGGCGACATCGCCCCTTGACCCTATCGCCTGCGCCAGGGCATGGCCGCCGACAAGACCGGCATCGTAACTGCCCGTGCCTACGAAAGAAAGACGCTTTGAAGCGCTGACATCACCGTCAACGGTAACAACGGGAATCCCGGCGTCCTGTGCTTTGTCGATTGTAGAAAGAAGCGTGTCTTCCGCGCCGAACACAATAATGCCGTCCGGTTTTTCCGCTATTGCCTGTTCAAACGCGTTAATCATGGCGGTTATATCATAGTCGGCAGGCCCGGTGTATTTTGTCTGTACTCCAAGCATGTCTCCCGCTGCTTTAAGGCCTATTTTGTGATCATAAAAGTATTCAAGGTTTCCAAGACAGTACACGCCAATATACAGATCGTCTGACGCGTCAGACTTTGCGGCGACTGTGTCACTTTTCGCGCCGCATCCGGCCATTCCCAGCAAGACAACAAGCAGAACGGCAATACTGATAATTTTTCGCATTTTCTTCCTCCAAAACAAGTTTTCTGTTTCAAGCCGGATACCAGGATCCCGCTTTAATACCCCTGCCTAATGTTCTATACCCGGCTCCGCTTGCGGAATACATCTACAAGAACAGCCACAATTATTATGGCACCCTTGATCATACGCTGCATGCCCTGGGGCGTAGCAAGCAAATTTAATCCGTTGCTTACCACGCCCATAATTAACGAGCCGATTATCGTTCCCCATATTTTGCCTTCGCCGCCCATCATGCTGGTTCCGCCTATAACGACCGCGGCAATGGCGTCCAGTTCATAACCATCCCCCGCCACCGGAACCGCTGAGTCCAGCCGCGCGACCAATATGATTGAAGAAATACTGCAAAGAAAACCAAGAATGGTATAAACAGCGGTTTTGTAAAGGGGAACATTGATGCCTGAAAGTTTGCTTGCCGCTTCATTTCCGCCTATGGAATAGGAATACCGCCCCAATTTTGTATATTTCAGCAAATACAGGGCCGCGGCGAAAATCACCGCCATGATAATAATGGGAATCGGAATACCAAAAACATTACCCGCGATGGAAAGAAATGCCTTTGGGTAAGTGTACACCGGCTGGCCTCCGGTTATGCTGAAAGCGGCGCCCCGGACTATTGACATCATACCCAATGTGGCAATAAAAGGGGGAAGGTTAAGCTTTGAAATCAAAATGCCGTTTACAAAGCCGACAAGGGTACCCGCCGTAATTGCAATAAGCAGTGCGGGCAAAATGGGCATTTTGAGGTTTACGATGCATGTGCCAAGCATTAAACCGCAGAAAGCGACTGTGGAACCCACTGAAAGATCAATGCCTCCGGTAAGGATAACAAAAGTCATTCCAACCGCGATAATGGATATAATTGATATTTGAACAAAAATATTTTTAAAATTTGCCAGCATAAAAAATCTGGGCGAAAGTATGCTCATTATTACGCATAACAGAACCAGGGCGACTAGGGTGCCCAGATCGTTTACCGGAATCTTTTTTTTGAGGCCGTTTATCCCCTTTTGAAAATCGTTATCAGCCAATGTATTTTCCCCCTCCGGCCGCGTAATAAAGAATTTTTTCCTGCGTCGCTTCTTCGGCCTTTAATTCGCCAAGAATTTCTCCCCGGCACATTACCAGTATTCTGTCGCTCATACCAAGAATTTCCGGTAAATCCGATGAGATCATGATTATTCCGGCGCCAGCTTCCACAAGGCTGTTCATCAAGGCATATACTTCCGCTTTCGATCCAACATCTATTCCGCGGGTCGGCTCGTCAAATATGTATATCCGGGACCGCGATAACATCCATTTTGCCAATACCACTTTCTGCTGATTGCCGCCGCTCAAATTAATTACCCGCTGATCAATGGACGGGGTTCTTATACCCAGCTTGTTTACGTACTCGCGGACAACGGAATATTCTTTTTTCAGCATAAGTTTTGTATGCCGGGAATAATTTTGAAGGTCTGCCAGCGTCATATTGTGGGCGACGCTCATTTGCAGCACCAGACCCTGCTGTTTGCGATCCTCCGTAACAAAACCTATTCCGCATTGTATCGCCTTATACGGAGAATTGACGACGGCCTTTTTTCCGTCAATTTTAATTTCGCCTGACGTGATTGGATCGGCGCCGAATACGGCTCTGGCCAACTCCGTCCGCCCTGAACCAACAAGCCCCGCTATTCCCAGTATTTCCCCGCTTTTTACCCCAAATGAAATGTCTTTAAGTACATTGGCGCGCCATAAATGGGAAACTTCCAGAATATAATTTCCGGTTTTTTTGTGTACTTCGGGATATTGTTCCTTTAATTCGCGGCCTACCATCAGCTTTATCAACCCGGGAATGGCAACTTTATTGACATCTACCGTTGTAATGGTCTTTCCATCCCGCATAACGGTAATTCGATCTCCAATCCGTTCAAATTCTTCCAGACGGTGGGAAATGTAGATGATTGAAATGCCTTCCGCCTTGATTTGTTTGACAATCTGAAACAGGTTGTCTATTTCTTTTTCGGTAAGGACTGCCGTAGGTTCGTCCATAACAATTATTTTTGACTTTTGCGACAGGGATTTGGCGACTTCCACCATTTGCTGTTCCGCGATACCAAGGTCCTGTATTTTTGTTTTCGGATTTATATGAATGTTAAGCCGCTCCAGTATTTCGGCAGCGTCTTTATATAGTTTGTTCCAATCCAGATGGCAGCGAATATTTTTATTAACCGGTTCGCGTCCCAAAAAAATATTTTCCGCCGCAGACAGGGGCCGCACAAGGTTTAACTCCTGATAAATACTGCTGATGCCGTTTTCCTGCGCTATTTTTGGCGTAATTCTTGGAAGATCGCGGCCTTCCATAACGATGGACCCGCCGTCCCGCTCATACGCGCCGGCCAATACTTTTACAAGCGTTGACTTGCCCGCGCCGTTTTCTCCGAGAAGGATATGCACTTCCCCCTTTTCAACGGACAGGGAAGCGTTATCGAGTCCTACAACACCGGGGAACACTTTACGAATTCCCTTCATTTCCAGTATGTTCAACTTGACCTCATTTGATCTCAATTGACTTCAATGATGAAAAAGCGGCCGGACTTGTTACAGTCCCGCCGCCCTGAAACCGTGAAAAATCCTACAAATACTGATCAACCATCGTGCTGTCTACGACGATGCTGTCAATCGGAACCCGTTTGTTCGCCGGGGCCGGCTGTTTTTTAAGCGCCGCATCAAGCATTTCAATTGACGCGGAACCGATCTTTCCGGGATTTACAAACAATGTCGCGGTTTGATCGCCGTTTTTTACCGCTTCCATGGCATTGGGGTTACCGTCAATACCCACGGTAATAACGCCGCTTTTTCCGGCTTGTTTAATTGCCTGGCCCGCGCCCAGCGACATTTCATCGTTAAGCCCGTAGAACACGGTAATGTCTCCGCTTGCCTGGAGCATATTTGCGGCGACATTCATCCCTTTTTCACGGGCCCAGTCCGCCGGCTGCGTCGCGACAACTTGAAGACCGGGATATTTTTTAATCTGATCGTTAAAGCCTCCGGCGCGTTCGGTGGAATGAAAGCCGGGAAGACCTTCAAGAATGGCGATCTTTGCCCTGCCGTTGGTAACTTTATTTACCCAATCCGCTATGTTGGCGCCGCCTCTTCTTTGATCATACCCGACATAGGCATACACTTCGCCTCCGGGAAGATCTGTCAGGGAATTAAAAATGACGATGGGGATTCCCGCCTGGTTCGCCTTGATAACCGCGGAAACAATGGCTTTGTCGTCATGGGCGCAAATTGCGATTCCCGCGACTCCGCGCTGTACCAAATCTTCCACAATTTTTACCTGACCTGCCGCGTCGTCGTCCCGTTCGGTAGACAGAATGGTCAGCTTGTAACCGAGTTTTTCCGCCGCCGGTTTCGCACCGGAAATGACAGCAGCATAAAACGGGCTTACCATCGCGGGCGGAACCAAAGCGAGCTCCGGTTGTCCGCCTCTGGCCTGACCTCCGGCCGCGAATACGTTTGTCACAGAACAGACGGCAAATAACGAAACAAGCAGCAAGACTGCCTTGAATCCGATGTTTTTCTTTTTCATTGTTTCTTTCCTCCAGCACTTATTATTTATCCTGATAACAGGACACAAACCCATGATAAAACCGGGGCGCGGTTATACCTCAATCTCCAGCTTCCAGCGCATACACGCCCCGCCCTGAAGTTCGGCGGAATATCCCCACTGCTTCGCGTTTTCAGGCGAGTCCATCGGGGCGCTCGCCGGTTCTATGCCTATGTTGTACTGATCTTTGTAACCGTTTGAGTTGAGCCATATTCCCAAATAAGGAATTGTTTCCGCATCAAAACGTATTTTCATGGCGGGATTTTCTACCCTGATTTCGCCTGTTTTAAGACGGCTGTCAAAATAATATTTTTCGCATACTTTTGAATCGCGGGTTCCCAGACGATCCAGATAATAGGCCCTGCCGTGTTTGTCTTTTGTCTGCGGCCACTCGTGCAGCGCCCCGAATCCGTTTAACGCGCTCGACATATCAAGGGACGCACGTATACCGTTAATTGAATCGGCGGATGCAAAACGGGTATTTTCGTCCGCGTTGATCAGCATGTGGGCGGCCCACATACAGGGAAAGGAAAACGGGGATTTATTCCGCAGTTCATAATTGATGATGAGAACATTTTCTTTTAAAGTCAGCGTTTTACTGATACGGTAAGGCAGCCGGACGCCGTCTGCCGACGCGGTTATTTCATCCGTCCCCTCTTCAACGTCCCAGTCAACCGCCCAGACTTCCCCGTGGTCGGCCATGTGGACTCCACTGAACACTCCGCTCTGAATATACCCGGCGTTAATTGTCGGAACCATGTCGTCAAAACCGGAAAGATCGCAGGAACCGAAATCCCCTTCAAATTGAGACGGAGTAAATTCTTTGCTGTGCCCCTGATACAGGTATTCGTTACCGTCCTTTTTCAGCGAGGCGATTTTTCCGCCCGCTTTTAACAGCACCGCCTGTATATGTTCATTGCGCAGTGAAAACGCCCTTGTTTTTCTGAAAAGGATTGACTCTGTCATTACCTTGTTCCCCCTTCAAGGCTTTTCGACCCAAACGACTGACGGCTTACCAGCTGCCCGGTCATGCCGCCGTCTATGATGATGTTGCTCCCGGTACAATAACTGGCTTCGTCACTGGCAAGGTAAACCGCGGCGCCGGCGATTTCTTCGGATGTGCCCGGCCTCCCGGCAGGAATATTCGATGCCCAATACCGCTTACATTCTTCCTTGTCTTCGGCGGCGTTCATAAGATCTTCCCATATCTGGGTTTCTATAAGCCCCGGCGACAGTGCATTAACCCTGACATTGCGGGCGGCGAATTCCACGGCCAGGGATTTTGTCATGCCGACCACTCCCCACTTCGCGGCGTCGTAGGGAGCGGCTTCGGGGAGCCCGGCAACGGTATGAACCGACGTAATGTTGATAATGCTGCCGCCTCCGTTTTTAAGCATCTGCACAATTCCGTAACGGCAGAAAAAAAACGTCCCCCGAAGATCGGTGTTGATCACGCGGTCCCAATCGGCTGTTTCGATATTTAAAAAAGGTTTTACAAAATTCACTCCGGCATTGTTGACAATAATGTCAAGCCGGCCGTATTTTTCAACAGTTTTGTTAACGGCATTAACGACATCGGATTCAACGGAAACATCGCATTGCACGAAAAGCGCCTGTCCGCCTGAAGCGTTTATTTCGTTTGCGGTATCTTCACCACCTTTGCCCTCGCGTATACAGGTAACGACCCTGGCGCCTTCTTTCGCAAAGCGCAGGGCTATGGCCTTGCCTATCCCTGTTCTTGTTCCGGTTACTATCGCAACTTTGTCTTTCAGCCTCATGTTGTTCCCCTGTCAAATAATGGTAAAACCGCCGTCAACGATCAGCGTCTGTCCGGTAATGTTCAACCCTGCCCGCGTAGATAAAAGCAGAATTGGACCGGCCATATCAAACGGGATGGCAATTTCCCCGCGTGGAATTTTCTTCAGTAAACTTTCAACATAGTTTTCCTGACTGTAAAGCGATTCGGTAAAACCCGTTCTGCACGGGCCGGGTGCGACAGCGTTAACCCTGACGCCCCTGCCGGCCCATTCTCCCGCAAATGAACGGGTCATGGCCTCAAGCCCTCCCTTGGCGGCCGCGTAATTGACATTGTTGGGCATGCAGACATGAGCCGCTATGGAAGATATATTAATGATGGATCCACCCCTGCCCATGGTACGCCCGATAATCGCGGTAAGGAGAAAAACACTCCGCAGATTGACATCCAGAAGCGTGTCGAACTGTTCGACGCTCATTTCATCGGCGCTTGCCCTTTTCGAAATACCATGACTGTTGACCAAAATGTCAACGGGGCCCGCTTTTTCAATAACCTGATCCCTCAGGGCAAGAACCTCGGCTTCACTGGTAAGATCGCAGGCAATGGGAATGGCGCGGCCTGAAACCGGGCCGGCAGCATCCGCCGCCGCCGGGCCGGGCCGGGTTTCCCCGCCTGAAACCGTTTTCCTGATCTGTTCGTCAAGAGCCGCCGCGTTTATATCGACAAAAACGACAGTGGCGCCCAAATCGTAAAACAACCCGGCAGCGCAGGCGCCTATTCCGCCGGCAGCGCCGGTAACGACAGCGGTTTTCCCCCTGATGTCAAAAAGCTGTTCCAAAGGGCTGTTCATTCGCTTTTATGCTCCTTTCCACAACAGAGCCAATTTCAAAACTGAAATTTTGAAAAAGCCCCAATATACCAAAATTTGGGGGATTAACGTTCACCCTTCCGGATAAACCGGCCTACCCACTAAAATCCCTGTCAAATAAAGTGATGATTAACGTTCACCCTCTGTTTTATAACATGGGTTTCCGCATATTGCAAGCATTTTTTTTATTTTTTATACTTTGAGCCGGGTTTATGTATCAAATGCGTACAACAATCAAGGATATCGCCAGGCAGGTGGGCGTCAGCGCGAATTCCGTTTCAAAAGCCCTCCGGGGTAAAGCAAAGGTAAGCGAAAAAACGCGCGCCCTGATACTTGAAACTGCCACCCAAATGGATTATGTCCCCAATGAGACCGCGCGGGCGCTCGTGCGCAAGGAACTCCGCATAGCCGCTGTTTTTCCCTCCGGGCCAAGGGAATTTTTTCAGTACATGATAGAAGGAATACGAAAGGCAGAATGGGAACTCAAAGACAGAAAGTGCCGCATTGCCGAATATCAGTACCCGTCTCTTGAGTCGCCCGATGAGTTAAAGGCGATTCTGGCCGGGCTTGCCGGTGAAAAATTTGACGCACTGGTGCTGACCTGCTGCTACCAATTCAACAAATACCGCCGGGAACTCGAACACATAGGCAGAATGGGTATTCCCATTGTTTACAATACGATTTTTGGAGAGGATGACGTTCCTTCGCTGATCGGGGGCGTGCGGACAAATACCGTTGTGTCGGGGCAAATGGCCGCGGAATTTTTGGGTCTGGCGATTGGGGCCCGGCCCAAAAAAGGAAAAGTCGCCCTTATGGTCGGAAATAAAAAAATGCTCGTTCACGCCGAATGCATTGCCGGTTTCTGCGCCGGCGCGGAAAAGCATAACCTTGAAATTGTCGAGATTTACGAAACCCACGAAGACAGAAAGATCGCCTATACCCAAACCGGGGATCTTATGCGCATTCATCCCGATCTCGCGGGGATCTATGTAACATCGTACAACTCACCGGGGGTCTGCGAATGGTTTGACCGCCACCCCGGCGCGCGAAAAGTTATCATCATCGGGCAGGATCTTTATCCGCGGCTGAATAAAAAACTTCGATCGCATACCCTTACGGCAACCCTGTTTCAGAACCAGGCTGAATTCGGGCGGGAAAGCATTTTGTTCGCTTTCGAATATTTAGCGGGAACACGGAAAAAAGAAGATTGCAGCAAGAAGTTCATACCCCAGCTTGTCCTGGGCTGTATGCTTGATAATTTTCCGCTTTACGACCGGTTATAGTGGACTTGTTCGACAACCCGGTTGGTTGTCTCACAGTCTTTGCAATTTCTCGCCTTACGGCTGCGAAATTGCGGTATTCCAGCGGAAGTTGTTCGATACCTGAAGTTATCGAACAACTCTAATGAATCACGCTGTTACTTTACCAGCGTGTAAATCGCCAGCACGTCCTGCCAGTGCAGTTTTTTCAGGCCGCCAAGGGGCCGTTCCCTGCTGAACGCCGCGCCGGTGGCCTTTTTCGCCATTTCCTCCAGCCTGTCCCCGCCAATGCCAAGATCCGCAAGCGTAGCAGGCAGGCCCAGCCTGCCGAAGAACCCGCGCAGCCGGTCGATTCCTTCCAGGACAATCGCGCCGGGATCGCGGTAACTGCCCTCAACGCCCATGACAGTCACCGCAAACTGGACAAACATATTGATGTTGTCCTTGTACACATATTGCATCCAGCCGGGTGTCAGCACAGCCAGGCCCGCGCCGTGCGCGACATCATAAATGGCGGAAAGCTCGTGCTCCATGCCGTGGCAGGCCCAGTCCTGCGCGCGGCCCATGCCCACAAGCCCGTTGTGGGCGACTGTTCCGGCAAAACCAAGTTCGGCCCAGGCGTCGTAGTTTTGCATATCCCCGCCGGCCAAAAGCGCGTTCTTCATCAGCGTTTTGAGCGTAACTTCGCACAAGCCATCCGTCAAATCCGTATGGGTCGTGTTGGTAAAGTACCGCTCGAACACATGGCTCATCATGTCGGCCACGCCGTTTGCAAGCTGGTTTTTCGGCAGGGTAAAAAACAGTTCCGGGTTCATAATGCTGAGCAGGGGCCGCAGGCGCGGGCTGCCATAGCCCAACTTGAGCTGCTTTTCCTCGTTGGTGATAACGGTGTCGCCGCTTGATTCGCTGCCCGCCGCCGGAATGGTCAGGATCGTGGCGACCGGAAGCGCTTTTTCCACCGCCGCGCCCTTCTCGTAAACTTCCCAGATATCGCCGCCGTAATAGACGCCCATCGCGATGGCTTTGGCGGAATCAATGACGCTGCCGCCGCCGGATGCCAGAATCAGATCAACGCCTTCTTTTTTGCACAGGGCAATCCCCTCATGCACCAGAGAAAGCCGGGGGTTTGGTTTGACGCCGCCCAGCTCCACAAAAGCGATGCCGCTTTCCGTAAGCGACGTAACTACCGTATCGTAAAGGCCGCTTTTCTTGAGGCTGGCGCCGCCGTAGTGCAGCAAAACTTTAGCGGCATGGGGCTTGAGCAGTTCACCGATTCGTTTTTCCTCACCCTTCCCGAACAAAATACGGGCCGGAGCGTAAAAGTCAAAATTGAGCATGATTGTGTCCTTTTATGATTGCAGCTTTTCCCAATACTGTTATATTTCAGCGCCGCTGTCAATGGAGGCGTCGCACCATGAGTTATACCGCGCCCGTGCCCCGCCCAGAAACCGTGCGCGAAACATTGAGCGCGTCTTTCGGCAACGGTAACACGGCGTAGGCCCCGTAAATGTCACAGTACCCGATAAAAGCCGAAGGGCCGCCAGGC
>JAIRYT010000090.1 GCA_031267675.1 Treponema sp. | reverse complement strand
CTATTACATTGTCGCCGCGAGGCCCGCTCTCAAAAACATCCGGTTCCGACGATGCACAGCCGGCCAGTACGATTGCGGCGATACTTGCGAAAAAAAATAATGTTATTCTGTTCATAATTTTGAACCTCCAAAAAATATATACAAAAGGACACAAGTCCTGTTTGTCAAAAACAAACTATCTGCCCTCTATAGAAAACGACTCCACGACTTTTTCCGCAAGCGCGGTATAGGCCCGGCGTTTTGCCACATCGGGCGTTACTGCCGATGCTCTGTCCGCGGATACATTGAATGTAAAAAGCGTTCCCGGCGTTCCGGCGAAGATTGCCTGTAATGATGGGTAATAAAAAATACCCAGGTCGCGCTGCTGCCTCCCTTCGTCAATGGTTACCGCGCAAACAACCGCCGCGCCGTTCTTGTTTTTTTCGATTGAAAATCCATTTTTGCTTAACGCCCGTGAAAAAGCGTTTGTTATCAGCGATTCAAAATCGCCGGGACAGTCAATAAACACACCGGCGTTTCGTTTCGCATCGTCTGTCTTTTGCGGGATGGCGGTAATTTCGGCACGTATTCCGCCGAACAAAGTATTCATTTTTTGCCGATGGAGAATTTGCCCAAACACTTCCGCCTCCACGAAATCTTTGCCGCGTACATAGCCGCCGGCGGCTCCGAATCGCAGGACTTTTCTGAACTGATCGTTTTCGTTTTCCGCCGCCGCGTAAAGCGCCTCAAAGGCGTCTGCCTGCCGCTTAAAGCGCGGCTCATACACCATCCACGCTTCGTTGCGGTCGATATAGGCAACGGTCTGCCACTGCTTTTCGGCTTTGTTGTAAAAAGCGTCTTCCACATAACGAACACCAAAAAGCTCGATCTGGGACTTTACAAACGCTTCGGCGCTGGTCTCCAGGTTTTCTGTTGTCTCGCCATTTTGTTGATTGATAACCTCGCGATATCTGCTGTTTGCGCTTATCTCGCTGCTAATAAACCGCGCAATCGCCGCCGCCGCCGCAACTTCCGCCGCTTCGCGGGTCGCGCCGCGCCCCCGCTGGGCTATAAAATCGCTGTCGGGGTAGACGGTACGGATTGCGGACGGTGACGCCGCCCAATCGGGGACGGGAACGGTGGTGCAGGAAAGGGTGAGCAGGATCATCAAAACAATCAGGCAAAGAAGGATATTTAATTTTTTCTTCATCTAATCTCCTTGGCGTGTAAGCCCCGCCGGTTTGTTTGTTCTTGTATATCGAATGTGCTTACGGATGATCAAATAACTCCGAGCTCAGACAAAATCCCGCGCTTATAGTAAAGCTGTTTTCTTTAAATCCCATTGTCCGGTATGTTCCACGAATTTCCCCTAAAAGAAACCGTAATTGCAATCCGGTTTCCAGGACTAATTGATTTTTTATATTATTACGGCCGGCGCCCAAAGGCACCCCCAATCCCCACAGTCCCCGGTCCTTTTTCACCGGCAGTAAATTGAGTGTGTATCCAACAACGAATTCACCAAGGGAAACATCATAATAGGTGGTTTCCCCATTAACGGTAACTGTATGATTAGTGGGCTCATCAGATTCAACTCTGCTGAAAGATAAGGAACCATAAACCCCGAAAAGTCCAATCGTCAATCCGTGAAATGATCCGCTGTCACCCCCCCGGCGAAACGTATACAACCCCTCTAAATAACTTGATACCGGTGACCATCTTCTATAACCTGATCTCTTGTATCCCCTTTTATCATACCCTTTTTTATCATACCCGCCTTTGTCATACCCTGTCAGGTCATATCCATTCAGGTCATACCCATCCCGGTCATACCCCGCCATATTATAGAGAGAGCCATCTATCGTATAGCCCTCTTTGTTAAAGCCGTTTTTGTCAAAACCACTGCGGGTATAGCCGGCCCGGTCGTACCCCGCCTCGTTATAACCGGCTCGGCTATAACCGTCTCTTCCGTAACCGGCACGATTAAAGCCATCCCGGTCATACCCCGCCTCATTATAACCGGCCCGGCTATAACCGTCTCTTCCATAGCCCACGCGATTAAAACCATCCCTGTCATATCCAGATAAGTCAAAACCGGCTGCGTCACGATATAACGCACGGGGCGTGATCATCAAAAGGCCGCTTCTGCTCGCATTGGCTACCGGCACACCGTTCACGGTAGTAAACCGCAAGGTCATCCCCTCTGTTAGATCACTGGCTTTTACCGCGGGGAACGTAATGGTTTTTGCCGCTTCACCCGAGGAAGTAAAACTTTGAATGCCGGTATTCTGGTTAAATGAAAATGTCCACCTGCCGCGTTCTTCAAATGTTTGCCGCGCTATTATTCTATTTTGCTCATTTACCAATTCAACAGCAATGGTCAGTCTCTTGCTATCATCCCTAAAAGGGTTGACATTGGACACGCTATATCGGGGCCAATTTTCAAACCCCCACGCTGTTTTTCTTCCCGTAGCGTTTAAGCCATACCATATATCGTTAACGAATTTCATTATCGGATTAGTCCAATTCGACTGCTCCAGTAATTCCACCATAAAACTGACCGGTACCGTTTCGTCCCGATAGTTTGTAGTACCGTACTGTAGTTCAGGTGTATAAATCAGGGCATAGGGCTGATTGAAGGTTTTAAAATAAGTATCAAAATATCGTTCAATATCGCTAAGCTGCGTCTGCCAGCTGTTGCGCCATTGGATATCGGTGCGCCTATCCTGCCCGATATTTCCGGTGCGAATATTCACCGAAGCAATGGACGCGCGGTTAACCGCTTCCATCAGTGATGGGTCAAATTCGTTTGCCTGATAATAAAGAAACCCCTCAACAGAAACGCCGTTACGCCCGAAAACAATTCCCTGAGCCAGCGCCGTTTGCCCCTGCATGGTTTGTCGGGGGGCTGCTTGCTGTAGTTCCGCCCTGGCCAGGGCTGTCAGCGTGACACCCATCTGTCCAAGCAAATCAAGCGTCGCCTTGTTGACCGCGGTTCCATCTTCAATATCCTGCAAAGTGTAGGTACCCGAATGTCTCGCCATTGCTCTGTTGGTCTGGTATATGTCTATATTCAAAACAAAGGCGGAGGAGGTCCTGGTGATGTCTCCGATTAACAGGTAATCCACCTTCAGGACTTCACCTATATCCTGAATGCTGCTTTCGTTTTGCAGTTCTGCCTGCTTCAAAAGTTCTTCCATGCGCATCCTGTTCTGTACATCAATAGCGGAATACTTGCCCAAGGTGGTGGCAAAATAACCTTGAACCAATGTCGTAAGGGTCTGGCCTTGCGGCAGCCCAATATTTTTCGGCTCATAAATTGCAAGACTCTTGCCCCTGCCGCCATCACCCGTCCAGTAATCGGCCGCGTAGCCAGTGGTTGCAAACAGCAATGTGCCTAAAATACCCAGCGCAACGAATAATTTATTGTTCCTCATTTTTAATCCTCCCTTATTTCAATGTCCTTATCCTTCTGATTCCTGTAAGCGTATTACACCCCTGCCATTTCGGTCATGATTGCCACCCCATGAGCACTAGCGTACAACCGGCGGCCGGGCGGCCTAAAGATGCTTGTTTTGCCCTTCATAAGAACCCTCCTCAATGCACCCGGTTTTTCACCGGACGTAGATTACCCATCCAAGGACCAAGCTATCAAAACACCGGAACCGGCAATTTTGCTAAAATGATATATAAAATTATAATTTCCCCGGTACTTTCCAAAAAAAATCCGCAGTAGTATGTAGTAGATAGATAATAATATGCAATAGATAGTAAGTCAAGCAAGAAAAAATCTTTATTATTATCTCATAGATAGGATATGGAACGGCTTGGAACAATTTTCGCACATAATTTAAGGGAATATCGTCGGAAAAACGGCTTGACTCAAGAAAAACTGGCAGAAAAGGTTGATGTGTCAACACACCATATCGGTATGTTGGAACTCACCCGGAATTTTCCTACCTTTGACCTCATAGAACGCCTTGCCGAGGCGTTAAACATCGAAATTTATGAACT
>JAIRYT010000078.1 GCA_031267675.1 Treponema sp. | reverse complement strand
CTGTTTTGACAGGTAGTGGAAGAACGGCGCTTCCACCGCTTTTTCGTTATAGGTACGGACATTTTCGCGCACCAGGGCCGCGATAAATTCTTCCGCGCTTTTTAGATCGCCGGGAATGTCCTGCGGCCGTTTTTCCAGCATGTCGCGGCGTTTGCCCGCCGCCTTGATTCGGATAAATATGTTCATACTGCCCCTGTTTTGTGACAGTGTACCGCTTTCTCTTTACTTTGTCCACAAATCGCGGCCCGCGCGGCTTTTCAACGCGCCGGAAAAGGGATATATTTAGGTATGGAGATGAACAATGGAACAGGCACAGACAATACCTGACTGGAAAGTTACCGCCGACAGGATTTGGGCAACGATTGAGGAAACCGGCAGGCAGATGAAAGAAACCGACAGACGGTTGGGAGAACTCACCAACCGCTTTGGCGATATGGTTGAATACATGGTTATGCCGAACCTTGTGACAAAATTTGAGGAACTGGGATTTACCTTTACCAGGGCAAACCGCACGGAAATCAAGGACAGGGAGCACAATATATTCATGGAAGTTGACGCCCTGCTGGAAAACGGCGACAAGGTAATGGCCGTCGAGATCAAGACCAAGCCGGCTGTCGATGATATAAACGATCATGTCGAACGTATGAAAAAGCTGCGTATCTACGCGGATTTGCACAATGATAAACGGGCATATCTGGGTGCTGTCGCGGGAGTCGTTTTTAGCGAGAGTGAAAAGGTCTACGCCCTCAAAAAAGGCTTTTATGTTATTGAACCCTCCGGGGACACCTTTTCCATTACTAAACCGGAAGGCAAAAACCGTCCCCACGAATGGTAATTCCAAAACCGGCGTAACCCCCGATTCATGCCTGGACCCTACAGCCGTTGACGGTCGGCAGCGCGGGGCGGTATCCTTGGAACAGATGAATCACATTCGCGCTGTTACTGTTGTTGTCCTGCTCGCGGCTTTGTGCGCGCTTACCGGCTGCGGCAACAAGCCGGCGGAAAACGCCGCAGGACTGCGGCCGGCGGTTTTGTCCGCGGAACGCGAAAACCGGCCGCTTACCATTGGGTTTTCCATTGCTACCGCCACCTTTATTATTGAACGCTGGAACAAGGACTTAAAGGTATTTGCCGGCGCGGCCCGCGAACTGGGAGCGGAGGTAATTGTTCAGCTTTCCGCCGGAGGCGTGCAGGAACAGATTTCCCAGATCAACTACATGGTAAACCAGAATATTGACATTCTGGTGGTAATTGGGCACGATACCGGCCTTATTTCCGGAGCAATCAGACAGGTAAAAGAAGCGGGCATTCCGGTAATTGCCTATGACCGGCTCATTCAGGGAGTGCCGCTGGATGCGTATGTTTCGTTCGATTCCCGCGAAGTCGGCAGGGAATACGGACGCGCGCTGGTAAAGGTTGTGCCGGTGGGCCGTTATCTGGTGGTAAATGGTTCCATTCACGATGTAAACAGCGCCGAAATCAGTATTGGTCTACACGAAATTATTGATCCCTACATCAATTCCGGCTCCGTCAGGGTTGTCAAGGAATTTTGGCTCGAAGAGTGGAGCCGGGACGAAGCGCTCGAAAAAATAGGCGAAATTCTTAGGGAACGGGTCGATTTTGACGCTATCGCCTGCGGCAACGACGCCATCGCCAGCGCCGCCATTCAGCTGCTTGCCGAGCGGCGGCTGGCGGGAAGAGTCGCCGTGGTGGGTCAAGACGCCGACCTTATCAATTGTCAGTACATTGTCGAGGGAACCCAGCTTATGACCGTGTATAAACCTATCGGCCTTTTGGGGGTACGGGCGGCCCAGCTGGCGGTAAGTCTTGCAAAAGGCGAAAAGCTGCCCGCGCCGGACAGTTATGCCGAAAACGGCTCGGGAATGCAAATTCCCTCCTATCTGGAAAAAGTCGTCGCCATTAACAGCAATAATATCGACGCGGTGATTCGGGACGGCTTTCATTCCCGCGAAGATGTATATCGCCTGATAAACGAATAGGCCGTTCTGCGAATAAGGTAAATTCACTCATCAAAATATTCCTCTTTTAGGCGTTTCCGGCGGCGCATGGCAAAAAATTCCTGTTTTTTATCAAAAAATTACCCTTCCCAACGGTCAAAATCCGGGGGAACATGAGGGATCAACTATTTTTCATTTGGAGGAAAAAGTATGAAGAAACTCGCATTAGTACTCTTGGTACTCATGGTGGCGTCAAGCTTTGGCTTTGCGCAAACCCTTATTGGGATCGCAATGCCCGAAACCCACGTTCAGCGCTGGGTAAAAGACGGCAATCAGCTCAAAGCGGCCGCGGAACGGCGTAAGTACCGCGCGGAAGCCCAGTGGGGCAATGCCGATCAGGCCCAGCAGAATCAGCAGATTCAAAGCTTCCTGACCCAGGGCGCCAAGGCCCTCATTGTTGGCTGCGTTAATGACGGTGTCCGCTCGGTTATCGCCGAAGCCGCCCGCGACAAAGTAGTCGTTATTGCTTACGACCGGATTATTAACGATTCGGCGGACTATGACTACTACATTACCTTTAACAACTTTAAAGTCGGCGTTCTTCAGGCCCAGTCCCTTGAAACAGCCCTTAATCTTAAAAGGGCGACCAAGGCCGCTCCCAAGTACATCACCCTGTTTGCCGGTTCACCCACCGACGGAAACGCGTTCTTCTTCTTTGACGGCGCCATGAGCATTCTTAATCCCTACATTGACAGCGGCGCGCTTGTAGTCGTAGGACCCTATCCCAAGACCTCTGCGGATCGCGCGACCTTCCAGCAAATCGCGACCGAAAACTGGTCAGGCCCCATTGCCAAGACCCGCATGGAAAACCTTCTTAACAACGCCGCCCGCTCGGTAACGCTTGACGCGGTTCTTTCGCCCAATGACACCCTGGCCCGCGCGATTATCGAAGCCCTTAAAGCCGATGCCAAATATCGCGCCAAGCTTCCTTCTGTTACCGGACAGGATGCTGAATTTGCCTCGATGCTTTCGATCAAGAACGGCGAGCAGTACAGCACCATATTCAAAGATACCGGTAAACTTGCCGATGCGGCGATCCTTCTTGCCGACCAGGTTCTTAAAAACCAGAACGTCCGGATTCCCGGCGCCGTTCTTGCCTCCGGCGATCTTGCAAAGATCGGCGACACCGGACGCAAAGTGGTAAAAACCTTTTTGCTTGATCCCATTTTGGTGACCAAGAGCAATATCCGGGTGCCGGTAAACGCAGGCTTCTATGAAGCGGCGGAAGCGGCCCAGTTAAAGTAGTTCTGCACGTATTAAAGAGGAGATGGGAATTATCCTGTCTCCTCTTTGTTATTCCCCGTCGGGGTGGTGATATTTTTAGTTATTTGAAAAGGGCGGACAATGAGCGAATATATACTTGAAATCAGCAATTTAACCAAAGATTTTCCCGGCGTGCGGGCTTTGGACAATGTCAGCCTTAAAGTGCGAAAGGGAGAGATCCACTCTCTTTGCGGCGAAAACGGCGCGGGTAAATCAACCCTTATGAGCGTAATCAGCGGTGTCTATCCCAAGGGCGATTATCAGGGAAAGGTTCTTTACAAGGGACACGAAACAAGTTATCACAATGTAAAAGACAGCGAAAAAGAAGGGCTCGCCATTATCCACCAGGAGCTGGCCTTAAGCCCCTATCTTTCAATCTACGAAAATATCTTTCTGGGTCACATGGAAACAAAATTCGGCGTGATCAACTGGAGCAGATATATTGCGGAATCAAAAAAATTCCTGGATACGGTGGGCCTGAACGAACCTCCGGAAACAATCGTCAGCAAACTCGGCGTAGGAAAACAGCAGCTGGTAGAAATCGCGCGCGCGCTTTCCAAAAAAGCGGAACTGCTTATTCTGGACGAACCCACTTCGTCATTGAACGATGACGAAAGCGAAAAACTGCTTAACCTGATTTTAGAGTTTAAAAAACAGGGTATTACCTGTGTAATGATAAGCCACAAGTTAAACGAAGTACTTGAAATCGCCGACACGGTAACGGTGCTCCGCGATGGAAAATCAATAATCAGCTATGATGTAAAAAACGAAAAGCTTACCGAAGAACGAATTATCCGCGATATGGTAGGCCGCGATCTTACCCACCGTTTTCCCGAACGCAAAAGCCGGCCGGGCGAAACCATTATGGAAGTCAAAAACTGGACGGTTTATCACCCCGATTATCACACGATCAAAGTGGTAAACGGCGTTTCGTTCCATTTAAAAAAAGGCGAAATCCTTGCGTTCTGCGGACCCATGGGCGCGGGGCGGACCGAGTTAATGATGAGCCTTTTTGGCAGTTCCTACGGGTTTCGCAGCGAGGGCGAACTGCTCCTTAACGGTAAAAAGGTCCGGCTTCGATCAAGCCGCGAAGCAATGGACGCGGGACTGGGATATATTTCCGAAGACCGCAAAAATTTGGGCCTGATTTTAATTCAGGATGTTAAAACGAATATTTCCAATTCCAGTCTTAAAAGGTTTTCCAGATTTGGCATTGTTGACACTACCGGTGAAATCAGGGAAGCCGAGAAATTCCGCAAAGAACTTAATATTCGCACTCCGTCGGTCGATCAGCTTGCCCGGAACCTTTCGGGCGGCAATCAGCAAAAAGTGGCGGTAAGCCGGACGCTGTCTGTTAATCCTGATATCTTTATCGTTGACGAGCCGACTCGCGGTATTGACGTTGCCGCAAAGACAGAAATCTACAATATTCTTAACGATTTGGTAGCCACCGGAAAAAGCGTTATCATGGTAAGCTCCGAGCTTCCCGAAGCGCTGGGAATGGCGGACCGTATCTATGTAATGAACGAAGGCAAAATCAAGGGCGAGCTGTCTCATGACGAAGCAACCCAGGAAAAGATCATGCATATGGCATTGGTCGGAAAATGACAAAGGAGCTTTTATGAGCGACAACAAGGTAATTCACACCGCAAATTCCAGAACGCTGATAAGGAACAATATGAGGAACTATTCAATGTTCATTATACTGGCGTTAATCATGCTGGTCTTTGCACCGTTGACCGGAGGGGTTAACTTTAATCCCCGGAATTTTACCAACATTTTTTTCCAGTACAGTTACGTACTTATTCTTGCCACCGGCATGGTTCAATGTATTATTATTCTGGGCATTGATCTTGCGGTAGGTTCGGTCTGCGCTTTTATAGGCGCGTTAAGCGTTATGCTTTACAATTTGGGCGTCGGGATGCCCGTCACCGTTTTGGCATCGTTAATCATGGGGCTTTGTGTAGGCGCGTTCCAGGGCTGGTTTGTCGCGTATCCCAAAGTTCCGGCGTTCATTGTTACCCTGGCGGGTATGATGCTCTTTAGGGGGCTTACCTACGTTGTTACCAATGTTAACCCCATATCGCCTGTTGACGACGGCTATTCGTACTTTTCAACAGGGTCGGTCGACGAACTGTTGCGCCTGGAGCGTGTTTTAGACCATTACCCGGCCGCGCTTGTCCTGGCGGTGGTTATTTTGGTCGGGTATTTTATCGCCGAAATTATGGGGCGCAAAACAAAAATTGAAAACGGTTTTGAAGTCGCTCCCACGGTGCTGTTCGGATTAAAGCTTGCCCTCATTACCGCCATCGCCCTGGGTCTTGCCGAACGCTTTGCCGCGTACCGGGGGCTTCCGGTGGTGGTGATTGTCGTCGGCGTTACGGTTTTTATCTTTCAGTTTATCATGAAAAGCACGGTCCTTGGCCGTTATATTTACGCGGTCGGCGGTAATGCGCGATCGGCAAAGCTTTCCGGTATTAACTCGGAGTTAATCACCTTTATTGTGTTCTCTGTTATGGGGCTTTTAACCGGCCTTGCCGCAGTGGTTTCTACCGGGTACATGAACAGCGCGCTTCCGCAGGCCGGCAATATGTTTGAAATGGACGCTATCGCCGCCTGTTATATCGGCGGTGTTTCGGCCGGCGGCGGCATCGGCACCGTGGTAGGAGTAATCGTCGGCGGTCTGGTAATGAGCGCCATCAATAACGGCATGTCGTTGATGAACCTGGGCCAGTACTATCAGTACATAGTAAAGGCCCTTATCCTGCTCCTTGCCGTATTCTACGATGTACAATCACGGCGAAAAACCGGTTTGGGTTGATTCCGCGCGATTGACCTAAAGGTCAATCGCCGGCCTGTCCGCGGGAGGGTTGTTGTTTCATAAACATTATGTACAATAGGTGTATGCATATGTATATGTATGTGCGCATTGCGGTTTTATCTCTTTGCGCGCTGGCGCTTGCAGGATGCGCCCAAACGCCCGCGACCGGGAACACAAGCGCTCCCCGCAGGGCGCAGCACTATGTTTTTGACGTAGAGGCGGAAAATGCGGGCGTTGATCTGGTGCTGAACGGAACGGAACTTGCCTGGTTTGACGGCGGTAAATTCTGGTCGTCTTCAATACCCCTTAATGACTGGATGGTTTCGGGTACAAACACATTTGAAATATCCGTTTTTTGGCCCGAAGGCGTAAAATTTACTCCGGGAATTTCTTCGGTAAAAATCGCCCTCAACCTTAACGGTGAAACAAAACAGGAGTGGCGGCTTCCGGACGCGGACGAGACGCCGCAGTCCTGGCCCCGTACCATTTCCGGCTCCTTTAGGGCAGAAGGCTTTCCCAAACTGCTAATCGAAAAAGCCAGTACCGTTATTTCGTCAACCGGCGCGTTACCACAGGAAGACCAGCAGGAAATTTCTACCCTGGCGGGGGAACTGATGAGCGCGTTTACCAACAGGGATATTGACGCGATCGATGAACTTTTTAAGTATAAATATGCCGATTTATCCATGGCCCGTTTTGTTTCTACATCGTCACTCAAAGCCGAAATGGACGACATTTACCGTGAAATAATGGAAAAAGACCGCTTTGCCGTTCAGCCGTTGTTTGGGCGCTACAATTTCCAGTCAACCGCCAACGATTTTCTGGTAAAGGCCATGCAGGGCCGCATTGGCTTTCCCGAACCGGCGCTGGTATTGACCTACCGCGAAGGCGGACGTACCCGCCGTTACGAAGTTGATCTGTACTTTGCAAAAATCGATAACGCGTGGGTAATTCTTAGATGACAGTTACTGAAGGAATTTTTCTTGGAATTATTCAGGGGTTGACTGAATTTTTACCGGTAAGCAGTTCGGGGCATTTAGTGCTGGCGCAAAAAATTCTGCATATTCAGGCGCCGGCGCTTTTTTTTGACACCCTTTTGCACGGCGGCACGCTCGTCGCGGTTATTATTGTCCTGCGCCGCGATATCTGGAAACTGTTACGCCGGCCTTTCCAGCGGTTAACCTGGATGCTTTTGATCGCCACCGCCATTACGGCGGGTTTTGCGTTTCTGATAAAAGATTATATCGAAGAAGCGTTTGCCTCGGGCAGCGCGCTGGGATTTGCGTTCCTGTGTACCGCCGCTTCAATATTCGCCGCCGAACATCTTTTTCACCGTCCCGGCGCGCTTCGCAGTGACGCGGAAATCGGTTTGTTTGAAGCCCTGGTTATCGGCCTGTTACAGGGAATTGCGATTATTCCCGGTATATCACGGTCGGGTTTTACCCTTTCCGGCGCGCTTTCGTGCAAACTGGAGCGTGATTTTGCGGCGCGCTTTTCGTTCCTGCTGGCAATACCGGCAATCCTGGGCGCGCTGCTGTTACAACTGCGGGAACTGTATGTGTATTCACGCTTTCAAAGCGTAAATCCCGCGGCGCGCGAAGTATTTCTTGGAGGGCTTGGCGTTCTTCCCCTGGCTGCCGGAACAGCGGCGGCGTTTCTTGTCGGGCTTGCCTCGATGTCGTTAATGATGCGCATTGTCAGGGAACGTTCACTGCGCGGTTTTGGCGTTTACACGGCAATTCTTGGCCTTTTGATTCTGCTGGATCAATATGCGCTTCATATTTTTCTTTAAACCCACAGGCCGATTAATTCCATAACCAGGGCGCAGGCGGCGGCCATATCGTTTACCGAAAGCCATTCTTCGCGTGAGTGAAAATTCCTGCCGCCGGTCCAGATATTGGGGGTGGGAATTCCCAGTTCGGTAAGCCGCGATCCGTCGGTGCCGCCGCGAATGGGTTTTTCGATAACGGCAATGTTTAAATTGGCGGCGGCCTGTAACAGTCTGCCGCGCACCTGTGGCTGCCGGTCAATTTTTTCTTTCATGTTGACATACTGAACCTTGCTTTTTACCGTTACGGTCCCGCCGGGAAACTGCGCTTCCACGGCGCGCGCGAACGCATTTAACCCGGCAAGGCGATCTTCGCCCCGCGCGCGGTCAAAATCACGGATAAGGACGGTAAGTTCCGCCGTTTCCAGATCGCCTTTAATATCCGTCAGACAATAGTAACCGTAACGGCCGTCGGACGTTTCGGGGCTGTCCGCGCGGGGCAGCATGGCGGCAAAAGCAGAAGCCATAAGCGCGGCGTTTGCAAGCGTGCCCCGCGCCTGACCCAGGTGAATCACGCGGCCTTTAAAAGCAGCGTTTGCTTCCCAGGCGTTAAAACATTCTGTTTCAAGTTCCCCCAGCGGGCCGCCGTCAAGCGTGTAACAGGCTTTTGATTTTATTTTTTCAAGCGGAAAACAGGGAAGCCCCCTGCCGGTTTCTTCATCGGGCGAAAAAATAAACTCCAGAGGCCCGTGTTTGATCTCGCGGTGAACACCAAGATACCAGGCGACCGTCATAATAATGGCGATCCCCGCCTTGTCGTCCGCGCCCAGCAATGTTGAACCGTCGCTTTGTACAATGCGGCCGCCGTCAACTTCTTTTACCAGGGGTTTTACGTTTTCGCCGCTGACATCGGCGGCCGTATCCAGGTGGGCAAGAAAGCCGATGGTGTCCGCCTGTTCGCATCCGCCGGACGCGGCAAGACGCGCGATAACATAACAGTGATCGCTTAATTCAACTTCTATGCTGCCAAGGGTTTCAAATTCTTCTACCAAAAGTTTTGCCAGTTCCCACTGGCCTTTGGTACTTGGCGTTTCTTCTTTACAATGATCGCTGGCAGTACCGATTACCGCATAGCGCAAAAAATGTTCAAGGGCGTAGTCCGCAAAAATCGTCTGGTCATATTTGTTTTCGTGGCTCATAATTTACTATAGCATGCATTACACCGTTGGGGTATACTTAAATACAAGATGATACCCGAGTTTCCCGAATTCATTCCCTTAAGCTACGAGTTAAGAAGCGAGATGCACCCCCAGCTTCCCATGACGGTTGACGGTGTTTCCGAATTTACCTTTGCCAATCTGTATCTTTTTAGGCGGCGTTACCAGTATCGTGTTTCGCGGGTTCATGACAAAACATTTATTATTTCGGGAATTCAACCGGCTCATGACGGCGGAACAGAAAAACGCTTTTTTTGTACACCCTGCGCCGTTCCCGCCAAATGCGTGCTGGACGAATTATTCCGTACACACGATTACTGGAAGGGGATTTCTGACTCATTGCTTATCAGCGACCGGGGCAAGATGGAAGAATGGGGTATACAGTTTTTTGAAGATCGCGACAATTTTGACTATTTGTATCTGCGTACCGATCTGGCCGATCTGCCCGGAAAAAAGTACCACAAGAAACGCAATTTGACAAGCCAGTTTCACAGCAGTTATCCCAACTGGGAAGCCAGGCCGCTTACCGCCGATCTGGTCCCCGCCGCGCTGGACATTCTTGCCAAGTGGCGCGAGCAAAAGGGCTTTGACGGCGACTTTCTTGCCGCATCCGAGGCCCTGCAGCGTTATAAGGGTTTGTACCAAAAAGGCATGGTCTATTTTGTAGAAGGACGGCCCGCCGCCTGGTGTCTGGGCGAACGCCTTGCGCGGGGCCGAATGTTCGCCGTCCATTTTGAAAAAGCGCTGGAAGAGTTTAAGGGAATTTACCAGTTTATAAACCAGCATTTTGCCGCTTCGCTTCCCGCGTACCACATTTACATAAACCGCGAACAGGATTTGGGCGATGAAGGCCTTCGCCAGGCAAAGCTTACCTACCGGCCCTGCGGATTTGTACGTAAATTTACCGCTCATCCGGCCGGCGGCGATTAACCTTTAGGTCAGCAGCCGTAGGCTGCCCGGCAAATAAACTCGCAAGCTGCGCAGCAACTCGGCGATTGACCTTTAGGTCAATCGCGCGGACAGTTGACAATTTTACACAGCGTCTTACAATATGAGTATGAAGAAAATATTTTCGCCGTGGCCGGTCAGCGCGGCCTTTCTTGTCGTCTTTTTTGCCCTTCTTTCCGTTCCCCATATCGGCGCCCAAAACCCCTTTCCCCGGCAGGCGTATCAGTCAATCATCCAAAGCGTGTTTGATTTTATCCAGCGCAATTATGTTGATGACGTTGATCCCAAAACGCTTTTCGAAGGCACCATGAACGGCATGCTCAATTCGCTCGGCGATCCCCATTCCGCCTTTTTGGTCGAAAGGGAAATGACCGATCTTAACGACACCACGTCGGGGCGTTTTGGCGGAGTCGGCCTTTTTATCTCCAAGCCTCTGGAAGCAAAACCGGACGGCACGCCGCCGTTTGTAGAAGTAGCAAGCCCCATAGAGGATACCCCCGGCTGGCGCGCGGGAATTAATCCCGGCGATCTTATTGTCGAAATAGACGGCGAAGCGACAGACATTATCTCGATGGACACCGTTCTTGCGCGGCTTCGCGGAATACCCGGTACCAGTGTGGAGCTCAAGATACGCCGCGGGCCAAAACTTGAATTTGAGGTAACGCTTACCCGCGCGGTAATTGACGTGCCGGTGGTAAAACACGAGATGATCGGTACGACCGCTTATTTAAAAATCATCCAGTTTACCCCAAACACCGTACTCGACACCAAAGCGGCAATCAGGAGCTTTGAAGAAAGCGGCTACCAAAATCTTATTGTCGATTTACGCAATAATCCCGGCGGCCTGTTGGATGCCGCCGTTGATATCGGCAGGCTCTTTTTTGATGACGGTGTAATTGTTTCTACCAAATCGCGCATTCCCGCGGAAAACTTTGTATACACGGCAGACGGCCAATCGGTGGTTCCTGTGGACATGCCGGTGATCATTTTAATTAACAAAGGTTCCGCATCGGCATCCGAGATTGTAGCCGGAGCGCTCAAGGATCGCGGACGGGCTTATCTGGTGGGCGAAAAAACCTACGGTAAAGGTTCGGTGCAAAAGGTGTACCCCGTGGGGGGAGGCGTCGGTTTTAGGCTTACCACCGCGCGTTACTTTACTCCCAGCGATGTGAATATCGACAAAATCGGCATACCGCCGGACAAAGAGGTCTTGTTCCCCGAGTTTTCCGCCGCAGACGCGGAAAAACTAACCCAGATCATCAGCGCCAACACCATTCCCGCCTTTGTAGAAGCGCACCCCAACGCGGGCGGCGCCGAAGTAAATGAGCTGGCGAATAAACTTGGTGCGGAGTATCAGCTTGATACTTCACTTTTACGGCGCTTGATCCGTAACGAACAGAACCGTACGCAAATCGCTCCCGTGTACGACATCGAGTACGATGTTCAGTTACAGGAAGCGGTAAATATTCTAAGTACCGGAAGTTACCGGCAGCTTATGCAAAGTTCCAAGACACTTAAAACGCTGCAGGACGAAAGCAAAAAAGACGTGCCGCTGGCTTCGTAGCAGCATGGTTTAAAAATGAAGCAGTTTATTCTGCGTGAAGCGCCGGACAAAGCGGGGTTGATTCATCTTTCCGGTGATGATTACCACTACCTGGCGCGTGTGCGCCGCCTTAAACCGGGCGCTGAATTTGCCGTGCTGCTCCCCGGCGGGGAGCGCGCCGCGGCGCTTGTCGAGTCCGTCGGCGGCAAAACGCTTACCGCCCGTACGGTCCCCGCGGAAATATCCGCGCAAAAAACGGCGGGGCAGGAAACATCCGCGCTTCTTCTGGTTCCTCCGGTTCCGGTTCCGATTCCGGCGCTTCCGCCGCTGGTTTTGTTTCAGGCGCTTCCCAAAGGCGCCAAAATGGATATGATTGTACGTCAGGCGGCGGAAGGCGGTGTAAGCCGCATCATTCCGTTTATGTCGGAATTTTCGGTTTATTCCCATTCCGGCAGCGAGCCGGAACCGGGTGGACGTACCGAACGCTGGCGCAGAATTATACGCGAAGCGCGGCAGCAAAGCCGTTCCCTTACCGCCACCGAAATTTCCCCGCCGCACAGCTTTGACAACATGCTGGCTGCCTGGAAGCTAATGTCCAGGGAACCGAATAACGGCCGGGGCAAGGCGCTGGGTTTTCTGATGCGCGAACCGGCGGCGGAAATTCCCGCAGGTGAATCCCGGACGGGCGGGCGGGGTCTTGCACAGCATTCGTTTCACCGGTATCTTTGTAGTGACTGTTCTTTGGCGGCGCTGGCAGTAGGCCCCGAAGGCGGCTTTTCTGAAAAAGAGGTAAAGAGCTTTCTGGACGCGGGCTTTTACGCGGTCACCATTGGCGAAACAATACTAAGAACCGAGACGGCGGCCCTCTATGGATCGGCGGCAATCCGAATCTTACTTTTGGAGAAGGCAACATGGACGGCGAAATAACAAACACTCCGGTTGAGCGAATAAGCCTGCTAAAAGTTCCCCTGCACATTGTCGCGCCCGACAGGCTGGAAGAAGCAATTTATCAGTTACTTAAAGAGGGAAAGGGCACGGACCTTGTTCTGCTTTCGCTGTGGGATTTTTTACGCGCGCGGCGAAATAACGAATACCGCTTTTTTATCCAGCGGGCCGGTGTGGTAATTCCCATTGCCAAAAGCCTTGTCGGCGGCGCGCGCTTTATTCTTAAAAAAAAGATATACCGCTACATGCCCTTTGATTTTGTGATCAGCCTGCTTTCAATTTTGGAAAAACGGGAGTTTTCCGTATACCTTTTGGGCGGCAGAATGCGCAGCCTTAAACGCGCCGAAAAAAACCTTCACCAGACTTTTCCGCGCCTGCGCATTGTAGGCCGTTATGTGGGCAACTTTAAACACCAGGAAGAAGCTACCATACTCCAGGCAATCCGCAAGGCCGCGCCGTCGCTGCTTTTGGTGGGCAAAGGCGTAAAAGGCGAAGAACGCTGGCTTGCCCGCAACGAAGGACGCCTTAACAACGGACTGCGGCTGTGGTGCAGCGATCTTTTTGACATATTCGCCGAACGAAAAAAACGCCCCTCGCGCAAAGTGTTCGAGCGCGGTTTTGAATGGTTTGGCTATTGTATCCAAAAACCCTGGCGCTTCTTTCGTATCATTCCCTACTTTTATTACAAATTCATTCTGCTTATGTACCGGCTTTTTAATTTGGACAGTTAGCGTGGAAAAATAACTGCCAGGTGTCTATACAGTTAGCGCGGCAAGCCCCTTATTCCTGATAATTGCCAATAAGCGCAGGGCGGGACCTCCGGGTTTTTTAACTCCCCGTTCCCAGTCTGATACAAGGTTTTTGGAAACATTCACATATCGGGCAAATGCCGGTTGTGATAATCCGGCACTTGCCCTGATATTTCGTATTTCTTCCGGTGTTAATGGGGGAGTAGGGACAAGGCAGGTATCATCAAATTCTTTCATGGTTATTCTGTCTATAATCCCATTCTCGTATAAACCCTCCGCCATACCGTGAATAACCATCGACACTTCACTTTTGTAAGCTTTTGCCATAATTGCCTCTATATACCTTCCGGATTTTGTTTCATTGTTTATTTGTTCGTCTGTCATAGACAGCATATAACCAGCCATTTTTTTGAACCCATCCAATTCTGATTTTGAGATGTTAACCTGGCTGGATTTTGCGAATCCATATACAAAAAATGCAGATCGGTTTTTTTTAAAGAATATGATTGAACGATAACCGCCCGCCCTACCTTCCCCGCTTCGTGCAATACGTTGTTTGAATACTCCGCCGCCAAGATTGGCGTCAAATTGTCCTTTTGCAAGCCGATTCACAATGTCTTTTAGTGTTTTGTCATCTATATTTTCCTTTTGGGCAAAATGCGAAAACCATGTGTTTTTTAATATCCTCATGGAAACTTTCCTATATAATACATAGTGTTATATACAATATGCATCATACTTAGTGTTATGTCAAGGGGATTTCTGCCTGCCAGAAGGCCGGCTTGAAAACCCCTAAAAAATTCGCTAGTATAAATAGGTGGCAGCTAACAAAAAGTACAAGGACAGCCTGTTCTCCCTTATCTTTAACAACAGCGAAGCCCTGCGGGAACTGTACGGCGCTATCGAGGGGCCCCTGGCCCCGAACGCGGTTATTACTGTTAACACCCTTTCGGACGTGCTCTATATGGAGCAGTACAATGACATTTCCTTTACCGTCGACAACAAGCTGGTCATCCTCATCGAACACCAGTCCACGATAAACCCCAACATGCCCCTGCGGCTGTTACTGTACATTGCCCGCGTATATGAAAAGATCGTCGAACGAAAAGATCTTTACCGCGAAAAACTTCTTGTTATTCCCCGGCCCGAATTTATTGTGCTGTATAACGGCGTCAAGCCGTATCCGGAACAAAAAACGCTCAGGTTGTCCGACGCTTTCGCGGTAAAGGGAGGCGCGGCGGCGCTGGATCTCGAGGCGAAAGTTTTCAACATCAACGAGGGGCACAACGAACCCATCGTCGGGAAGAGCGAAAATCTGAAGGGCTACCGTATTTTTGTGGACAAAATACGCGATGGGCGTAAAACGATGCCGTTGGATAAGGCGATGAAGGCGGCGATAGAATACTGTCTGGAACGGAAAATACTGGTAAAAATATTAAAAGAAAACTCATCGGAGGTTATAAATATGTTATTGGCCGAATGGAACATTGACGAGGCGAAAGAGGTCTGGCGGGAAGAAGCGCTGGAAGAAGGCCTTGAAAAGGGCCGTGAGGAAACCCGTGAAGAAATCGCAAAAAGAGCGTTAGGCGAAGGATTTCCTGTCGAGATGATTCAGAAGATTACCGGACTTGACACGGTAACCATTACCGGACTTTCTGCCAAATAAGCCCCTTGTTAAACCCAAAACAATACATCCAGTCCTGGCATAAGGCTTGACATGCTGATGTAAACACCATATCCTCAAAATGCATACTTCAAAGGAAGTGGGGTGCATCTGCGCCGGAATAACCCGGTACGGACAAATCCCCCGCTATCCCGTAACTGTGATTGGCCTTTTTGCCATAAGCCAGATACTTTGAGTGCGCGCGGTTCCCCTGGGGAGCCGTCATTTTCTTTTCGGGCTTCGCGGACAGAGCCCGAAGGAGCTAATCATGTTTTTTCTTTTCAATTTCCGAAGACGTTTTTTGGCCTTTTCTGTTTTGTGCCTGGGATTTGCCCTGTTCATGGGTTGTTCCAATCCGGCGGGAGGAACCGGAGCAGGAGCAGGCGATGAACGCGTTACCCTGCCTTCAAACCTCTATGGCTACCATCAAACGGCGGTAAGTTATCAAAAAGGCTGGAGTGGTAACGAGTGGATCTTTACTGACGATGGTTATGTCATTACCAATGAAACCGTTACCTACTACGATGCCAGCACCGGGGACATCGCCTTTGCGGGAACCATTGCGGACTATGTTGCCGAGGACGATACCAATGGACGGCTTTTTATCAGGATAAGCAATGGCGGAACCTGGGGCAAGACCCCCGGCTCTTACTATGCGATTATTTGCCGAGGCATAAGCTCGTATGCCGTAACAATGGGCGGCGCGTACAAAGGCGGCGGACAAAATAACGGTGTTTCCACGCTGGCAGAAGCAAAGGCGGAATATGCCTACCATACCGCTCTTGGAGGATATTTTGACTCTCCGGCTTTATACATTGCCAAAACAGTGGCACCCCGCGATTTAGGCGCTCTGGAAGGAACATGGTATTACGAGGATTATGATATGTATGTGGTTATCCGGGGCAATACTTTTCTTAACTTTATGGATGGTGCTGATACCGGATATGACGAAAAATACGCGCCGGACGATGACGAGGACGATATGCTTTCCCTGGCGGGCGAAGTGGTGGACCGGGTCAACAACACCGCAAATTCGGGGGTTTTGTATGTCCATACCGTTGTCGCCAGTTATACCTACTTAAACGATAAATATGTAGCCGTTGCCTGGAAAAAAAATGGAAACACCATAAGCGTATATACGCATAGTAATGAGAAGACCTCCCTCGCTGATTTGAAAAACGCCCTCAACAATGCAAATGATACCTCCCAGTTTACCAGTGACGGGTTTCTTGATTATGTAAAGCAATAGTCCTTATTTGGTAAAAGCAGGTAAGAACATCAAGGAGGTGTACATAAAGATGAAAAAACGTTTTTTTGCAAAAGCTCTTTTCACCGGCTGGCTGGCAAGCACAGTACTGTTTTTCCTCCTTTTGGGCTGTTCTTCTCCGACGGGCGGCGGGCTAAATCCCCCCGCTGTGGTAACGGGTCTTTCTGTTACCGCCGGGGACGAAGAACTTGAAATAAGCTGGGCGGCGGCAGGCGCGGCTTCCGCCTATGAGGTATACGCCGCCGCCGAAGTCACGCCGGGTGAAGCTCCCCTCCCCGGAAGCCCCGCCGTAACCGTAACGGCCCTGAGCGCGGTAGTTGAGGCCGTTAATGATAAAACTTACCATGTATGGGTACGGGCGGTAAACGCCGCCGGATCAGGCGGCTTTAGCTCCCCGGCGGGAGGGATGCCTGTAGGGCAGTACTATACCATCACCTATGACGCCAATGGGGGATCAGGCGCAGCGCCGACCGGGCAAACCAAGTTTAGCAGCGATAGCATCACTATTCCCGCACACACGCTTACGGCTCCCTCAGGTTGTGTTTTTTTGGGCTGGAACACCCAGGACAACGGCGGCGGCTGGGGTTATATGCCGGGCGAGGAATATAAAAGGAAGGGCGATGTTACCTTTTACGCCCGCTGGGTACCGTACACCGAAACGGCAGCCGTTTCAGGTGAAACCGTAAACGGTAGTGCCTCCTACGCCTTTGAGGTAACGGTTCCCAATAATCCAGTGTATACTAACCCCGGAAGCAAGTCTGTCAGAAGGGGCGTGTTTGTAGCAGGCCGGGATCTTGCCATCGATTCTTTCGATATGGCGAAATACGAAACCACTCAGGACCTCTGGATTACCGTGCAGAATTGGGCGCTGGAACACGGCTATTATTTTCAAAACTTAAAAAACGCCCCTGCAGGAAACGCCAGGAATTATCCTGCGGCGGGTATTAACTGGCGGGACGCGATTGTCTGGTGCAACGCCTACAGTGAAATGACGGGGAAAGAACCGGTGTACCGGTACGGCGGCAATGTGCTCGAAGATTCCCGGAATACCAACGCCGCAGCCTGCAACGGCGCGGAGATGGATAAAACCAAAAACGGTTACCGTCTGCCCACCGAAGCGGAGCGGGAATTTGCCGCACGGGGCGGCGACCCGGACGCGGCGGCATGGATGTATAGGTATGCGGGAAATGATGATGCAGATGCTGTTGCCTGGCATCATGGCAATTCACCTTACACGGTCAAAACGGTGGGTGGTAAAGCCGCAAACTCCCTGGACATTTACGATCTTTCCGGAAACGTGCAGGAATGGTGCTGGGACTGGATGAATTACGCGGCGGATGTACCAGCGGGAACCCCTGTTGACGGGCCGGCCTACAGCGCCGTCTTGAGCCAAAAGCCCTTTAACGGCGGCGGGGTGGGCTCCAACATAACTTACTCCTGTGTAACCTACCGCTGGGGTCATACGCCGGATTACGCGGATAATTATATTGGTTTTAGGGTGGTTAAGCCATGAGCGCCAAAAAATTCTTAATATATAAATTTTTACCGGTACTGATTCTTTGCGGTATTCTTGCCGCCTGCGAACTTTATGGCGAAGTCGGAGGTGATGATACCAATATTCCCGGATCGCTGCCCTATCTGCTCCAGGGCCAGTGGGCTTACGGTTCCTCGGAAAAATACACAATTACCGCCACAACTATTGAATACACTTATGAAGGGGGTCCGCCTGACTATAACTATAAAGGTGACATCAAATTTGTTTCCAATTACAGCGCTGATTCCGGGGTTATTATTATTGAATATATTATAAAACCAGGCTACCTCGCGTATAACGACAAAGATTTCTTTGCCATTTACTACCGGAACCTTAATGCCAATTGGGTAAAACTTGCCAACGCCATAAATCTTTCTGATTTTACCGCCCCCGATACCGAAACTCTGAATGAAGCGATACAAAAATTCACACGCACGCAGATGGGTAACTATGTCAACTGGAATTTTCAACCGCAAACAAGGATTGGGGAATGAAGCGCGGCAAATTCATCCTGTTTTTGATCCTGCTTTTTGTGCTGCCGTTCCTGTACGGGCAGGAAGATTTTCGTGACGCCCCTGTTATGGAAGGCGAGGGAATTACCATTGTGGGAACACCCGAAACCACCCAGCAGATGAAGATTGTTACCAAAGAAGAAATCGAAAAAATTCATCCGGTTGATCTGGCAGATCTCTTAACCGAAACCGTTGGGCTGGGCGCGGCCCGTTACGGTACATACGGAAACGCGGCTGACATAACCATGAGGGGTTTTGATACCGAACGAATCGCCGTTCTTATAGACGGGATTCCCGCCAATTCCCTTAGATCCGGGGAATTTGACTTTAACAGCGTTGATGTTAATTCAATTGAACGAATTGAAGTAATTTACGGCGGTTCCGACACTAAATACAATGTTTCAGGCGCGCTGGGCGGGGTTATCAATATTGTCACGGTAAAAAAAGAAGAGCCCGGGTTTCGCTTTGGCGGCAGTGTTTCCAACACGGGAACTTTGCCCGGCCGATACAACCGGCAGTACGGCGGGGTGGAAAATCCCCAATGGCGGGACCTTGCGGACACCCAAAATATCAGCCTGTTCGGCGCTTATGGCGCGGAAAACTATTCCCTTAGGGCGGCTCTTTACGGAAACCGCGCCGGAAACCACTTTCTCTATCAGGACTACTACGGGTATGCCCGCCGCAAGGAAGGGAACGAAGTTAACGATATAGGGGGTTCTGTTTCATGGATTCGGGAATTACCGGATTATGCAAAATTGATTCTTTGCGGCGATATTTATTATGGAAACAAAAACGTTCCCCATTCCGGTTACACGCGGGAAGCCGGGGAACAGCGGGATTTTTCTACCCGGCAGAATATTATGCTGGAAATGCCCCGTATTTTTCGCGATGATTTTTCAATGGAACTTTCGTTTAGCCATAATTGGCAGACCCTGGATTATGATCCGGGGCGCAATCCTTCTCTTCACCGGGAACGGGGTCTTGTCGCGATAAACCGCTGGTCCTGGTATGCTCTGGAACAATTGACTCTTCGGACCGGAGGGGATTACCGTTACACTCATCTGGATTCCACCAATGACGGTATTCATAACGGACACAGCGGCGGAATGTATTTTACGGTGGAATACGCTCCGGTTAAACAATTTCTTTTAATTCCGTCAATAAAGGCGGTAACCAACGGTTCCCGGCCTGTTCCGGTGCCAAAGCTCGGCCTTCTGTGGCTTATCGGCGAATCACTTACCCTTAAAAACAATTATTTTCGTGTTTTTAAATTTCCCGACTTTGACGATCTGTACTGGAAGCAGGCGGGATTTTCGGGTAATCCCGATCTTAAACCGGAAGACGGCTGGGGAGGCGATCTGGGACTTGACTACCATCCAAAACCGTGGCTTTCTTTAGAGGAAGTTTTTTACACAACCTGGACCAAAGATTCCATTCACTGGAATTATGCAAACGGTTCCTGGGAACCGCGGAATATTGGCGAAGCGTGGTTCTTTGGACTTGACAGCAGGGCCTCATTTGAAATCCCGCTTTCTTTTAGGCGAGTAAAAAAAATAATTCCCGGCGTTTTTTACCAGTATCAATTGAGTTATCTGCTTTCAGGCGATCTTGATTTTGCGTCGAACAAACGTATTCCCTATATGCCCGCCCATACTTTTGGTTTTTCTTTGGAAATTCCCTGGAATGAGGATTCCGCCAAAGAAGGCTCGCTGCTTGTCTCTGGCCGCTACGAAAGCAATCGTTACGCCGATATGGAAAACCTGGTTAAACTTGATCCCCATTTTCTTCTTTCCATTACGGTAAACCAGGCTATAACCAAAAACCTTAGCGCCTTTGCCGCAGTACGGAATATACTTAACCGCCACTACGAATCCTTTGCGGAATACCCCATGCCGGGAATATCCCTGACCCTGGGGTTAAAAGCGGTCTTTGAGCCGAAACAAAAGGAAAAAGAATGATCCAAAAAAAGTATTTGCGTTTTGCCGGTTGCCTGTTACTTGGCCTTGCGGGGATTTTTTGTCTTGCGTGCAGCGGCGCATCGACCGGCGGCGGCGCAGAGCCCGCGCCCGGCGTTTACAGCCGCATTATCTCGACAACGCCGTCCAACACCGAAATTCTTGTTGCCCTTGGCTTTGGCAAAAACATTGTCGCGGCCGACAGGTATTCCGGCGAAATTTCGGGGATAGACGCAAATCTTCCGTTGATCGATTTCTTTTTTCCCGATGCGGAATTTATTATTTCCCTTAAACCCGATCTAATTATTACCGGCGAAATAAACAACCAGGGCGCGGACAGCAGTCCGCTGCGGCTGCTGGAAGATGCCGGCATAACGCTGCTTGCCATTCCTACAAGCGGCAGCATTGACGATATTTATAACGATATAAACCTTATTGCCAAAACGCTTGGCGCGCAAAAAAAAGGCGAAGAAGCAGTAAACGGCATAAAAAGCGAAATTGCCGGCATTGTCCAAAAGAACACGGCAATTACCAAAAAAAAGAGGGTATATTTTGAAATAGAACCCTTGCCGTCCATGATTAGTTTTGGAAACGACACCTATCTTAACGAGTTAATCGAACTAAGCGGCGGTGAAAACATTTTTGCCGGACAAAAAGGCTGGTTTGCCCCGTCCGCCGAAGAAATTATACGGCGCAATCCCGATGTTATTTTAACGATGGATAACGGCGCGCAAAACGAGGCCCTTGTTCTGGACGAAATAAAAAAACGTCCGGGGTTTCAGACGATAAGCGCGGTAAAACAAAACGCGATTTATCTTATAAATGCCGACTTTGCCGCGCGGCCTTCGCCGGGAATTGTAAAAGGCCTGCGGCAAATCGCAAAAGCGATCTACCCCGATGTATACCAGTATTAAGTTTGCGCTTGCCGTACTTGCGGGCGTTTGTATGCTTTGTTTGGGAATTGCCCTTGGCAGTTCCCCCATTAATTTTGTTGATACGCTTGGCGTCATTGGTCACAAAGTTTTTGGCTTTGCGCTGCCTGGCCGTGTCGGCGACGCGGAACTAACAATTGTGTGGACGCTGCGGCTTCCCAGGGCGCTGTTGGCTTTTCTTTCGGGCGGCGCGTTTGCGGCAAGCGGCGCGGTATTCCAGTCAGTGTTAAAAAACGAACTGGCCTCGCCGTATATTGTCGGCGTTTCTGCCGGCGCGTCGCTCGGAGCGGCGCTTGTTATCCTGACCGGCGCAGCGCTTCCGCTTGTGGGAGCCTTTACCCTGCCTGCCGCAGGATTTGCCGCGGGGCTGATTACCGTGCTGTTTGTTACCGTTTGTTCAATGCGCCTTGATCAAACATTTTCCAACAATACAATTATTCTTTTTGGCATGGTGTTTTCGCTTTTTATTAACGCGGTTCTTGTTATGCTAAGCGCGCTTTATCGCGAAGAATTAAAAAGCCTGCTTTACTGGCAAATGGGGAGTTTTTCGCTTAAAGGATGGTTTTATGTCGTCTTGCTGCTTCCGTTTCTTGCTACGGGGGTCGCCGGCATTTTTCGCTATACAAGAGAAATGGACATTCTTGCCTTTGGCGACGATCAGGCAAAGTCGCTGGGAGTTGACGCAAACGCGGTGCGGATTACGCTGCTTGTTTTTTCGGCGGTTCTTACCGGAGCGGCTGTCGCGTTAAGCGGCGCAATTGGTTTTATTGATTTAATCTCTCCGCATGCCGCGCGCCGCCTTGTTGGATCAAGACACTGCCTGGTTATTCCCATGTCATTTCTTATAGGCGCTTCGCTTCTTGTTGCCGCCGATATTGCCGCGCGGACCATCGTGTCGCCGTCCGAACTTCCTGTCGGCGCGCTTACCGCTTTTATCGGCGGACCGTTTTTTATCTGGGTTTATTTTAGAAAAAAGGGAAAGTCCCGCGCCGGGCGGCAGCATGCTGGAAGTTAAAAACCTGTACTGCGGTTACGGCCGCGGCGATATTTTAACCGGCCTAAATTTTACCGCCGAGCGGGGAGAAATAATCTGTATAGCCGGACCCAATGGAAGCGGCAAGACAACGTTGCTTAAGGCAATTGCCTGCCTTCTTGATTACCGGGGAAACATTTTACTTGATTCAACGGAACTCTCGTCCCTTGCGCGAAAAGATCTGGCAAAAAAAACGGCCCTTTTGGGACAATTGTCGCAGTTCTACTTTCCCTACAGCATTTATGAAACCGTAGCGCTGGGCCGTTACGCCTATTCGGATTCCCTGTTTAAAAACCTTTCGCCTGTTGACAAAACAATTATCGAAGAAGTCCTTGAACGCCTTGAACTTTCCCGCGAAAGAAATTGTTTAATAACGGAACTTTCAGGCGGTCAGTTGCAGCGGGTATTTCTTGCACGGACTCTTGTCCAGGACCCGCATCTTGTGTTGCTGGACGAGCCGACCAATCATCTGGACCTTCACCATCAACTGGAACTGCTTGGCTTTTTAAAAGACTGGGCAAAAGAAAAACAAAAAATTGTGGCGAGCGTGCTGCATGATCTTAATTTGGCGTATTCATTTGCCGACAAGGTAATTCTTTTGGACAAGGGAAAAACAGCGGCGGCGGGAAAGCCGGATGAAGTTTTTTTGGGGAGTACACTGGAAAATGTTTACGGCGTTGATGTAAGAAATGTGATGCGCGCTTTGCTGCGGCGGTGGAGTTAGAAACAAAAATTAAAGGCAAAAATTAAAAATAGGAGCGTGCGCCCATAAAGCGCATACGATAGTATCTTTCGCCAAGATTTGAAACAATCACGCCCCGTTTGGAACCCTGAGACGCGGCGTGAATAAAGATAATTCCCTGATCGCCGTTTTCAATAACAATTCCCGCGTGGCTCGCGCCCTCGCGGACCGTGGTAAAGATCAGCACATCGCCTGGTTTAATGTCCGCAGACGCGACAGCCTTGCCCGATTTCCACAGGCCCACTGTCGAACGCGAAAGCTCCATGCCCGCCGCCTCGCGGTACACAAAGTAAATAAGCCCCGAACAATCAAAGCCTTCGCTGTTAATACCGGCGGCCCGGTAGGGAACGCCAAGCTGCTGCTGTACAACAAGCGTAATGCGCTTTCGTAAAAGCGCTTCGATATCCAGTTCCGGCGCGTCGTCATCCAGTACCAAAGCGGCTGTTTTAATTTCTTCTTCCGGTTCGGCCTGTGTTTTGCCGCTTTGCTCCGCCGGAAGAACTGTAGCCGCTTTGTTTGTCCGCGTTTTATCTGCCGAAGGCGATACGGCATCCATGGCGTCAAAGGCCCTTTCGGCGGCTGCCGCAGCGGCGGCGGCGGAATTCTGCGCCCAAAGACCCGCAGTAAAAAAAATCAGCATAACAGCTACATAGTGTTTTATCTGCATTACGACCCACCTCATATTGTTACTTTCGGCATATTTGCCGCCCAAGATTACAAACAGCCTTATCCTTTTATGGTTTCCACCGCCGCCGCGCCGTCCCTTAGGCCCAATTCATACGCGGCGACAAGGGCGGGAATGCTTTTTTCGGTACGCGAAATTCCCAAATCGGCAGAAGGCCGTACCAGGATAATATGCCCCGCTGCGGCTTCGTTTTCTACATAGGTAATTGCGTCGTTATAATTTTGCGTAAATACCTTAAGCGCCCTTACCAGCGCGGGCCAGCGGCGGTAAAAAAGCTCAGGCGGCGGATGCAGTTCTTCCCGGCGGCGGTAGCCCACAGGGCGCGTCAATACAACCACATTATTGCGAAAGCCTTCGGCGTATGCTTTTTTTAACGGAATGGGATCGCAAACGGCCCCGTCAAGAACTTTGTACCCCCGGTAATCAACCATGCGTGAAATATAGGGCAGGGCGCTGGATCCCTTCATGGCGGTGAGCGCGTCCGCGTCCTTTTCGCAGTACAGCGCCCGGCCTGTCGCGCAGTCGGTACACACCGTAACAAAACGCGCGGGATTCGCGTAAAACGCGTCAAAATCAAGCGGTATTAAACGATTGGGAATTTCGTCAAAGATAAAATCAAGCCCAAAAAGATTTCCGGTCCGAAACAAACTGCCAATGGAAAGATAGCGCGGATCGGCGCGGTATTCCTTAAGCACCCGAAGATTACGACCCCGCTGTTTTGAAACATACGAACAGCCCATCCCCGCTCCCGCGGAAACACCAATCACCAGGGGAAACGCAAGCCCCACGTCAAGAAACGCATCCAATACCCCTGCGGTATAATTGCCCCGCAGCCCGCCACCTTCCAGCACCAGCGCACGTTCCATACCCGAAAGTATAACACATAACATAATTTTCAACACCGGGGGAGAGCCGTGGGAGCGAGGCCGCAGACCTGCCGGCCCAGGCGAACGGAACCCAGGGCCGAAGGCCCGGAACGCATACAGGTCTGTTATGTGCAATGCTGCCCGAAACTGGTTGTAAAATATTTTATAAAATACTATTGACAATGTTCAATGAATAATTTATCATAAATCTATGAAGCGATTTTGTTTTTTAATGACATTGTTGACACTATTTAGTGTAATAATAAGGGCAAATGATATAAAATTTCCACCTGAATTAATATGGTGGGTTAATGAAATTAAAAAAGGAAATAAAAACATAGCGATTGAAGATTTTATATTAACAGAACATAAAACAGAAAGAATCGATAGAAATTATGCCGATCATCAAAATAACAGAAGGTTAATTTATCCTGTTTTTATGAGATGGAATTATTCTGGAGATTATGTCGCATATTTGGATTTTTATTCGATACAATTAATAAGACAATTATCGGGAAAATATCGTATTATAAATACAGGCGATGATACCGAGGTTTTATTGATAGCAGATAAAAATAAAAATGTATTTTATATTGATGGATTTGGTATATTTTATGGTTTAGACGCAATACAATGGTTAAACGATAATATTTTAATAGGAGTTGGAGTACTCATTGGAGACAATAGCATCGATCTTTTGATTTATGAATACAAAATTAATGAAGATACTATTGAAATAAAAAAATATTGTTATAGGAATGCGTTCTCAATTGAGGTATGGCATCTGTTAAAACTAAAATGGTTTGAACAAAGGCCAGATTATTTTGAAATAAAATAATGTAAGCCCGGATAAGGGCTTTGCGCAGCAAAGACCGGGACTGGCTTGAGTTGAGCGTGGGAGGCGCAGCCAGCCTGGCGAGGGGGGGGGGGGGGGGGGGGGGGGGGGGGGGGGGGGCGGGGGGGGGGGGGGGGCGGGGGGGGGGGGTCCGCGGCGGGGCGGGGGCGGGGGGGGGGGGGGGGGGCGGCGGGAAGGTGATGATAGAGGAGGTGCGTGACTTGGTGTGGTATATCCG
>JAIRYT010000061.1 GCA_031267675.1 Treponema sp. | reverse complement strand
TATGGCAGGTACACGACGCTTGACATAGATGATATCATAGCGCTTATGGAAAAATATAACGATATTTTCATTGTGACCGATACCAAGGAAACCCAGGAATATCTTGTCGCAAAACAATTTATGGAGATATACAAAGCGGCGGATAAAGTGAATATTGAAATACTGGACAGATTTATTCCGCAAATATATTACCCGCAGATGCTAAAAACGATATACGATGTTTATCCATTTGCGGGTGTAATATACACATTATATCAAAGCGGACAAACAGATTCCGAGGTTCTTGAATTTGTCAGTAATCACGACAGTATTTATGCTGTAACGATGTGGCCGTACAAAGCAACGGCCGGTTTTGTTAGCGAGCTTGCAAAACTGGATAAGCGTGTATATGTTCATACGGTTAACAAATTTGATGAGGCGTATCAAATAATGCAAAGCGGCGTCTCCGGGTTATATACCGATTATTTATACTGACGGCCGGGGTTTTTCAATGGCCTTGCGGGATAAAAGGGTATTGACATTTTTTTGTATATGGCGTTAAACAATTACAAGGGGTAAAAATAATGAAAATTGAAATACGGTATCAGTCACGCGGGGGTAATACAAAAGAAGTGGCGGAAACCATTGCTAAAACAATCGGTATCACGGCGGAAACCATTGATAAACCGCTTTCAGGTCCTGTTGATATTTTGTTTATAGGCGGCGGAGTTTACAAGTGGGGTTTGGATCCGTCTCTTACACAGTTTTTAAATAATCTGGATCCGGCTGCGGTAAAATCCGCGGCGGCGTTTACCACCGCCTCGGGAACGGATAGAACCGGCGCAATAGTGTCTGCGGTCAAGGCAAAAGGCATAGCCGTGGAAAAAGAAACGCTGCCCGTCAAGGTAGGATTTCGTAATCACGCGTGGCTTGGGGGAAAAGGATGTATAAAATTAAAAGAAAAAGAAATTCGCCTTATTACCGCTTTTGCCGATAAAATTGTAAACCAAAACTAAAACCGCCGGCTATGGAATCTACCACGAACGACCCGAACTTTTTGTCAGAAATCCTTTTCTTTATTTGTGATGTTGGTGTAGTAAATTCTCTTTTGCTTTTCAAAGACTCCGCGTAACATGACTAAATAAATTGCAGGCAGACGGTGCCGGTGTCAGCATTCAAGCGCCGCCGCTATGCGCCGCTTTACCGCGCCCGACGGAGTAAAGGCGGCGATTTTACCGCGCATGTCACGGCGTTTTGAATGAATCCCGTAAGGGCAGGTGCAGGCCGTTTTGAGTATGTCCAGTTCGCCGGCGCAGGAAATGATCTGCGCTTCTTCAAGCAGCGCGAGCGGGCGTATAAGCGTAACAGGATACTTGTGATAACAAAGGCTTACCGGCATGGTCGAAATTATTCCCTTGCCGCAAAGGTTCATAAAAAATGTTTCAATGATGTCGTCCAGGTGATGGCCCAGCGCGATTTTGTTGTACCCGTTTTCAACGGCATATTTAAGCAGCTCGGTGCGGCGCTGGGTTGAGCACCAGTAACAGTTCATTTTTTTTCCCGGTTTGAGCCGGCCGACTACCGGAACAAAAAGGTCGGTAAAGGGAATTTGCCACTCGGCGAGTTTTTGTTCCAGCGCGGACTTTTTGCAGCAGGCGCAAAAATCGGTGGAAATGTGCAGGGCGGCCAGTTTGCAGCCGCATTTAAGCGCGGGTCCGAGCGCGGCGAGCGCCCACGCGAGCACTGTGGAATCCTTGCCGCCCGAAACAGCGACAAGAATGCGGTCGCCTTCCGCGACAAGGCCGCGCTCCAGAACGGTTTTTGCCGTTAGTTTACGGACAATTTCGACCGCGCCGGCCCGGCGCAAAAACCGTTCAGCCACCTGGCGTTCCTTTCATACCGGATCAGTGTAGCGTATTCACGCTGTTTTGGTAACGGTCAAAATTCCGCAGACAGGCGAAAAACGCGCGGTTTTTCGCGCCTGGCGCGATTTGGCGGAATAAGCCGCCGCGTCAAAAATTCATTTTTTTTAAAAAAACGTAAAAAAAAACTTGACGAATTCAAAAAGAGGGTGCATTATAAGGAGACAAATACATTAGTAATTTAGTTATAATTAAAGGCCGGCGATCGGCGCTTGGTTATATCAGATTCAAGGAGAAAATTATGGCAGAACAACGGCCGGAAATCGCAAACAGCATTCAAACAGGAACGTTCAAGACGAACTACCACGATCTGGGACAGGGCGACATCGTTACCCTGCTGCATGGCTCGGGACCAGGCGTTACCGCGTGGGCAAACTGGGGTAAACTGTTTCCCCTTATCAAGGATGATTTTCGCGTAATCGCTCCCGATATGTCCGGTTTTGGATTTACCGAA
The DNA here is from genome assembly GCA_031267675.1 of Treponema sp. Classification (GTDB taxonomy): domain Bacteria; phylum Spirochaetota; class Spirochaetia; order Treponematales; family Breznakiellaceae; genus JAIRYT01. Next base: position 84,718 of record JAIRYT010000061.1, on the reverse strand, counting down.
CGCGAGAGCGGGATGAAGAACAATATGATTAACTGGGTCAGGCAGACGGTTGATTTGCTGGACGCGCTCAAGATCGAAAAAACCAACCTGATTGGCAATTCATTTGGCGGGGCGCTGGCCCTGTCCATGGCAATCCGGCATCCGGAACGGGTAAAGAAACTGGTCCTTATGGGCGCGATGGGCGTTTCGTTTCCCATCAGCTACGGGCTCGACACCGTGTGGGGCTACGAGCCTTCTTTTGAGGCGATGGAAGAACTGCTTGAACTCTTTACCTATGATCACAGTTTTGCCACACCGGAGCTGATCAAAACCCGTTACGAGTCGAGCATGCAGCCGGGCTTTCAGGAAAGTTTCCACGCCCTCTTTCCCGAGCCCCGGCAAAAGGGCGTCGAATCCATGGCGGCGGACGAAAATTATATCCGCGCCATTCCCCATGAAACATTGATTGTTCACGGAAGGGAAGACCGCGTAATTCCGCTGGAAAATTCGTTCAAGCTTCTTCGCCTGATCGAAAATGCCCAGCTTCACGTATTTGGTCATTGCGGACACTGGACCCAGATTGAACGCGTGCAGGAATTCGCGGACCTTATCCGTAATTTCTTTAAACGGTAGGAGTGACCTAAAGGTCAATCCTCGACAGACTGTTAGGAGGCAAAATGACAGCCGAAAAAATCGCGGTTTACGCGGAACAGCTTTTTACCGCGGAACAGAACCGAAGGCCGGTAGCGCCGCTTACCGAACAGGACGGGTCCCTTACCATTGACGACGCGTACGCGATCCAGCTTGCCAATGTCGAACGCGTCGTAAAAATGGGGCACGTCATTTCGGGAAAAAAGATCGGTCTTACCTCGGAGGGAATTCAAAAGCAGATGGGGGTGGGTGAACCGGATTACGGGCATCTCTTTGCCGCCATGGACTGTAAGGACGGTAAAATTCCCACTGCGGATCTGATGCAGGCAAAAATCGAGGGCGAGATTGCTTTTATTTTAAAGGCCGATCTTTCAGGCGGCGGCATAACCCGCGAAGCGGTAATAGCCGCAACCGATTATGTTGTCGCGGCGTTTGAGATTGTCGACAGCCGTATCGCCGGCTGGAAAATTAAACTTGTGGACACGGTGTCGGACAACGCCTCGTCGGGCCGTTATGTTTTGGGGAGCAAAAAAACCCCGCTGTCCGAAGTGGACCTTCCCCTGGTGTCGATGAAACTGTTTAAAAACGGAAACCTTGCCGGAGAGGGAACCGGCGCGGCGGTCCTGGGCGATCCCTGCGTTTCTGTCGCCTGGCTCGCGAACCGCCTTAACAGTTACGGCGTAACGCTTAAGGCGGGCGAAGTAATTTTGTCCGGCGCGTTTTCGGCGGCGCCTCCCGCCGTAAAGGGAGACAGGTTTACCGCTGAATTTTCGACGCTGGGCAGGGTTGAAGCCGAGTTTGTGTAAGGGTTTTTTAAAAGGAAGTGGTATGGAAAAGATAAAAGTTGGCATTATCGGTCCCGGCAATATCGGAAGCGATCTTATGTACAAGGTGATGAAGAGCAAGTATCTGCAAATGTACATTATGTCGGGTATCGTGGAATCCGAAGGAATTAAACGGGCCGCCGGTCTTGGATTTAAAACGGCTGTTACCGGCGTTGACGCGGTCGCGCAGGAAAAAGATGTTGTGTTTGTGTTTGACGCGACAAGCGCAAAAGCGCATCTGCATAATTCGCCCATATTAAAGGCGGCCGGTAAAATCGCCCTTGATATGACGCCGGCGGCGGTTGGTCCGTATGTTGTTCCCTGCGTTAATCTGGACAAACTTACCGACGAGGTTGACTTTAACATGGTAACCTGCGGCGGTCAGGCGACGGTGCCCGTTATGTACGCGATTAACCGCGCCGCCGATGTTGAATACGGCGAAATTGTTTCCTGTATTTCGAGCAAGAGCGCCGGTCCGGGTACCCGCGCCAATATTGACGAGTTTACCGAAACCACCGCCAAGGCGCTTCATGTGATTGGCGGCGCGGACCGGAGCAAGGCAATTATTGTTCTTAACCCCGCCGATCCTCCCCTTATGATGACGAACACCATTTACGCGCTGGTAAAAAATCCGGATAAAAAAAAGATTGTCGAATCGGTGGACGAAATTATCGGCGAGGTTCAGTCATACGTTCCGGGGTACCGTCTGCGTGTTCCGCCCATTGTCGACGGAAACAAGGTAACGGTAATTATCGAAGTAGAGGGGGCGGGTGATTTTCTTCCTTCGTATTCGGGGAACCTTGATATTATCAATCAGGCCGCCGTGGCGGTTGCGGACAAACTTGCCGCCAACATGCTGGGGGTAAAATAATGAGACCGGGAAAAATTAATTTAATCGATACGACGCTGCGGGACGGCAGCCACGCGGTAAGTCATTCCTTTACCGGCGACCAGGCGGCGGCCATTGCCGAAGGTCTGGATAAAGCGGGAGTGTTTCTTATTGAACTAAGCCATGGAGACGGCATTGCCGGTTCGTCAATCAACTATGGTTTTTCCAAAGTAGACGAACTTGATCTGCTCGAAGCGGCAGGCAAGGTAATAAAAAACGCGAAACTCGGCGTGCTGCTTCTTCCCGGGGTGGGAACGATTGAAAATCTAAAACAGGCCCGGGAACGGGGCGCGAACGCCGTGCGCATTGCCACGCATGTTACCGAAGCGGACATCGCCATTCAGCATATTAAGTGGGCCAAAGAGGCGGGAATGTTTACGGTCGGCTTTCTTATGATGGCGCACATGGCTTCGCCCGAAAAGATTATCGAACAGGCAAAAATATTTGCCGATGCGGGCGCCGATTATATCAACCTTGCGGATTCCTCCGGTTATATGGTGGCAGACGATGTAAAGGCGCGAATCGGCGCGCTTAAAAACGCAATCAAAATTCCGGTCGGGTTTCACGCGCACAATAATTTGGGAATGGCCGTCGCCAATTCACTGGCCGCAGTGGAAGAGGGCGCCGATTTTATTGACGCGACCTGCCGGGGGCTTGGAGCCGGCGCGGGCAACTGTCAGATCGAAGTGCTGGCGGCGGTGCTGCAGCGGCTTGGCTACAATACCGGCGTTAATATTTACGACCTTATGGATGTTGCCGAAGACATTGTTGAACCTGTCATGCACCGGCCCCAGGTAATCAGAACCGATTCCCTTATGCTCGGTTTTGCCGGAGTGTATTCCAGTTTTCTTCTTCATACCAGGCGCGCCGCCGAAAAATTTGGTTTGGCCCCGAGGGATATTCTGGTGGAACTGGGAAAGCGCCGCATGGTAGGCGGTCAGGAAGACATGATTGTCGACGTCGCCTGGGAGCTTTCGCAAAAAGGCGCGTGACGGCACGTTATGGAAGAATTTACCGTTACCATGTACGAGGGCGGAAAACAATTCGCCTGCCGGAAGGACCAGTCGGTTTTTAGCGCGATGATACGCGCCGCAGGGCCTGTTACCCACGGATGCTGCGGCGGCGGATGCGGTGTCTGTAAAATGAAAATTGTAAGCGGCGCTTACGAGGCTTTCAAGCCGATGAGCGCCGCCCACATAAGCGGCGAAGATAAAAAAGGCGGCGTCGTCCTTATCTGTTGTGTTCAGCCCCGAAGCGATCTTGTAATCGCCAGGGTTTAATGATGAACGGCAGGCGGAAGTTAATTCCGTCTGCGAGAAATTTTTTGGAGGTACACTATGGCAATCCATGGAACCATTCGCCCGGGTCTTATTCAGATTAAAGTTCTGGATTTAGACAAAACCCTCAACTTCTACAAGAACATCCTGGGACTGGATGAAGTTGGCAAGACAAGCGATGGCCGCGTTATGCTCAAAGCCTACGATGAATTTGATCATCACAGCGTGGTACTGCGTCAGGAAAAAAGCGCGGGGCTTGACTATGTCGGCTTTAAGGCAGTCAGCCCGGAGGCTCTTGAGGAAATCAAGGTCAAGGCCGAAGCTTTTAAGGGAAAGAACCCCATTAAAGTGACCGAGGTCGCTCCCAATACCGAGCAGCCCGGTTTTGGCAAACAGTATAAATTTACCCTGTGTACAGGCCATGAATTTCATATTTACGCCGATGTGGAAATGGCCCAATCGCATCCCCAGATCCGCAACCCCGACATCTGGAACGAGCAGCCCCGGGGCATGAGGGCGGTGCGTCTTGACCACTTCCTGCTTTACGGACCCGGCATTGAAGAAGCGGAACGCTTTATGAAAGAAGTATTTGGCATGTATGTTCCGGAAATCTGCAATACGCCCGACGGCAAACGGCTCGCGACCTGGATCACCGGCAACAATAAGCCCCATGATCTGGCGTTTGTTGAATATCCCAAGCCGAATACGATTCACCACATTGGATTCTATCTTCAAACCTGGGAAGATATTCTTAACGCGGCGGACCTTATCGCGGTTAACCACCTTAAGCTGGATATTGGACCCACCCGCCACGCGATTACCCGCGGTCTTACGATCTATTTCTGGGAACCCTCCGGAAACCGTATCGAAACCTACTGCGGCGGCTATTTTGCGTATCCCGACAGCCCCCAGCGTGTATGGGACGCCGACCAGCTTGGCCGCGGCCTGTTCTATTTCTCAGGCGAGATGATCCCCAGCTTCCTGGAGGTCGTCACCTAAGACCTTTACAACAAAAGCCCCGCTTTGCGGGGCTTTTTATTTCTTCCGTTTTGTCCATAATAAACGGCGTGGATCTGTTTTTTGAACTGAGCGGGCTTTCCCTTTCGGCAAAACTTAACGCGGTGTGGCGGCTCCTTAACGAGACGTCGGTGTTCCTTCAACGCTGCGCCGCCCTGCGCAAGTATGAACCCCAAATTTTTATTTTACGCGGCCAGCTGCAAAAATCGCCCGGCAATATAACCATAATTCACGAAGTGTTTCGCGGTCTTTTGGAACTGCGAAAAAAATTGAGGCTTTCCGGCTATGATTTATCGGTCGCAAAATACCGCCTTGTCTTTGACGGATTTAGAAACGACGACTGCCTGGCCGGGGGGTTTTACCGCCTTGTCATTGGTATTGCCAAAGACGCGTTCTACTGGAAAACAGGAGACGAAAACCATATTACCCTTGCCGCCTTTTTGGAACAAAGCCTTGCCGGAAAAAGAAGCGTCGAAATACGCGAAACGCATTATCTTTGGTACAAGCGTACCAAAACAAGCCTTGTGTTAAGCGGCGCGGTTACCGAAAAACCGGAAGATTTTGAACGCCTAAAAACAGCGGGAGAAGCAGACGAGCTTTTCTTTTTAAGCAGGCTCAAGGGACTTTATTAGGAGCGTTACATGAACAAAACGAATGATCAACTGGTACGCGAACTGAATCTTAACAGCATACGCGTTGTCGCAAAACAGCTGCGCCGCGCCCGGGCGGACGAATTTTTGCGCATTGCCGGCGTTGAAAGCGGCAGTTTTGAAGACCTTGCCGCCGAACTGTGCGGAAGCGGCGAACTTGTCAAAGAGTCGGCCGACGGCGGCCAATTCTACCGTTTTAACGCCGCCTTTTGCCTGGTACTGGCAATTTGCGTTCTTGAAAAAAACAAAGTGTATGCCGCGGTCAGTAATCTTTACGGCGAATTTCTTGAACAGGAAGAAATCAACGCCGCCCCCGAAACAATGGATTTTTTTGACCGCATTGTCGAACGCTATCAAAAAAAATATCCGGCAATACGCATGCTTGCCTTTGGCATGGCCGGTTTTGAAGTGCGCGGATCGGGGCCGCTGCTTTCGATTAATTTTCCAAAACTTGAGTGGATTCATTTTCGCGATCATTTTAAAAACAACCATCAGTTGGACAGCATACTGGAAAACGACATTAAGGCCGCCGTGGCCGGTTTTTACCACACGCGGGCCTTTGGCGAAGGCCAGTGTGTCGCCGCGATCTATCTGGCGCGCAGCCATCACCCGGCGGCGGGAATCTGCATTAACGGAAACATTTACCGCGGACGCGACAATGCCGCCGGAGAAGTTATCTTTCTGGAAACACCCGTACGATGGCGGCATTTTGAAAGCAACGATAAAATTGACTATACCAAAGTAGATGTAGAAAAACTCCTGGGCGATATGGCCCTTCCCCTTATTGTATATCTTAACCCCGACTGTCTTGTCGTCTACGGAAACTGGCTGCCCGAAACAACAGGCGAACGTTTAAAAAAACGGCTTGTGGAATCCGTTCCCCGCGAATTTTTGCCCGACATTGTTTTTGAAAAAAACATTGTCCCCGATTTTCTGGACGGCCTTGTTCACCGCGCGCTTGTCATGCTGGAACCAAAGCTTGACTTTAATCCATAGGCGGACTGCACAATATGCGGACGCTGTGGTAGAATACATCATGCAGTACCGGATTGACAAAAAAAGCGGCAAAGAATTATCCGTTCTGGGAATGGGATGCATGCGGTTTCCCGCCGTTCTGGGCGTTACCGGCAAAAAGAAAGCCCAGGCGCTGGTTGAAACCGCCATCGCGGACGGGATCAATTATTTTGATACTGCCTGGTTATACGCGGGGAACGAAGAAACACTGGGCGAAGCGCTCGAAAACCTTGGCGCGCGGAACAGAATAAATATCGCGACAAAGCTTCCCATTTTGCTGGTAAAAAAACCGGAAGATTTTGACCGCTATTTTAACGAAACACTAAAAAGGCTGCGCACCACGTTTGTCGATTATTATTTGCTCCATATGCTTACCGACGTATCTACCTGGGAGCGTTTACAGTCGCTTGGAATACGGGAATGGGCGGCGGCAAAGCAAAAAAGCGGCGCAATACGGCAGTTCGGGTTTTCGTTCCACGGAAACAGGGATTCGTTTCTCGCGCTGCTTGCGGTATATGAATGGGATTTTTGCCAGATACAGTTTAATTACAGTGATGAAAACTTCCAGGCGGGCCTTACCGGCCTTAACGCCGCCGCCGAACGGGGAATACCGGTAGTTATTATGGAGCCGCTTTTGGGCGGACGGCTTGCCGACAGTCTGCCCAAAGAAGCGCGCGGCATTTTGAGCGGCGCAAAAATGCCGGAAGGCGTTGCAAACACCCCCGCCGCCTGGGCGCTTCGCTGGGTATTAAACCACCGCGGGGTGACGGTGGTGCTTTCCGGCATGACGACAATACCGCAGATCAGGGAAAACGCCTCCGTTGCCGGTGTTTCAACAGTACACTCGCTTACCAAAGAGGAATTGGACGTGTACGGCAAAGTGCGGGCGGTATTCAGCGCGCAAAATAAAATCGCCTGTACCGGCTGCGGCTACTGCATTCCCTGTCCGCGGGGCATAAATATTCCCGGTGTTTTTTCCGCGTATAATTCATCGTACCTTATGGGCCGCCTTGCCGGCTGGCAGCAGTATATGACCAGCGCCGTGTTTACTTCGAAAAAACACGGCGGGCCTTCCCTTTGTGTCGCCTGCGGCCGCTGCGAGCGGCACTGCCCCCAGAATCTTTCCATCATACAGCAGCTGCGTTTGGTGCGGCGGCGCATGGAGCCGTTTTATTTTCGCCTTTTGATAGCGGGCGTGCGGCGCTTCCTGGGGCATACCGGCGGCGCAAAACCCAAAGGAACAGTGTCTTGACGGGCTTTTCCGCGGGCGCGCTTGTCCTGTATAAAAACCGCCCCGCGTTAACCGGCGAAACAGCCGAAAAAATTTCGCTTGCCCTTTCTGACGGGAGCAGTATTAAAGTCAGGCCCAAGGATATTGAACTGCTTTATTCCGGCCCGTTCAAGAGCCTTGCGGAATTGGGCGAAGCGTCAATGGACATTGCCGCCGCCGCGCGGGAAACGCTAAACCACAATCAGGACGCGATCCGTGACGCGTGGGAATTACTTTCGCCCGAAGGCGGTTCCGGCGAAAAAACAACACTCGCCGAGCTGGCCTCTCTTGTTTTTGGAAACACTTCCATGCAAAGCATCTGGCGTTCGTACGCGCTGCTCGCCGACGGCCTTTACTTTACGGGAAGCGCCGAAGAAATCAGCGCGCGCGGCGGCGCGGAAATCGTGGCGGACAAGGCAAAACGCGGCGTTAAAAAAAACGAAGCGGACGAACGCGGCGCTTTTTTACAGCGGCTTAAATCACTGTCGTTAAAAGAAGGCGACATTCGTTTTATGCAGGATGTGGAAGCGCTTGCCGAAGGCAAAAGCGAAAAAAGCCGTACCATGCGCGAACTTGGAAAAAACGAAACGCCGGTAGACGCCCACCGTTTTTTGCTCGCCTGCGGCATCTGGGATTACCGGGTAAATCCCCATCCTTCCCGCTGGGGAGTGAGTACTTCGCCGCCCGCGCAGGCGCCCGCAGCGGATGATGACGCGCTTCCCCGGCGCAATTTTGAATCGCTGGAGGCGTTCGCCATTGACAGTCCCTGGAGCGATGATCCCGACGATGCGGTTTCGCTGGAAACAGAGGGCGGTAAAATCATACTCTATGTACATGTGGCCGATCCCGCCTGCGGAATGGGCGAGGAAGCCGCCAAAGAGGCGCGCTCTCGCGGAGCGACGCTCTATCTGCCCGAAGACACTATACGCATGTTAAGTGATTCATATCTTTCAAAATATTCGCTTGCGGGGAACGCTTCGCCGGCGCTTACGTTTAAGATGACTATTGATACCGCAAATCCTTCCTTTGTGGAAAAAACAGAAATTTTTCCCTCGACCGTACGTGTTACCCGCTTAAGTTACGAAGAGGCGGACGCGAAACAAAACGAACCCGTACTCGCGCCTCTTTTTGCCCTGGGGCAAAAAAATTTCGAGCGCCGCCTGCGCCTGGGTGCGGTGAATATTGATTTGCCGGAAGTACGTGTCGCCGCACATGACGGAGGCGTTTTGGTAACTCCCGTCAAAACGTATCACTCATCTTCCATGGTCCGGGAATGTATGCTGCTTGCCGGAGAGGGCGCGGCGGCCTGGGCGGCAGAACGGCGGCTTCCATTCCCCTGCGTTACCCAGGAAGCGGGCGATCTTCCGGCAAAGCTCCTGCCGGGGTTTGCGGGGGGGGTTCAGTTACGGCGCTGCATGCGCCCCCGGCGGGTGTCGGTAAAACCGGGCCCGCACTGGGGCCTTGGCCTTGACGCGTACACACAGGTAACCAGCCCGCTCCGCCGCTGCCTGGATCTTCTTGCCCATTTACAGATACGCGCGTTTTTGCGCGCGGAGCAGAAGCTGCCGCACCGTATTCTTGACGGGGAACAACTATTGCTTCACCTTGCCGTTGCGGATGCCGCGGCCGCGCGGGTGGTTCAGGCGGAACGCGCTTCAAAAACCCACTGGATTCTGGTATATCTGGCACAGCAGATGAAGGACGAAAAAAAAACAAAATGGGAGGCGGTCGTCTGCGAAAAAGGAAAAAATTTTACCACGATGCTTATTCCCGATTTGGCGTTTGAAACAAAAACGGGCGTCTGCGCCGCGGAACCCGGCGACACCGTAACGCTTTCGCTTGGCCATGTTAAAATTCCCGAAGGCGAAGCGGTCTTTTTGGTCAAGTGAATTTGGCCTAAAGGTCAATCCGCAAAGACATAACGGAATCCCGCGGAGGCGCTAAAAAACATCGCGCCGTCTTTTCGTTCAAGCGGCGCGTTTCCCCAGGAATACAGGGGAGCTTCAACGCCCAGCAGAAGGGTAAAAAGCGGTTTTATCACAATTTCCGTGTCAAACCCCATAAAAAATGACCGCATTTCGTCTGTATCCGCGGACGAAGTATTTTCGTATCTTCGTTTAAGCATTTGGAAACCTGTGGTAATTGCCACAATATACGCGTTGCTTTTTGAATGCACCGCGCCCCGGTACTGCGCGCGATACAACGCGTCTTCGGTGTAGCGATCGCGCGTTTCCTGTATGCTGAATTTTTTGGTGGTAAAGCTTATGGTGTTTACCAGATTGGGAAGCCAAAAGCCGACTGCCGCGCCGGTGGACAGGGTTTCGTAATCGCCGGTTCCCGAAACACCCGGCAGGGTCGCCGCAGCCCCAATGCGTACAAAAACAACGCCGGGGAATACAAGCTGCATACTGCCGGAAATACCCGGTTTTAAATAATCACTTGAATTAAAAAGCCCCAAAAACGGCCCGACGGAAAAAATAAAATTGGTTGTGCCTATTTCTACTTCGCCGCCAAAAGAATTGCGCAGAACACTGTCGCGCGCCAAAGCGACGGTAAAGCGAAAGGTGTCGCCAAGGGAATCGCTTATTTCAATTTTGCCCGACGGCGTATAGGTTCCGTTAAATGTACCGCCGCCGATTGCCTCTTTGTCTTTGATGTCAAAGAAAAAATTGCCCAGCTCCCCTATGGTGGTAAATTCCATCGCAAAAAGAGGTGAACCAAAAACAAGCAGCAGTAAAAGAAAAAAGTGCTTTATCATGTTTAAAAACTCGTCCTGATTCCAATATAACCCTCGGCCAGTTTTTTTTCGTTTGACGTAAAGTACCGCGGATTTACGCGAATTTTAAAATCCCAGTAAAGACCGGAACTTACCGCGCTTATAAAGGGCGAAACCCAGACTTTTATATCTTCGCTTTCCTGAACCCGCATTTCCAGCGTGCCTTCTATACCGCCCTGAAACGCCGTTGTCACCAGATCGCCAAAATACAGTTTTAGGTTAAAATCGCTTAATCCGTGTTCAAGCTTGCCGCCTTCGTCAATAATGGCCATATTGTTAAAGTAGGACGGGTGATAAAACAATGTTAAGGTGACCCCCGCCATGCCGAAACGAAAACGCGGTTCCAAAAGAAAGTAGCAGTTGTCAATATCAAATTCTTCGTCCTGCCGCCAATAGGGAACCCCCGCCTGTAAAAGAAGGTCCGCGCCCACGCCCGAACTAAAAAAGGCAAGAAGCCCCCCGCGCAGCACCGCTTTGGCTTTTGTTTCACCGGCGGTAGAGGTTTTTTCGTTTATGTAAGTGGCTCCGGCAAAGGCTTCGAGCTTGATATGCTCGCTGTTTAAAAGCAGTTTTAAATCGCCCGAATAATGCCCCGTCTTGTAGCTGCCTGTTCTGGAATCTTTAAAGGAAATATCCTGATAAATATACAGCGACGGAATTATCCAGTCCACCGGCATATAGGTTAATTTAACGCCGGTTCCGCTTATATTGTGGATGGCGCCGTTAAAGCGTATGCGCGGGTCCGGATCTGCCACCGGGGGGGTCGCGGATCTCGCCGCCGGGTCAATAACCCGCAAACCGTCCGCGTAATAGAAGAAACCGCGCATATCCGTTCCCACGGGAACCGTGCCAAAGCGTACCGCAAATTCGTCGCCCGAAGCAAGCGCGTCATATTTTCCCGCAAAAAAACTGAATTCCAGCGGCTTGTTAAAAAGTTCGCGCACGGTCGCTTCGAGCATCCTGAACGAGAGCGTCGCCTGGTTATTTACGCGATCATTCATCTCGTCAACCATGGAATTATAGGATGTTTCATCAACAGATCCAGAGTTTGAAGCAGTCTCGGCATACGGTATATCCAGCCGTCCGTAGGAAAGCGCCTTTTCAATATTGGGAATTTCCAGGCCCAGGCCCAGCCGGATCCCGTACTTGTACCCGCCGTTAACGGCTAAATCGGCGTCGGCGCTGGAAGATACGACCAGTTCGCCCTTGTCCGTAGCGGCCCTGCTAAACCACTCAAGCCGGGGAATGGTGATTTCGGCCGCACAAAGCGTATAGGAAACGGCCAAACCAGCCACAACTAAAAAAAACCTGGGTTTCATCGGCACCTCGCTTAGTTCTCTGCTTTGTTTATCGGCAAAAGCCGCAGTTTCCTCCAATAACCGCATTGACAGCGGGCAAGGTCCGCGAATTACGCTAATTAACGCGAATGAAGACAGAACGAAAGACAGAACTATTCGCGGAATTCGCGGAAAAAAGTTCCCGATTTCACTTGACGGATAGATCTTTCCCATGTCGCGGGCAAACCTTATGGCAAGAAATTTTCAAGCAGAAAATTCTCAAGATAGAGCGAATTTGGAGCAGCTTGGCATGGTTTCTGCTCACCAAGGGTCATGCGGTGTACAAATGGATTATTTTCAGCAGCGGTCCCTACCGCGATACCACCGCAGGTCCGGGCGATCCCGTCAATACCGAAAACGGTACAGGGTTGCAATAGGTCATTCCCAGGACGATAACCCTGAAATTTCTCTTGACAACATGAGTACCACAGTATACATTTATAGTGTGGTCATACACAGAACGGATGTGTTTATTAAATGGCTCAAAAACCTCAACGATAGTAACGCCAGACCGCGGACATAGAAAATGCAAAAAAATTGGCAAAGGAGGCGATATAAAATGGCAAAAGTTACCGTTTCCGAATGGGACCCTGCGGAAATCATAGAAACCAAAGAAGATGTCATAGCTTTTCTTGAAGGCGCCTTGAAAGAGAATGATCCCGAATTCCTCCTGAAAACCATTGGACATATCGCCCGCTCCAAGGGAATGGCCCGGCTTGCCAGAGAATTAAACCTAAACAGAAAAGGTCTGTATAAAGCCTTTTCCGAAAGAGGAAATCCGTCATTCTTAACGGTAGTGAAAGTTCTCAATAACCTGGGCTTCCGCCTTAAGGTTGAGCAAGTACCCGCATAACCCGCTGTGTTAACTTTCAAAAACCGGTGGAAACCGGCTATGTTCGCGGGGTTTGTCGTCCGTGGTTATTCTTGCGGATCAAGTTTAGAGCGGAAGCAACACCACCTTCAAAACAGCAGGCTTGACGAATACGTTTGAATGGGTGATTATTATAGCTGTGAGTGATTACCTCGACCCCAATAATGAAGAACTGCTCAAAGATTTCTTTAGCGAAGCCCGGCAACAGGTGGATATGCTGGAACAGAATGTTCTGGTGCTGGAGAATGAAGGGGGCAATAAAGACGCGGTAGACGAAATCTTTCGGGCGGCTCATACGCTAAAGGGCGGTTCCGCGACAGTTGAGATGATGGAGCTTTCTCATTTTACCCACATGGTAGAGGATGTGCTGGATGCGATTCGTTCGGATCAGCTTGCCATAAACGAGGATGTTGTCGATATGCTTTTGGCGGCGATTGACATTATCAAGGCGATGCTGGAACAGCGCATGAACGGAGCCGTGTACCAGGAAGATACTTCCCAAATGGAAACCCGGCTTGAAGCGCTGATTCCCGAGGGCAAAAAAGGCGGCGCAAAGCCAAAACCGGCTCCGGCGGCTCAGGCCCCGGTTCCTGTCCCGGCGACTCCTCCGGCAGGTCAGGCCGGGCTTTCCGGGGCGGAAATTCAGGAACTTAAAGAAGCTTCTTCGGATCCGGTCTACTGTGTTTCCGTTCAGTTTGATGAAAATTCCCTCATGAATACGGTGGGAGGCATCCAGTGTTACGCGGTGCTCAAGGGGATGGGGTCGATTCTTAAAACACACCCCGAATTTGAACAATTTTACGAGGACACCTTTTTTCCCACGGTTGATTACTATATTGCCAGCGCCAAAGCGCCCGGCGAACTGCAGCAATGTGTTACCATTTCAGATGTTACCGTATCCAGTACGGTAAAAAACATTGACGAGCTTCGCGCCGCCCCCGCAAAGGGCTTGTTGGCGGCGGCGCAATCTGCTCCTCCCGCTCCTGCGGCGGTTGAGGCTCCCGCTCCTGCGGCCGCGACGCCCGCGCAGGATACGCGTGATGCAAAAAAAACCGCCGCTTCGGCGGATGCGGCAAAAGCGGGCAAAGAAGCCGGTTCTATACTGCGGGTCGACTCGGAACGTATAGACGCGCTTCTAAACATGGTGTCGGAAACGGTCATTACCAAGGCAACCTTTAACCAGATTACCAGTGAATTCTCAGGCATGGTTAACCAGCTGCGGGTTCTTGAAACCACATACCGCGAAAAAATCAAAGACCTTTTTGACAGCCTTCCCGCGTATCTTGAAAGCATTCAGGACGGCCGTTCGATCAAGGATATACGCAAGGAAATCGGCGATCAGTACGGGGATATTTTTTCGATCTTTGACAGCTTTGAGGTAGGCCTTAAAACAACGGTAGGCAAGGTCCGTTCCACCAGCCAAAACCTTGGGCGCATTACCGCCGAACTGCAGGAAGGCGTAATGCGTATCCGCATGGTTCCGATCAGCCAGATCTTTAGCCGCTTTCCCCGGCTGGTGCGCGACCTTTCCAAATCACTCAATAAAAAAATCAATCTGATTATTGAAGGCGAAGATACCGAACTTGACAAATCGGTCATTGAAGATCTGCTGGATCCCATTATGCACTCGGTGCGGAATTCGGTGGACCACGGTATCGAAAGCGCCGCCGAGCGCAAGGCCGCCGGAAAACCGGAAGAAGGCCGCGTGCTGCTTAAGGCGGCCAACGAAGGCAACATGATTGTCATCGAAATTGCCGACGACGGCAAGGGAATAGATGTTGAATCGGTAAAGACAAAAGCAATCGAGCGCGGTCTTATTAGTCCCGGCAAAATACTTTCCGACGCCGAAGCGTTTAATCTTATCTTTGAACCCGGTTTTTCGACCGCCAAACAAGTTACCGCCATTTCCGGCCGGGGAGTCGGACTCGATGTCGTGCGCCGCTCAATCGAAAAACTAAACGGCACGGTAACCGTTAATTCAGAAACAGGAAAGGGCACCAGGTTTACCATTAAACTGCCGCTTACCCTGGCGATTATTCAGGGCCTGCTGGTAAGGGTTGGAACAGAAATTTATTCAATACCGATTACCAGCGTTATCGAAAGCCTGCGCATAAAACCGGAAGATGTCAAACTTATCGATAACTACGAAGTGATCAATGTGCGCAATGATGTTATTTCGCTGCTGCGCCTTAACCGGCTCTTTGGCATACGTACCAAAGAACAGACGGAATTTTACTTTGTCGTAATTGTCGGAACCGCCGAAAAGAAAATGGGTTTTGTTGTTGACAGCCTTATTGGCGAGGAAGATGTGGTAATTAAACCGCTGCGGGATCAATTTACCAATTCGCCGGGAATTGCCGGCGCGTCCATTTTGGGGGACGGCTCGGTGTCGCTGATCATTGATGTAAGCCAGCTTTTGGAACTGGGGCAGCGAAAGGAAGCGGAACAGCGCAGAATTCGGGAGGGAGTTCGCTAATGGCGGTAAAAGATCTGGTCCAGTTAAACACGGAACTCAAGGAGCAAAAAGAACGCGCCGACGATGTAGACTTTAAGATGATCACTTTTTCTTTGGGCGGAAAAGATTACGGCGTAGACATTATGAACATAAAAGAAATCGCCAAAGCCGACAAGTTTACCTATGTGCCCAATACCGCTTCGTATGTGCGGGGCGTGTATAACCTGCGCGGCGACATTATTCCCATTGTTGATTTGCGGAATTTCTTTCACCTTCCGGCCGAGGAACGAAGCGTCGAAAACATGCTTATTCTGCGCATTGACGAGCGCGTTTACGGAACCATTGTAGACAGGATCGATAAAGTGGTGGGAATTAATTCCGCCTCGATTCAGCCGCCCCACCCGATATTTGGCGATATTAACATTAAGTTTATCAGCGGCGTTGTTGAAAAAGAAGGGAATCTCTACATCATTCTTGACATGGTGCGGATATTCAGCGTGGGCGATGATGACAAGGGCAAGCGCGATACAGTAGACAGTTATGTGGAACCGGCCGCCAAAGCAGAATCGGCGCTGGACTTTATCCGCCAAAGCCTTCCCGCGCTTAAGCATTTTTATCCCGGCGAAATCAACGAAAACTGGCTGCGTTCGCGCTATGCCGCCTGGAGCACGGGACGCGCCGGAGAGGCGCTTCAACTTAAGGACAGCAGGGAAGCCGATGATTTTTTGGCGGGTTTTTATTCACCCTGTTCTGGCTCTTTCTGGAGCGAGGAGTACGCCGCTCTGGTAAAGGCCGCGCTGCCCGATTCCGCTTCTACCCAGATAAATGTGTGGAACGCCGGCTGCGGCAAGGGCCATGAAACCTATTCGCTTGCCTGCATACTTAAGGAACGGTATCCGGACTGCAGAATAAAAATTTGGGCCAACGATAACGATCTTTTAATAATTTCGCAGGCGCCCAATATGCTGTTTGACCTGGAAGATGTGCCCGGATATTGCCGCTCGTACATGGTCAGGGCCGCTAACGGATATAGTTTTAACCAGGAGATTAAAGATTCAATTTTATTTGAATATCATGATATCCGGAACGACAACTCGCTTCCCGAGCTTGATGTTATTCTGGTGCGCGATCTGCTTTCTTTTCTTCCCGTGGAAAGCCAGGGAACATTGCAGGCCGAGTTCGGCGAAAAACTAAAACACAAGGGTATGATCATCGTGGGAAGAAACGAAGAATTACCCGAATCTCAATGGCGTTCCGCGGCGCGGCAGCCCTTGTCGGCGTACATGCATCCGTGAATAATACAGGCAAAACAGACATTAACAGGAGAAGCTTATGAGAGTCGAATACATTAACCCCTTTGTCGAAGCAGCGTTTAATATTTTAAAAGAAGTGCTGAATACCGAGGTTAAGCGCGGGGATCTCTACCTTAAATCCACCACCATGCAGATTATGGGCGTCGCCGCCCTGGTAGGGCTCGCGGGAGATGTAGAAGGCCGGGTGCTTTTTGACATGACCAAAAAAACCGCCCTCTATGTAGCCGGCACAATGAACGGCGAAGAATTTACCCAGCTTGACGAAATGGCAAAGGCGACAATTACCGAGCTTGCCAACATGATCACGGCTCAGGCGGTAACCAAGCTCCACGATTTGGGCTTTAAGTTTGACCTTACCCCGCCGGCGCTTTTTAACGGCGAAAACATGGAAATTTCCAACCGCGAAGTGGAAGCGTTGATTGTTCCCATGGAACTGGGCGAAAACGGAAAAATCGAAATAAACGTCGCCGTCCGTGAACGGGTGTAACACCGGTCTTTTCTGTTGTGTTAGATTATGTCCATTCGGCGATATTCCTCTGCGATACGGCCCATTGATGCCCAAGGTACGACGCGTGATTTAAACCCAGCACACAGTATCTGCAAAACGGAATGGGCCGCGCCAAAAACCGCGCTATTTCATCGATGGTTGCGGCCTCGTATATCGAGATATAGTCTTTGTTTGTTATTTCAAGGCTGGTATGAAAAAAATCATTAAAGTGATTGATGTATGCCGCCTGCTGGCAGGTAAAAAGCTTTCCGTCTTTTAACTGAATGCAGTTGTTAGCCTTGTAACAAACCATAAAATTGGTTTTTGCTTTGCCTGCCCCTGATACATCCAGCGGTTCCTTTCTCCACGTATTGGTTTTATCGATATTGGTTGTATAAACTATTTGAACGCCGTACTGTTTTGCCAAATCATCTATGGCGTCAAGATCCAGTTTTACCGGATATTTGCTGATAAAAACCGTAACGGCTTCTTCTTTACAGGTTTCCCAAAATGCGGCAGGCTGCCTTGGCAGGAGGATTCCGTTGGTAACAATTTCTATATGGGCAGTGTCAAAAAACCGCCGGCTGATTTTTACTATTTCGACAAGCCGGGGATGCAGTAGTGGTTCGCCGCCCATAAGGCGTACCAGTTCAACCTTTGTTAAATCAGAAATTCGCGCGCAGTCCTTTTGGTAGGATTCAACGTTAAGGTAACTTTCGCCTGCGAGCGGCGAAAAATGGTTGCAGCTTGCGCAATTTAAATTACAGTGCTCGCAGATGTGTACCTCGAATTTAAATTTTCCCGGCTTTGCCTTGCCGGCAAAGCTGTTGATGACATACATTCGCGGAATCCACAAAAGGCGCCGTAACGGCATGGGCAGAATCTTTCGGTACAGAAGCTTTACCAGCGACAGGACGGGGGCAAACCACGAAAACAAAGCGCCATATGCAGCGCCGCTCTTTTTACTTACGCTATATGGAGGGGGGGGGGGGGGTGCTTTTCATAATATACTCATTCCTATACCAGCTTTTGTCAGTGTCATGAACGCTCTATCTTGTTTTCATCGCCCGCCAATTCCACCATCCGGGCTTTTCCAGTCTGGCACACCACAGAGATTTGATCAACCGGTGTTGTACCTTATTCCTTGATAGGTGATATTGATAATTATGGCGGTCCCTGTTAGAATGAATCCGTTTTCGCCCCTGCCGGCCCGGTCATCCGCGGAGATTAAAAAAGGGATTTCGGCGACAGAGAGGAAACTGGAAGGAGCGCCGGGAGGTGTTTGAATGAATTTAGAAAAATCCCAGATTGATTTTATAACAGAGATTAAACAAAAAATTCGGCGGGCCCAATATGACGCCCTAAAGACCGTCAATGTTCAGCTTATCAATCTTTACTGGGATATTGGTAAATCAGTCGCCGAAAAACAAGGGGAAAGCTGGGGAAAGGCGATTGTTCCCACGCTTTCGCGGGAACTCCAGAAAGAATTCCCCGGAATTGGCGGATTTTCCGAACGCAATCTTTGGCTCATGATACAGTTTTACAACGAGTATAACGGGGTCAAAAATCTGCAACCACTGGTTGCGGAAATTAGCTGGACAAAGCACATAGTTATACTGGGCAAGTGCAAGGACAATTTGGAACGACAATTTTATATAATGACCGCGGCAAAATTTGGGTGGAATGATGCAATCACACGAGATGGAAATTTTACAGATGACGATATTATACAGGACGTAACTCAAAACTGGAGTTGCTATGATCGCCCCCAATCCAAGCGAAAAAACCTTCTCACATCTCAGGCAATGGAACAATGACCCTTTACCACGGCAGCAGCAAAATTATTAAAAACCCTGCGTTAGGACACTCCATCAGGACACTCGATTTTGGGCCCGGGTTGTATACAACCACCAATGAGGAACAGGCAAAAGATTTTGCCGATAAAGTATATGAGAGGGCTATACGGGAGAATATAATTCCCAAAGGCCGTTTTATCAGTATATATACTGTTGATTTTGAATCCATGTCGAATCGATTGAACATTTTGAGTTTTGACACCCCTAATGAAGAATGGTTTGATTTTGTGATGGCAAACCGCCGCAATCTATATAAAGGCCGAAAATATGACATACTGTTTGGCCCGGTTGCCAATGACACAATATTCAGGACGCTCATTTCTTTTGAAACCGGCGAAATATCAAAAAAAGAAGCGATTAAGAGATTAAAAGTCCGAAAATTATTTAACCAAATGGTTTTTGCCTCTCAGAAATCTATGGAATTCCTCAATTTTGCAGGATATAAGGAAGTTGGCAATGGATAAAGAAGCACAGTTCAAAGCGACTTTAGAGTTGCTTGTTCCGCACATTATTGATGAAATAATAAAGACGCGAAAGATCGCCGAGGATGATGCTTTTGATGTATTATATTCATCTTTTCTTTATAGCAAATTAGAGGATGAAGCTACAAAACTTTGGCATTTAAGCCCCCTGACATTGGTCTCTCTGTTGCTTGAAGAACTTGAAACAGGAACCATAACATTCCCGGAGGAAACATGACGACAAATAATAGCATCAATTTTCTTGTTTATTGCATTGAAGAATATAAAACCGCAAATAAAATGACAGGGAAAGACGTTATCAAATTATTTAAACAATACGATATTATGGGGTATATCCGGTCGTGTTATGGAGCGCTGCATACCATGGGCGGCCTGGCAATATCAGAAGATATTAATTTGCTTATTAAAGGCGTAAATAAAGGAAGTGCAAATACATGACCACCCCAAACCTGACCGAAAAACAGTTTGAATCCGACATAGAATCTTTCTTGTCTCTCAAACGGCGGCTATGCCCTCAATTAGGCTGGTAGGCTGATTAGGCTAAAAGTATAGGAAAAGAAATTTAACCGCGAAGGGCGCAAAGTGAAGAGGATTGGAGAGAAAATGAATCGTTTTTTCGTCACCTCCCTTTTTTTCCTTCGTGTGTTCCTTGTGGTTGAATTCCAAAGTATGCTTTTTAGTCCAATCAAGGGACTAGGTGCGGGTAATGTCGGGGGGAGCGGGCCAGCGATATTTAAAAGGGTTATGCCGAAACACCCGGCGGCGTGGACACCGGTATGACCGCTGAACCGGAACATTCCCCATGAGACAGCCCTGAAAACCTCCGGTTCGACCTCGCGCAAGGCTGATTCGTTACGAAGAGCCCATACCCCGGCCCTTGGGGCCTTATAACCAGAGAATTCCTATGCCCAGAAGAAGACTCGAACTTCCATGCTTTTGAAGGCACTGGTACCTGAAACCAGCGTGTCTACCAATTCCACCATCTGGGCGCTTTTCCAACTTAGCACACTATGCGGATTTGATCAACCGAATGCTGAATGCGGAACGGATAACGGCTGTCAAAAAGCGGGCGCAGGCCAAAGATGCAAAAAAGGAGGGAATATCCCTCCTTTTTAAAAAATTCGCGGGGGCTTTCGGGTATCGGAAAGCCCTGGGCGGGATTGTCAGGCCAATCCCAAAAACATCACGCAAAGAACCCGGTGGAATAGCCTATCCAGGTAAGGATCAGGGCAAGCGCCAAAATAATTCCCATAAGGGCCAGGGGCGAAAATTTCTTTTTTGCGTAAAGGAAATAGACGCCAAGGGTCAGGCCCAGAGGCAGCAGTTTGGGGAATATGGCGTTAACCACATTGTCGGCGTTAAAAACCACCTGGTTTTGCAGGACGGCGTCGTTCGCCGCGTCGTAGACATCCTGCGTTATTTGAATGGGCAGGGTAAGCGACACAAAGGAGGCTGTCAAGGCGCCGACCACCAAAAGGCCAAGCACCGTCATCGAACTGGTTAGGGTGTCAAGCTTTCCTGTCGCCATAAGCGTTTGCATGCCGTCAAGGCCGGATTTCTTTCCCAGCTTAAACAGGAACCAGCTTAAGATGCAGGTGCCGGCGGGGTAAACGATCATATAAAGTACGGGGCCTATCCAGGCGGTTGCGGGGTTGGCCTGGGCAATGGAAAGGCAGAGCGTGAGCAGTATGGGGATAATGGTCGCCACCCACAGTGAATCGCCGATTGCCGACGTAGGGCCGATAAGGGCGACTTTTACGCTGTCGATTAATTCCGGGGTACACTGCCTGTTGGCGTTGGCTTCTTCAAGGCCGCAGACAACGCCGTTACAAATTGAACCAACCTGCGACTCGGTATTAAAAAGGGTAATGTGCCGCTTAAGGGCCTGCGCCTTTTCTTCTTTTGAATCATACAGCTCGTCGATCACCGGAGCCATTGACTGTCCAAAGGCCATGCCAAGCATGGTTTCCGCCTGCTGTGAACAACCATTCCAGAAGAACCAGTTAAAGAATGATTTTTTAAGTGTTTTATCGCTGATTGTCTTTGCCATATTACACCGCCTTTTTTTCGGAAGCGGCCGCATAATAAAGGACCGCCGCAATAACCGCTACAATGGCAACCGCCATAATGTTTAGTTTAAAGTAGGTAACCAAAATAAAACCCGCAAAAAAGATAACAATGTGGTATTGCTTTTTAAGCAGGAACGAAAGGATGATGCCCATACCAAGCGCGGCCATCATTCCGCCAAAAACACCAAGCGCGGTTGTTACCCAGCCGGGGATAAGGGCGGCAAAATCCGCCTGCGCCGAAGCCGCCGTCATGGAGCTAAGTACAATTACCGCGGGAATAAAGCGGCAGGCAAAACCGATAAGCTGCCCCAGCACAACATTGGGTATATACATTTTTTTTGTTTCGCCCGCTTCGGCATATTTATGCGCCACACGATTAAGGGGAAGGTTTAGCGCGTACGATACATTCCACATGAGCTGCCCGACAAGTCCGCCTATGCCGGCAAATACAACGGCAAGCCCGATAATTCCGGTGGTTCCCATGCCCTGTCCAAAGACAATCGCGCCGCTGGTTCCAATGTAGGTCGCGTATGAAAGATCCCAGGCAACCGCGCCTCCGGGGGTAACATTCCCCATATACATGATTTGCAACGGTATGCCTACCGCCATTGCGGTGGGAACATCTCCCAGTATAATGCCGGTAACAAACGACGCAACCAGCGGTCTGCCAAGGGTATACCAGCCGATTGTGTTTCCAACGATTGAGCCTATTGATCCCAGATAGATGAATAAGCCGATCAAGACGATTTGTGCCGTGATCATGTTTTTCCTCCTGTGTTTATTGTCTTTCTAAATGAATCCCAGTTGGTCTTTGCCGAATTCGGCAGCTGCTGGAAATTCACATTGAATCCCTGTAAAACCAGATTATCAATATCCGCGACATCTTTATCGCTTAAATAAAAAATTCCGGTGGCGCCGCTTAATTTATGAACGGAATCGGGGCGTTTTGAAATATTACCCAGCATAATGAATTCGCAGCCGCTGACGGCGTCTGCAATTTGGGAAAGCTTTTCGGGGAATTTGACAATAACCAGGCGGTTGTTACCGCTTTCTTTTTTTAGCAAATCTTTTGCTTCTTCGGTAGTAACGATATGGGCGGTATAGGCCGCCGGAACACTCATCTTCATAATTGATTTGAGCGTGGGGTTTTTGGCGCTTTCATCATCAATGCCGATAATTTCTTTAATACCCAGCGTTGGGCACCAGGCGACAATTGTCTGACCGTGAATAAGCCTGTCGTCAACACGCACATAAATCTTTCCCATTGGTTCTCCCGGGAGACCTACCGGTCAATCCCCATTAAAACAACCCGTTTTCCACCAGGCTTGCGTACATATAGCAGACGGTGAATCCCCTGTTGTTTGATTCAATTTCCCTTATTTTTCCGTTTGTCGTATAGTAGGAAATATACGGAAAATCGTTAATTTCGCCGTTAAATACCTGGTATTCCTTTAACGCGGAAAACCACTGCTCCTTTTCGCCTTCGTCAAGGCTAAAATACGCCTGCGGAATAAAACCCACCAGATCTTCGAATGTTTCCCCGTACAGCAGTTTAATTTGGTTTCCCCGCTCCCGCAGACGTTTTACCGCCTGGGTAACCGCGTCGTGCGTGTTGATATGCCGCTGATGCATACTGCCGCGCCAGTGGGTAATCACCAGCTGGACGTTCTCTTCAATAAAGTAATCAACGAGCCGTTTGCTGAATTCGCCGGTTGACGGCATATTGTTTGAAACATAGCCAAGCCACAGCGTGTCCGCGCCAAGTTTTTCCGCCGCGCGTTTATTTTGGGCAAGCAGTTCCTTTAGGTATGCCTGTTTTGCTTCTTCCGTGGCGGCGGGGTCTTCAAGCCTTCCCTGGGTAACATGAATTGTCGTACAACGGGCGCCTTGCCGCGCGTACTTTAAGAGGAGCGGGCCTCCCAAAAGTTCAGCGTCAAGGGAATGGGCGCCAATACTTACTACACGGTTAACGCTCACCGGGCAACTCCTTTCGGTAATCAAAAAAACTGCGAAACACGCTTGCGCCGTGGCGCTCGTAAAAACGCCGTCCGGGTACATCGGTCGAAATAAAATACATCTGGTAAATTCCCCGGCGGGACATTTCGAACATCTGCATATCAAGCAATATTCCGCCAAGTCCGTCGTTTCGTTTTGCCTCCGCAATGCCGATGGGGCCAAAGCGCATGGGGTTGCCGTCAATCATCCTCATGCAAAAACCGGCAATGCCGTTATTCAGGGCAAGCAGTATGCAGTCTTCGGCAAGGCCGTTCTGCATACTTACCAGGACATTCCGCTTCCAGCCGCCGCCAAATTCAGTTTTGGCAAATTCCAGCAGCTCAAGGGCATAACGGTATTCAAAATTGATAAAGCGGTACCCCTGTTTTTCCGCCTCCTGCTTTTTTGCAAGCGTTGATTTTGGGATACGGTAGCCGTGAAGATCCCGCCGCATCGAAAACGCCTCTTCGCCGGCGATATAGCCGTGTTTTTCAAAGAACGCCTTCGCTTCGGCATAGTTTGCGCAGTCGACACCGGGAAAAAAGTAATTGGGCGAGTACGCGCCAAGGGTGATCTCCGCCGCTCCCAGCCGGGCAAGTTTTTTTTCGGCTGTTTCAAGCAGCAGCGTCCCCGCGCCCTGTCTTTGGTATGCGGGATCAACAAAAATCACATTTATCCAGCCCCGGCGGGGTTCGAGCCCCCGCTCAAGGTAGGGGAATTTTCGCTTTGTCGCCAGAACAAAGCCGGCGACTGTTCCGTTTTCCAGCGCGACATCGCACAGGCCGGAATCAAAGTTATCGTCAAACAGGGCCTGTTTTCTGAATTTTTGGACGGTCAGGACATCCGCAGCAAGAACCCTGTTCCACAGCGTTACTACCTGGTCTTCAAAATCCTGGCAATAGGCGGCTATCTTCACAGGGGAAAGCTCCTGCGGTGTTTGGACATATTCATGGGTACCAGTGTATCAAAGCTTTTTCCAAAACGCAAGTATTTTTTCATTTTTTTTAAAAATTTGTCAAAATCGCGTAAAAAATGAAAATTATTTTCTTGACACTGCCCAAAATTGGGCATAGGACGCTGTATGAGGATGTTCCTGAAAATTATTGGACCGAAGCGCGGAATGAGGTCTTTTGACATAGACCGTAAATCCGCCCTGGAGATAGCCGCGATCATCAACAACGAAGACAAAAAAGTGCCGACCGAAAAAGTTCCGGCCGAAAAAGTGCCGACCGAAAAAGTTCCGGCCGTGGAGGCGGCTGTATGCGATGTTTTGCCGGCCCGGCCTGCTCCTTCATGTACCTCGCATAACGTTCCGGAGTCCGGGCCGCCGTAAGACCCCGAAGCGTAAACAGCCGGAACGGTAGCAGTACGCCCTTTATGCTAATACTGTTTTTAACGATGCTTTAACTGATGGATTTTCTATATTAACATAGTTTAATCCGTTGTTAAATTCCGATTTTATTCCCATTATAAATTCATCCAGCCAGGACGGCGTCATTACCTTTATTTTATCAAAATCCAAAACGATCTCTTCTGAAGGTTTAATATCCTTGAGAATATATGCCTTTGCCATTAAAAACGCTTCCCGGCCGGATGGCCGATTAAGGAGATTTTCTCCGAAATTATTTATTTCGATATTCATAATTACTTTCCTCCATATAAATCGATTATTGCCAAACACCCTGATATAGATGTATTACTATTCGAATATTTTATCTCATCCCTGCTTATACAACAATATCCATTACCTGACTGAAAATATAAATCCCACTTATTATTTTGAATCGTTTCTGATACAAATTTTAATCCGTTTCCACGCTGTTCCTGAGATCGGCCTGATATTTTTTCTGTAAATGCTATTTTCAGTGCCTCTAAATCGTCTTGTATGCCTGGCATGACTTGTATCAAGGATGCCTTAATTCCCCTGCCGTAATCAGCCACTAGTACATACTTTTCCTGAAAATTATAATCACAATAAACACCTTTCTGAAAAATATTTTTAAACATAAAATTATGATCAAACGTATTATTGCCTATTTCTCCAATTATTGCCGCCTCCAAATATTTATTGGTGTCAATAATGAAACTCTCCAATCGTGCTGTAAACACATCGCGGGTAATTGAAAAATGATCTTTGTCTTTTTCAAAACCACTTTCCGTAAGGTTGATGGCATTTTTTATTATATTTTTACCAATCATGCGTGTATCCTTTTGTATACAATACTATATTGATTTCCATATTTTATCAAGATCTAATTTACTATTTTTAGGGAAAATATTCAATAATGTTTTAGGGTATTGTCTAACAGGTCTGTTTACGCTTTGCCGGTCCAGGGTTCCGTTTCGCCAGGTCGGCTGCGCCTCCCGCGCTCAACTCCACCCGCATTTTTGCAAGCCCTGGAAACCTGCGGTTCCCTTTATCGGGCTTGCAAAAATGTCGTATGCAGCCGGAACGTTATAACCCATAAAATTCTCCTTTGAAAAATCATGGCTTTTTCCCAATATATCACAAGGAATTAATGCGGGATTAGATTGTATCTGGGATTGAGGGAATCGTTATAATATCCTGTATATACATATTGGACGCCGGGATAATAGATTCCCAAATGATCGCCGGAAGAATTAATATTTCTATATACCTGAAATTCCCGGGGTGAATATTTTATTTTATTTTCAATGTCATATATCCAATAAAGCGGCGACCCGTCAGTTCCATACCAAACATTTTCATCGTTTGTCGGCTCTAAATTACGAGCATCCGGTTCTGCCGAACCAACCGGATCGATTAACCACGTTCCCTGCGTATCATTATAAACACCATAGGTTCTGGTGTTAGTTCCATTTTTCGGTTCTAATTCTATCCTGTATATATCATCTCTTTTTATATAAACCGGACTCAATATTCTCCCGTTATTAAACCGGTACGGATACATAAAAGGTTTGTATTCAAAGCCGTCAGGTATTACTTTCTGTAATTTTTCCAAATCAGGTCTTCTGTCCCCTTTGTCTTCTTCATACTTAAGATATTTATATTCCAATCTTTGGTCATTGGGATTCAGGTAAAATTCATAAAGATCTATACCCCGCTGTTTTATTATTTCGTTTAATATTTGGACGGTTCTGTCATTACCGGCATATTTAAGGTTCCCGTTATCAAGGAATTGATAAAGATATGTATCTGCCGCAAGATAATTACCGACAACATAGACTCTGCTAAAATCTTCTAATTTTTTTGTAACCAATTTTCCGGTTGTTAAATTATATATACGGTAGTCCGAACGGGTATGTTCAAATAAATCAGGGATTTCAACCGGGGCTGTGACAGGCACAAGTTTTGCAAATATCGCCATGGGATTAATCTTTAATCCCTTCCATTTGTCCGTTAAAGCCAAAACAGTTCTTTTATCTTCACTTGAAAATAGATATCCCCTGTCAAAATTATAGTTTTTCAAAAGACGATTGTTGTTTTTATCTATAATGATATATTTTTCTTCTGTGGTTTCAACTACCGCATAATCTCCTATGAATGGATAAACTCTTCGGTACTGGGCGGGAATTGCAATTTCATGCGTTTTTTTATCACAATAACCAAAAAGCAAATCATCGTTTATATAGGGAATTAAATCGTTTGTTTTGTTATACAGCGAGGCTTCCAAACTGTTTTCCTTTCCTGTAGCGCAGGCGTTGAAGAATAAACTTATTAGCAGTAAAGCGCCGGAAATCAGCAAAACGTCCCTTTCTTTCCATGTAAAAGCCCCTTGGCGCGGCATACTCATGGGTACCAGTGTATCAAAGTTTTTTTCAAAACGCAAGTATTTTTTCATTTTTTTTAAAAATTTGTCAAAATTCGAGAAAAAATGAAAATTATTTTCTTGACACTGCCCAAAATTGGGCATAGGATTGCTGTATGCAGGATGTTCTTGAAAATTATTCGACCGAAGCGCGAAATGAAGCCTCTTTTGACATCGATCGTAAATCCGCCCTGGAGATAGCCGCGATCATCAACAGCGAAGACAAAAAAGTTCCCCTGGCCGTGGAACGGGCGCTGCCCGAAATTGCCGCCCTGGCGGAAGCAATCGCCGCCGCCCTTAAAAAGGGCGGACGCCTGGTCTATTTGGGCGCGGGAACTTCGGGGCGCCTGGGAGTGCTGGATGCTTCGGAATGTCCCCCGACATACGGGGTTGATCCCGGTACGGTATGCGCCCTTATCGCCGGAGGCGCGGAAGCCCTGACCAATTCCGTTGAAGCGGTCGAGGACGACGGCGGTTTGGGCGCCGCCCAGCTAAAGGAAATCAATCTTTGCAAAAACGACATACTGGTGGGAATTACCGCCTCGGGTCAGGCCCCGTATGTCCTTGGCGCCCTTGCCTACGCGCGGAGTGTCGGGGCCGTTACCGCGGCAATAAGCTGTAACCAAAACGCCAAAACATTTACCCTGGCGGCGCACCGTCTGTTTCTGGATGTAGGACCGGAGGTGGTTACCGGGTCTACGCGAATGAAGGCCGGGACCGCGCAAAAACTTGTTCTTAACATGCTTTCTACCATCGCGATGATCCGGACAGGAAAGGTGTATAAAAACCTGATGGTAGATTTAAAACCGGTAAACCAGAAATTAATTACCCGGGCGATCCGGATTGTTAAAGAAGCGACAGGCTGTTCGCGGGAAGAAGCCGAACATACATTTGAATTGGCGGGAAGGCAGTCAAAATCAGCCATTGTGATGATTCGCCTGGGCGTTTCCCGCGAAAAAGCCGAAACCCTGTTGGAGGAATCGGCGGGGTGTCTGGCCGGCATACCGGGCATAGACGCCTAATGGACAGCCTTCTTTTCGCCATACGCGAACAGCTTCCCAAGCTTCCCAAACAGGAAAGGCGCGCCGCCGATTTTATTCTTGCCGACCCAAAACGCGTTCTCTATTACAGTATTACCGAATTGGCAAAACAAAGCGGCGTAAGCCAGGCCGTTATTGTACGGTTTAGCCGCCGCATCGGCGCCGGCGGGTATGCCGATTTTAAACTCCGCCTGTCCCACGATGTGTTTAGGACTTCGGACGAGCGCTTTCTGCCCAGTCTTGAACTTGAGTCGGACCCCAATCCCGCTTCGGTCGTAAAGGGGGTTATCGGCGGCATACAGCGCGGTATTGCTTCCCTTGAGTCGTTATGCGATATTCACCTCTTGAACAAAGCGGTGGATTTGATTCGCGGGAGCCATGTCAACTATATTTTTGGCATTGGCGCGTCAAGCCTTGTCGCCCAGGACCTGTATCAAAAACTTCTTCGTATCGGCATACCCTGTTCGGCGCCGCTTGACACCGATTTACAGATTACCGCCGCGTGCGGTCTTCGTTCCTGCGACCGCGCGATTATTATTTCGTATTCGGGCGAAACTCCCGCCATGATTACCGCCGCCGAATGGGCCGCAAAAAAAAACGCCGCCGTTATTACCCTTACCGGCGAAAGCAAAAACACGCTGCGCGCAAAAGCGGACTGCGCCCTTGTGGTTCCTTCTACCGAGCGGGTATACCGTTCCGGCGCAATGGCAAGCCGCATTACCCAGCTTGCCGTTATCGACATGATTTATTCACTGCTCATTTCAAGGGACCTTAACAATACGATTACCGCGCTTGCCCAAACGATGAACGCGGCGCATAAACTGCTGTATTAACCCCCGTTTTACGCTATACTCTTTTTATGGAATTTAATTATTTTATGCCCACACGGGTAATCATGGGCGGGGACTGTGTAGTAAAAAACCGGGCGCTTCTGGGCGAACTGGGAAAGAAAGCCCTTGTTGTGAGCGGTAAAAATTCAGCCCGCATCAACGGCTCATACGACGATGTGGCAAAGGCGCTTGCAGCCAACGGTCAAACGCATGTTCTTTTTGACCGGGTAATGAGCAACCCCACGGTGGATTGCGCCTGTGACGCCGCCGAACTAATCAGGCGCGAGGGATGTGATTTTGTTATCGGCATCGGCGGCGGTTCCCCCATGGACGCCGCAAAGGCCGCCGCCGCGCTGGCCCTTGCCGCCGTTGACCGGGCGGCAGTTCACGGCGCTTCCTATACCAGGGCCCTGCCCCTGGTAGAAATTCCCACCACCGCCGGAACCGGTTCGGAAGTAACCCAGTATGCGATACTTACCAGCCAATCGGGTGATTTAAAAAAATCGATAGGGTCGCCTGTCCTTTTTCCCCGGTACGCGTTTCTTGATCCGCGGTATATGCGCCGCCTGGGAAGGGAAACCACGGTAAACACGGCGATTGACGCGCTTTCCCATTCTATAGAAGGAATGCTCACCCCCCGGTCGTCAGAGATGAGCAACGCGCTTGCCCGCGAAAGCATTGCGATCATTGCCGGACTTTTTGACGAATTGGTACACATGAAAAAGGATGATGCGGGAAGGGCCGCCGCGTCCGCCGCCGCTTTGAGCCCCGAAGTACGGGAAAAGCTGCTGCTTGCCTCGACGCTGGCGGGCATGGTTATCGCGCAGACAGGCACCGCGCTTGTCCACGCGATGGGCTACGAGCTTACCCTTGAATGGGCCACCGATCACGGCAGGGCCAACGGACTTTTGCTGGGGGCGTTTTTAAAATTTGTTGACGAACGGGAACGCGCCGCCGGAATTCCGCCGCGCATTCCCGCGATTTGCGCGGCGCTGGGAGCGGCCGGCAATTCAATGACCCTTGACGAATTCAGCCGTCTGCTGGACAAGCTGCTCGGCGTACGCGAAAAAGCGAGTTGTGAACAAATTGAAGCCTGGGCCCAAAAATCCGCCGCCACAAAAAACGCGAAAGACGCGTACATCAGCGTACAAAAAAGCGATATTATCCGCCTCTTTGAACAATCGCTGGGATAAAGCCGACTATGGTGAAAAGCTTCCTTCGACCGGGATGCGGACAAGGTTGACCAGGGCGTTTGGGTGGCGCGAGATAAAACCGTTAATGGTGGTTTCTTCGGCGCTTTCAAACACGTTGATCTGGAACACCCCGTTTGCCGAAAAGTAGGGAACGAGTACGGCGATGTGATAGTAGCGGCGCATCCGGGGTTCGGAACCTTCTTCGCTTACCGCGGCCAGATAAATCATCCCCGGCTCGTCCACCGCCAGCGTGTAAAGCAGGGCCCGTAATCCTTCAAGCCTAAATCCCGCTCCCGCAAGGTATTCGGGATAGCTGCGCACCGCCGCTTCGCCGCCGGCTCGGTCAATGGTAGAGGCAAAACGGCCGGTCCGTACTTCTACATCTTCCAGCGTCCGGGAACCGCGCAGGGTATGCGCCGCCTCCAGGGCAAGGTTGCGCGTCCAGTCAAGGCCAAAACGCGGGTCCTGCGATGAAAAATTGCCGGAAAGGGAGTTGCCCGGCGAAGTAGGCGCTTTGAGCGGCGTTATGGCAAGGCGTTTTCCGGTAACGGGCCGCAAAATGCCGTCGACTACCCATTTGGCAAAGCCGGAACAGTTAAGGCCGGCTTCTTCCTCGTATCCCTGGCTTTCAAGGGTTTCGATAAACACAAAGTTGCCGTTTTCATCAAAGGCGCCGTCGTCGCGAAAGGCAAGGACGCTGATTCCGCTGCGTACTTTGCGGACAAAATTCCGGCTGTCTTCGTACTGCGCCGGATCGATGTCAAAGTAACGCCGGGGAATGCGGCTCCCCGCGGCGGCGAGTACTTCGCTTAACGGCATGGTAAGCAGACGCTCAAAGGGAATACCCAGCGGCAGCCCCTGTACAAGGTACGCGTCCTGAATCACCATGTCCAGCTGGCACTTGCTTTCGCTCAGGGGCCGCAGCTGCAGGTACGCCACCGGATCGCTCCGGGGAAAGATGCGCAGCCGCAGCGGCGCTCCTGAGTCAAGGGCGCGAAAGTAGACCCAGGAACCCTGGGCCCAGCCCGGAAAGGCCCCGTCGTATTCCCGCGCAAGAACCACCATAAACTCGTTGCCGCGGCTTTCCGAACGTACCTGAACCCTTCCCCCGGCGGCCAGGGTATGTACCAGGGGGCGGCCGCGAAGCACCTGTTGGGGCTTTTCTACCAGCCAGCGATCCTTAAGTTCAAGGCGCAGCGAGGTATCGTCGGGGATCGCCTCTACGGCCACGTCGGCTGCGTGGAGATGTCCGCAAAGGAGTATTCCCAAAGCAAGACACTTTGCAGTATTATGTACGTATATGGGCAGCATAGCTACCTACTATTATCGACAAAAACCCCTTAAGGAGGAAGAGCATGAAGACAGTAATGGTTGTAGACGACTCCCGGATTATGCGAAATATCGTAAAAAATACGTTTAGCGAGCTAAAAATCCCCTGTCAGTTTGTTGAAGCCGGAAACGGCAAAGACGCCCTGTTGATGCTTCAAAATCAAACCGTAAATCTTGTACTGCTCGACTGGAACATGCCGGAGCTTTCCGGTCTTGATTTTCTTAAACAGGTCCGGGCCATGGAACAGTACAAGGAGCTTCCCATTATCATGGTGACCAGCGAATCCGCCAAATACAATGTGATCGAGGCGCTCAAAAACGGCGCCACCGACTATATTGTCAAACCGGTAAACGAAAAGATATTTACCGAAAAGCTCTCTAAAATAACCTTTTAAGGAGGCCATTTATGGAAAAATACATTCAACCTTTCATTGATGTCTGCCAAAATGTGTTTAAGCAGTTTGTAGGACTGGATCTTGTCCCCGGCCGGCCCTTCTTTGAAGAAGCGACAACGGCGAACGAATGGGATATTTCTTCGGTTATCGGGTTAACCGGAGAAGCCAGAGGCGCCGTGGTTGTTTCCATGAAGACGCCCTTTGCCCTGCGCCTTACCGAAAAGCTTACCGATACCAAACATACCGCCATCGATTCCGACGTGGTGGACGCCATCGGCGAGATTGTCAACATTATCGCCGGAAATGTTAAAAAAAACCTTGAAGAGGCCTTTCGCCTGGTAATAAGCCTTCCGACCATTATCGAAGGTCCCGGACACCAGATTAAATGGCCCAACGCCCAGGCAAGGATCATCTGCGTGCCCTTTGATTCTGCCGGGGGCGACACGTTTTGTCTTTCGGTAGCCATCGAATCGACCAAGGGGGCGTAATATGGCGGCACAGGGCGACACGTTTCTTCGCTTGCTCTCAAGTCATCATTTTGAGAATCCCCGCGACGAATCGGTCGTGGACGAGATGGCCCGGTATGTGATTCTTAACGCGGCGTTTTTTGTCGGCGCCGCCTTTATAATCATCTTTGGAATCAGTGTCGTAAGAGAAGGGAACATAATCCGCGGCGTATTCGACATTTCGCTGGGCTGTATCTGTATTCTGTTCATCGTTTTGCTGCGTACCAAATTACCCTTTGCCATTCTGGGGTTTATTCCGCTGTTTATTTTCGGCTTCCTGCTCGCGTTCCTTGTGTCTACCGGGGACGAGCGGGGTTTTGCCGGTTTGTGGATTTATTCGTACCCCATTCTTACGATCTTTATGCTTGGTCTTTCTACGGGAACAATACTTTCCGGCATGCTTCTTGTGGCGGTTATGACGTTTACCCTCATACCCGGACTCTCGGGTTTTGTCTATACCATACCTGTCGCGCTTCGCCTTATCTGCGTGTATTTACTGGTAGCCATTCTTACCATGGTGTACGAGCAGATCCGCCTTATGATGAACCGCTGGAACAAACAGCTTACTTTGCAGCTTAAAGTCGAGCGCGATCTTATCGAGGCCATGAAAGACAACCTTAAAGCCGGATTGTTTCTGATGGACAAGGATTTTCTTATTCAGGGCTCCTATTCAAAACCGCTGGAAGGAATTCTGGGAACCGACGAAATCGAAGGAAGAAAGTTTACCGACATACTGTCCGCGTCGCTCAAGGCAAAAGAACGCGATACCCTGGAAGATTATTTTAAAATGGTGATCAACCGTTCGTTTGACGCGTCCATGCTGGAAGAGATTAACCCCATCAGCGAATTTTCCTATCTGGACGAAGTAAACCAGGCGACAAAAATTTTTAGCACCAGCTTTGTGGCGGTAGAACGAGGGCGGGGGGAATTTTTTGTACTGGGCACCGTAGAGGACATTACCGAAGCCAAGGAATTACAGCGGCAGCTTGAAATGGAAGCTTCAAAACGCGAAGAAGAAATGCGCGCCCTTTTTCAGGTTATTCAGGTGGAACCCAGGGTATTTGGCGACTTTATCGAAGATACCGAATATGAATTTGACCGTATTAACGACACCCTTAAAAACCGCAAGATGAACGCGCAGGACGCGATGGTTGATATATACCAGTCGGTACACGCCATTAAATCCAACGCCCTTATCTTGGGCCTGGAAAATTTTAGCGCGAAGCTTCACGAGCTGGAAAACGTAATTAAGGGCTACCGCGAACAGGACGATGTTTCGTTCGAGGATGTACTTCGCGTAACCGTGGATCTTGAACGAATCATGAAAGAAAAAGACAAGTTCCGCGATACCATTGCAAAAATCGAGGCGTTCAAGGTAAGCGCCGGCGGCAACCGCCGCCAGGATCGTCATGTTCTTGTCGAAACCCTTACCAAAGCCTGCGAAAAGGCCGCCGCCGCGCAGGATAAAAAAGCAAAGTTGGTAATAGAAGAACTGGACGGCGCCGTGCTCGAAACGGGCCCCCGGCGCGTTATTAAAGAAGTGCTTACCCAGCTGGTGCGCAACGCCGTGTATCACGGTATTGAAACGCCGGACGAGCGAAAAAAACAGGGCAAAGATACGGAAGGAAAAATAAAACTTTCCATAAAAAACGAAATAGGCAGCATTCATCTTAAACTGGCGGATGACGGCAGGGGCCTTAATATGGAAAAAATAAAAGAAAAAGCGCTGCGCCAGCATGTGTTTAAAAACCCCGCCGACGCGGAAAATCCCAGTTTGCTGTTAAAGGCGATTTTTTCGCCCGGGTTCAGCACCGCCGAAGTCGCCGATGTTCACGCCGGGCGGGGAGTAGGCCTAAGCCTTGTCAAAGAGCGGATAAAGGACCTTCATGGTTCCATAAAAATTTCCTTTGAACAGGGAAAGGGCACCGTATTCAATATTTATATTCCGTTCCAGGAAGAAAGTGTTATGGCGGGCGCTGTCATGAACAGGGCGTCGTAAGTGTTTCCGCGATATGCGAATTTATGCGGAGAGGAGGGATTGAATGGAACCCGGTAAATATGCGGAGCTTGACCAAGCCAGGGGATCGCTCAAATTTATGGTTACCCTGTTTTTTATATTTTTCTTTGTGGCGATTTTTATTGTTTTTATTTTTACGTCTGTTTTGCAGGTAAATACGCTTACGGAATACATCTGTTCGCAGGTAGGGCTGCCAACCCTGCGGCAGGCCGCGGAACTGGTGGACGGCGAATCGTTTGAAAAATTAACCCGGACCATGGACAGCGGCGATCCCTATTACGATAAAACGCGTCTTGCGCTCAAGGAATTAAAAGAGCGGACCGGATCCCGTTTTATTTATACCATGGCCCCCAAAGAAGGCAGCGTGTTTTTTTACATTGTTGACGGCGGCGATCCGGGGGAAACCGGCTTCTCGGAGCTGGGCGACGAAGAGGATATCGGAGAATGGGACGATGCGGCGCTGGCGACATTTAGAACCGGCGAAGTTCATGTCGGCGCCCTGAGCATCGACCCCGACTGGGGCTGGACCCTTTCCGCCTATGGACCAATAATCAGCGGGGGAGAAACAATCGGTATTGTCGCCGTTGATCTGGACAGCGAACCTATTATGCGATACATACGGACCCAGGTTTTCTGGCAGGCCGCGGTCGTGGCGGCGGCTACCCTGTTTGGCCTTTTGATATATCTTTTGATCAGACGGCGGATAGGTAAACTCGCGCCCGAATAATTCGCCGCGAAAACAATGAAGACCATACTCTGTTACGGCGATTCAAACACCTGGGGTTATAATCCCCGGGGAGGCCGCTATGACTACAGGACCCGCTGGCCTGTGGCAATGGCGGCGCTCCTTAACCGCGATGTGTCGAATCCGGATTACTGGGTAATTGAAGAGGGCCTTAACGGCAGAACAAGCTGCCTTGAAGATCCAATCGAAGGCGACCGTAACGGACTGCGCCAGTTAATTCCCATACTGCGAAGCCACCGCCCGCTCGATCTGGTTATCTTTATGCTGGGAAGCAACGATTTAAAAAACCGTTTTAATCCCGGCGCTTACGATGTTTCCCACGGCGCTCAGCTTGTGGCAAAGGCAATCCTTGGTTCCGAAACAGGACCGGATAACGGCGCGCCGCGCGTGCTAATGGTTTCGCCGCCGCCGCTTGTCGAATCGCCCGCGTTCCGCCAGCTGCTTGCGCCTGACGCGGTCGAAATTTCGCGCCGCCTTGCGCCGTATTACCGCGCCTGCGCCAAAGAATGCGGCGCGGCGTTTTTTGACGCGGGCGCGGTCGTTGAGTCGAGCGGCGCGGACGGCGTTCACTGGGAGGCCGAAGGCCACGCGGCTTTTGCCGAGGCTATGGCAAAGGAAGCCCTTCGATTGCTTTGATTCTTTGATTACCTCGATTACCTCGATTGTATTGAACTGGTAAGTTCCCGAAAGCGCCGATAAATTTTTTGTAAAAATAATATTGGACACGCGTGCTTAAAAAGTGTATAGTCTAATGCCATGAAGGGTGGTCCGGTAATTTTATTCTTGCTCTGTATTTCTATTTCGTGTACCGGCAGCAAGTCTCGGGCGGGAATTAACGAGGCCGAAAAAACTAAAATCTCCATTGCCAATCAAGATCAAAGCCAAAGCCAAAGCCAAAGCCAAAGCCAAAGCCAAAGCCAAAGCCAAAGCCAAAATCGAAATCAGGATCAAAATGCCCAAAATCAAAGGACAAGTTTACCGAACGCCCGCCTGATCGACGCGTTGTCCGCCGCCGCAATTCCTCCCGACATGGCGCAAAAGATTCGCGCCCAGGAAGAAATGTTTCTTGGCGAACTTGACGATACCCTGCAAAAAACCGCCGATCCGTTTCTTTGGATTCTGGTTGATAAACAGCACTCGCTTCCCGAAAGCTATGAGCCTGACGACCTGGTAACACTGCGCTACAAAAGTTACCGCGCCGGAATCGGCGATGTAATGATGCTCCGCGAAAAAGCAGAGGCGGCGCTGGAAGAACTGGCGGCCGCGGCAAAAAGCGCGGGAATTACCCTGACCGTATCATCGGCCTATCGTTCCTGGGAATATCAAATTGGTTCCTTTGACCGCTGGACAAAACGGCTTGGCCTCGCGCAGGCGGAACGGGTAAGCGCCCGTCCGGGAATGAGCCAGCATCAGCTGGGACTTGTTGTTGATTTTGGTTCAATCACCAACGATTTTGCCGAAAGCGCCGCGGGCCGCTGGGTAAAAGCGCATGCCGGCGAATACGGCTGGTCGCTTTCGTATCCCCGGGGATATGAAGCGCTTACCGGATATGACTGGGAAAGCTGGCATTACCGCTACACCGGGAACGATCTGGTACATTTTATCGATCGCTGGTTTGACGGAATTCAGCAGCACGCCTTTAGCTTTATTCATGAGTGGGCGGCCCGGTGAAGAGCGTCATTACCGCCAGCGAAGAATTATGCGTTGGCTGTAACCGCTGTATCCGCGCCTGTCCGGTAGAGACGGCAAACATAAGTTATTTTGATCAACAGGGTAATTCAAAAGTAAAAGTAGACGAAAACAGCTGTATTGCCTGCGGCGCCTGTCTTGAAGCGTGCGGACACGGCGCGCGCGATTACACGGACGATCTGGAATTGTTTCTTGCCGATATAGCCGCCGGCAAAGAAATCACCCTGATCGCCTCTTCGCTTAAAATTAATGTCCCCCGCTGGAAACAGCTTTTGGAATATTTTCGCGGCATGGGTATTGCCGGAATATATGACGCGTCTTTTGGCGGGGATATCTGCAGGCGGGCAACCCTTGAATATATTGAACAGTATGATCCGCCGCCCCTGATTACCCAGAGCTGTCCGGCGCTTGTTTCCTGGTGCGAACAGTATCAAAACGAACTGCTGCCGGCGCTTTCGCCTGTGCAGGATCCCGTAAACTGCCTTGCCGTGTATTTAAGGGAATACAAAGGAAGCGGAAAAATCGCCGTCCTCTCTTCCTGTATCGCGCAGGGCCGTTCCGCCGGCATTACCTATCATCTTACCTTCGAAAAACTTTTTCGCTATATAAACGGGGCAAAAATAGAACTTCCTTCAGGCGAATCAAATTTTGACCCGCCCGTGGAACCGGGTACGGTTTTTCCGCTGACGGAGGGCTTTAAGCCGGAATGCGGATCGTCTGCTGAATACGCGGGCCGCCCGGTGTTTACGGAACTTGAAAGCTATGCGGCGGCGGATAAAAGCGATCTGCCGCGTATTTTTGACGCCCGGTGCTGTGAATACGGCTGTAACCGGGGGTCCGCGGGCATTGTTCCAAAAAACAGTTTTACCATCCGGGCGATTATCGAAAACAATAAACGCGAAACATCAAAAACCGAGCAGCTTTCTTTTAAAAAGCGCAAAGAATATAACGCCTTTGATTTTAAAAAATTCCTTAAAACGCCTGCGGCGGACAATAAAAGACAGGACCCCGATGAAAAGAAAATCGAAGAAGCGCTGGAAAAACTTTTTAAATCGGCCGGTTCCGCCGCCCGGAACAGCGTAAAAAACAATTTTGACTGCGGCGCCTGCGGTTCCCCTTCGTGCCGGGGAATGGCGCGTAAAATCGCCCTGGGAATTAACCAAAGCGAAAACTGCCTTGTTAAAACCCGCGAAGATTTACTGCATGAACGTAAAAACAACATTAACCTGTACCGGAAAAACGCCCAGTACATAGAGCTGGTGCACCAGATTGGGTCAACCCTGCTTTCGGTAAACGACGACGGTTTTTCCGAAGTAATGATTAATGCCTGCGAGGCAATCTGCAGCACGCTTGGTTGCAGCGGCACCCACCTTTGGAAGGCGGAAAAAAAAGAAGCTTCGCTGTTCGTTCGCCGTCTTTACGGATACCCCGTAAAAGAAGAAACAGGCACCGAACAGTTCGACGACGCCGTACTGCCCGGCTGGATCAAGGAGCTTTCTTCGGGAAATACTGTCGGGCGTAATTATTCGATTATGAACGCGTGTGAAAAAGAAATGTTCGACCGGGGCAAAATTCTTTCGGTGCTTGCCGTTCCCATCATCATAAAAGGGAATTTTTGGGGATTAATCTCGATAAACCGGACAGAAGAGCAGACATTTACCGAAGAAGATATTGCGGCAATTACCGCCGGCGGCCTGCTTATCGTAACAACCATTCAGGAGCGGGAACTTACCCAAACGCTTATAAAGGCGTCGAGCGACGCGCTGGCCGGAACCCGCGCAAAAAGCGATTTTCTTTCCCGGATGAGCCACGAAATCCGCACGCCGATGAACGCCATTATCGGCATGACCCGCATTGCCGGCAAAACCAGCGACATAGGCAAACTGCGCTACTGCCTTTCTACCATCAACGCTTCGTCAACACATCTTTTGGGTATTATTAACGATATTCTGGATATGTCAAAGATCGAATCGGGTAAATTTGATTTGGACAGCGTTCCGTTTAACCTGGAAAAATTATTGATACGGGTGTGCAATATTATTAACGACAAGACCGACCAAAAAGATCAGGCGCTTGTTGTATCGGTTAAACCGGGGCTGTGCGTTCATTACGAAGGAGACGAACTACGGCTTTCCCAGGTAATTACCAATCTGCTTTCCAACGCGGTAAAGTTTACCCCCGAAGGCGGCAGAATCCACGTGAACGTGGACGAAGTTGACTGTGCGGATAAAGAAAAAAAGATCCTGCGCTTTGCGATAAGCGACACGGGAATAGGTATGAGCGCGGACCAGATGAAAAAACTGTTTCTTCCGTTCCAGCAGGCGGACAAAAATATTACCGCCCGTTTTGGCGGCACCGGTTTGGGGCTGGCTATTTCAAAAAGCATCGTAGAAAAAATGAACGGCCGCATTTGGGTAGAAAGCGAACCCGGCTCGGGTTCGGTGTTTTTCTTTCAGGTGGAATTACTGGCTTCCGCAGGCGATCCGCCGCCCGGAGCGGAGCGTTCTGCCGAAAGCGCGGCGCTGAAAATCCTGGTGGTAGAAAATGATACGGAGCAGCGGGAAGAGATGGCGCGTATTATCGCTTCGTTCGGCATGGCGGTCGAAACGGCGGCAACCCGCGACAGCGCCCTTGCCCTGATCGAAGCGGCCGCGGGCTGCGGCAGGGAATACGATATTGTCTTTGTGGAATACAATATCGGCCCGGGCAGACTCCGCCGCCGTCATACCGATGAAAAAACAGGCCTTTTGGTTGCGGAAGAACTTGGCCATATAATTGATTCCGCGCGGATTATTCTTGTGTGCAGTTTCCTGGAATGGAACCGTATTGAAGATCGGGCGCTCGCCGCCGGGGTAAGCCGCTTTGTTTCAAAACCGGTGTTTCCTTCCGCCCTGTTTGACGTAATTAAAAGCGCCTCGGGAAAAACTGCCGAGCCCGACAGACCGGCCGCGCCGCGCCCCGACTACCGCGGAATAAACCTGCTCCTTGCCGAAGATATCGAGATTAACCGCGAAATCTTTATGGCCATTCTGGAGGACACCCACGCGGTGATCGACACCGCCTCAAACGGCGTTGAAGCGGTAAAGAAATTCCTCGCCAATCCCGCAAAATATCATCTTATTGTTATGGATGTACAAATGCCGGAAATGAACGGTCTGGAGGCGACGCGGGCAATACGCGCCCTGGATTTACCCGAGGCTAAAACAATTCCCATTGTAGCCATGACAGCCAACGCGTTCAAAGAAGACATCGAAAACTGCCTGGCGGCGGGGATGAATGATCACCTTAGAAAACCCATAGACGAGGCCGCGCTGTTGGAGAAAATTGGTTTTTATGCTTTTGGACAACAGAGTCCGCGTTAAACGAACTCTGTTATTCCATTACCAGTTTCCGCCGGAACCTGAATTGCGGCGGGGTTTGTCCATCGCTTCATTTACCCGGAGCTTACGACCGTCAATTTCCTTGCCGTTTGTTCCGGTGATAGCCGCAGCAGCTTCTTCGTCGGTTCCCATTTCGATAAAACCAAAGCCTTTGGAGTTGCCTGTCTCCCGATCAAAAATGATTTTTGCGGATGCAACAGTCCCATACCCGGTAAACAGACTGCGAAGTCCGTCCTCGGTGGTGTTGTACGAAAGATTACCGACATACAATTTCTTAGCCATTGAGAGAATTCCTTACCCCGTCTTTGTTTGGCTGGCGGGTGAGCCATATATAGGCGTTCTCAAACGAAAACGCTGTCAATAGCCTACCCCAGTTTGGGCTAGCCGTCAAGGGGTGTTTTGATTTATTATTCATTATGCCAAAAAACATCATTTTTTTCACCCTTATGCTTG
Organism: Treponema sp.; assembly: GCA_031267675.1. Classification (GTDB taxonomy): domain Bacteria; phylum Spirochaetota; class Spirochaetia; order Treponematales; family Breznakiellaceae; genus JAIRYT01. The sequence continues at coordinate 44,138 of JAIRYT010000061.1, read as the reverse complement.
CGCTGTGGCAGGCTGTTCCCGTGCGGGGCCAGCAGCCGGCCGGCGGCGAACAGATTATGAAGGCCTATGCCGCCGCCTATCCAGCCATTGAACGGGCCGAGTACCGGGACAATGACTGGGCGGTGCTGTTAAAAGGCCGCTGGTTTTATTGGGCGGACGGACGCCTTTTGAGCGAAGAAAAGCGCGCCAATACCGAATTTGCCCGCCAGTCGTTCTATAGCTACCAGGCGGAGCTTCCCCCCTGGAAGGCGCCCGATCCCGAAACCGCGGCGCGGCTTGGGAGGATTTTGCCGGGAAGAAGGGCGAATCCGCCCCGCCGCGACCCCGATTTTTTTGACACCCTTTTCGAGGCGCATAATCAGAATGAAGCCTACGCCAATCTGGTACAAATCACTTTTTTGGGCAAAAAATTCCCGGTACATAAACTTATCGCGCCCAAATTGGCCGCCGTAGAAGCGCGTATCCGAAGCGCCGCCGGCTCAAATCCTTCTATAAACACCTGGATTGCCAGCCTTGGTTCCGTCGGCGCGTGGAGCTGGCGCAATGTAGCCGCGACCGCGAGCAGAAGCTATCACTCGTACGGAGTGGCGCTTGACATACAGCCGGCGCGAATCAACGGCCTTGCGACCTACTGGCAATGGACCAGCGACGCCGTCGGGGGCGAATGGTACATGACGCCCTACGAACGCCGCTGGCATCCCCCGCAGGAAGTGGTCAAGGCGTTTGAGGCATACGGCTTTTGCTGGGGCGGCAAGTGGATGCTTTTTGATACCATGCATTTTGAATACCGGCCGGAAATCCTTATCGCCAACGGTATGCATGTGGAGGGATTATGAAACAACAGGTAGTATCGGTGCTGGTCGAAAACCGCGCGGGAACCTTGAGCCGCGTGTCGGGTCTGTTTGCGCGGCGCAGTTTTAACATCGACAGCCTTACGGTCGGCGAAACGGAAGATACAAGCATATCCCGCATGACCATTGCCGTCACCGGCGATGATCGCGTGCTTGAACAGATTGTAAAACAACTGGAAAAACTTGTCGATGTTATCGCCGTGCGGAAACTTGATCCCGCGCTCTGCCTGCGCCGCGAGATCATGCTGGTTAAAGTCAAGGCCGGCGAAAAAACCCGTCCGGGTGTTTTGCAGATTGCCTCTATTTTTCGTTCCCGCATTGTGGATGTTTCGCGTACGACGGTAACAATAGAAGCTACCGGCGATATGGAAAAACTAAACGGACTGCTTATGCTGCTTTCTTCCCAGGGGATTATTGAACTGGCCCGCACCGGAATGGTAGCGCTGGAGCGGGGCGCAAAAGCCCTTACCCTGCCCGGACAATCAAAAGGACCAAAGTGATGAATTACCGGCAGATTATCATTTTTGACACGACCCTGCGCGACGGCGAACAGGCTCCCGGATGTTCCATGAATTCGGTTGAAAAACTTGATGTTGCCCGCCGCCTTGAAAAACTCGGCGTTGACGTAATCGAGGCGGGTTTTCCCGCTTCAAGTCAGGGCGATCTTGAATCGGTAAAAGCTATCGCGGGAATTATCAAAGAGAGCGCCGTGGCCGCGCTGTGCCGTTCGCTTAAAAACGATATTGACGCCGCAAAAGAAGCGCTCGCCGGGGCCGCCGCTCCCCGCGTACATATTTTTTTGGCGACCAGCCCCGTCCACATGGAATATAAACTAAAAATGACGCAGGACGAAGTTTTGGAACAGGCAGTGTGGGCGGTCGCCTATGCCAAACAATTCTGCTCCGATGTTGAATTTAGCGCCGAAGACGCTTTTCGCAGCGATCCCGGTTTTGTCTGCCGCATTTTTTCTGAAACCATAAAGGCCGGCGCGCTTACGGTAAACTTTCCCGATACCGTCGGGTACGCCATGCCTGGTGAATTTGGAGAGCGGATTCGTTATGTAAAGGAACATACCGAGGGCGTTGAACGCGCAAAGCTGTCGGTGCATTGTCATAACGATCTGGGGCTCGCTGTGGCAAACAGCCTTGCCGCAATACAAAACGGCGCCGATCAGGTTGAATGTACGATAAACGGAATCGGCGAGCGGGCGGGGAACGCCTCGCTTGAAGAAATTGTTATGTCGCTGCGGGTACGCCGCGATCGCTTCGGGGTGGACACCCGGATCAATACCAGCCAGATTTACAGCATGAGCCGCCTGGTAAGCCAGGTAACCGGGGTCAAGGTACAGCCGAACAAGGCCATTGTCGGCGAAAACGCCTTTGCCCACGAAGCGGGCATACACCAGCACGGAATTATGGCAAACAGCGAAACTTACGAAATCATGACACCCGAATCGGTGGGGATTTCCAAAAATCAAATGGTGCTTGGAAAGCACTCGGGCCGTCACGCTTTCGAAGACCGGCTTAATCTGCTGGGTTTTACCGTAGACCGCGAACTTTTGGAAAAAATCTTTGCCGAATTTAAAACGCTCGCCGATAAAAAGAAAACGGTCAATGATCGCGACATTGAGGCGCTGATGCTGGGCGCCGCCCCCTCGGTGCCCGAAACATGGACGCTGGACCACTGGGCGGTGAACACGGGAAGCGCCCTTGGCGCTTCCGGCACCATACGCCTGCTTCACAAGGACGGCCGCCGCGAAAAAATCGTCGCGCTGGGGGACGGTCCCATTGACTCCATTTTTAAGGCAATAAACCAAATTATCGGCAGGGAACCGGAACTGGAACTTTACGAGATAGGGGCGATTACCGGCGGTTCCTCCGCCCAGGGCGAAACAATGGTAAAAATAGCCTGGGACGACCGGCGCTATAACGGCCGCGGCGTATCCACCGACATCATCGAATCGTCAATCAAGGCGTACCTTGCCGCCATTAACGCGATGGAGTGGGAGGCGGCAGCCGGCACAGCCAGCCCAAAACATGAATGATTAAAGAGGATAACATGAAAAAGCGCAGTATTTTATTCATTGTGTGTCTTACTTTAGGCACTTGTTTATTTGTGAATAAAGTACGATTATCCAATTTGAAATTTATTGTTGTCTTAATGACAAGTAATTTTATCGTTCTTAGTTTTATATTATTATTTTTATCAAATTATTTATCAAAATTTGGGTTACATGATTTGGCCTACCTTTTTTTGTATTATTGCCTTATTATTTTCATTACTGGCAATTGGATATTACCAATATTGATAAAGATGAGAAGGGTAAAGCCGTAGTGTCAAAGGATGTCATAAAGGAGGGTTATCCGTGAATCGCCATAGCAGGATCAAACATAATAGCGGTAAAAGCATGCTGCTAATTGCCACTGTTTTGTTGGCGGGATGTTATCAAATAGACAGGTCAGATGAAAAGCTTTTGATTTTTACCAAGCTCATTGCCAAAAATGTGTACAGTGATATAAATCGAAAAAATATAGTTGGCTATGGGTTTATTGAGCAAAATGAGTTGGTAAAAAAAATAGACCCGCAGCTGACGGAATTTAATTGGGTACTTGAACATTTTTATGATTATATCGATCAAATAAGGGGAGAACCATTGCTTGGGGATAATGTAATTGCCGTTAGTTACGTTTATTCAAAGAATTATATGAACAACTTTGTGCAAATCGGGTGGTATAGGGACGGGATAAAAAACAGAATATTTTTTACCGGCACAGCCATTCTTGACGGGAAAAATCATTATTTTTATATTCTACTTAAAAATCCTGGTAAAATAAACGGATATGAAATAATGTCAACTTATTCGAAAGGGTGAAAAAACCGAAGGGAGGGAAATCGCCGCGATGTTGGGAATACATCCGATGACGGTGAGCCTTTATGTAAAACGCTATAACGCGGGAGGAATTGAAGCGCTGGTCGCCGACAAGACGAGGAAACCGGGGAAAGCGCCGGTATCGGAAGAGTTGAAAAACAAAATCTGTACAACGGCGTGCACGAAAAACCTGGGAACGCGGCACACTGGAGCACCCGGTCCCTCGCGAAGAAATTCGGTATCGGCGATAACGCCATAGTTTTATGCGTAGATGAGAAAAGCCGGATACAGGCGTTGGAAAGAACGGCGCCGTTATCACCGCGGCACTCCTTCCCTTGTTAAAAATCCGGTAATTTGGTATCATTGGTCCTTTATGGAAGAAAAACGTTCCGGCGGAGACTGGGGCTTTATGCACTATTTCCCCTATAGTACCGAAGACGCGCACCTGGGCATGGTGTGCACCACCGCCGGGAATGTCGAAGTTCCCCCCAACACGCCCTATCCGCCGCGCCCCAAAAATCATCCCCTGGGGTTCCGGACCGTCGCCCAGGGGCGGACGCTGAACGAGTATCAAATTGTATACATAACCTCGGGCAGGGGAATACTTTCTGTCGAGCAGCGGGAGTATGAAATAAAAGCCGGCTCCATTTTTTTAATTCTTCCCATGATGAAACACCGTTACTGTCCCGATTTTGCGTCGGGCTGGCATGAATACTGGGTCGGTTTTAAGGGGTTTTATTTTAACCGGCTTTCAAAAGAGGGCTTTCTTTCTGAAAAACAGATTTTTTTTAATTTAGGGCTTCACGATTATATTTTAACCGCCTTTACCCGTATCTTTGACGAAGTCAGGGAACAGCGGCCCCTTTACCAGATGAAGGCGTGTACCAATGTTCTTTTTCTTCTTACCGAGATGCTTTCCGCCGAGCGGCGGAGCAGCCAGCCCGATTATTACGGACGGATTGTGGAAAAGGCAAAATTCCTTATGGAGTCGAACATTTACGGCGAAATCAACCTTCCCGGCATTGCCGATGAAATAGGCATAAGCACTTCGCGGCTTACCGAAATTTTTAAAAAGTATACCTCGATGAGCCCGTATCAATATTACATCCACATAAAAATTCACAAGGCCGAACTGCTGCTTGAACAGGAAACCATTTCGGTCAAGGAGGCGGCCTGGCGCATGGGTTTTGAAGATCAGTATTATTTTTCGCGGCTTTTTAAAAGTAAAACGGGTATTGCCCCTTCCGACTGGAAAAAGTACAATGGTATTGCCAGGGAACAGGGTTACTAAGTTAAGATACAGGAGTATTCAGTGAAAACAAAAGCTGTCCGTATTTACGGCGTAAATGATTTACGGCTTGAGGAATTTGAACTTGCCGAAATCAGGGATGATGAGATTCTGGCGCGTATTGTTTCGGATTCGATTTGCATGTCAAGTCACAAGCTTGCCCTGCAGGGAGATGCGCACAAACGGGTCCGCGCCGGTTTAAAAGAAAACCCCGCGATTATCGGCCACGAATTTTGCGGCGTTCTGGAAAAAGTCGGTTCAAAGTGGGCCGGTAAATTCAGGGCGGGCGACAGGTTTGCCATTCAGCCGGCCCTTAATTATCCGGATAAAAACGGCGCGGCGACGCTCTGGGCCCCCGGATATTCATACCAGTATATCGGCGGGGACGCTACCTATGTCATAATTCCCAAAGAAGTAATGGAAATGGACTGCCTTCTTTCGTATAACGCCGACAACTTTTTTATGGGCTCGCTTTCGGAGCCTGTTTCGTGCATTGCCGGCGCGTTTCACGCCCAGTATCACACGCGCGGCGGCTCGTATGTGCACGACATGGGAATTGTCGAAGGCGGTTCGCTCGCCCTGCTTGCCTCGGTGGGGCCCATGGGCCTGGGCGCCATTGATTACGCGATTCACGCGGACCGCAGGCCAAAACGCGTCGTCGTAACCGACATTGACGACTCGCGGCTTAAACGGGCGCAGGAGCTTTTACGGGTAGAAGAAGCGGCAAAACAGGGCGTGGAGCTTGTTTATGTAAACACAAAAGACTGCGGCGATCCGGTGGAACAGTTAAAACAAATCAACGGCAACAAGCTCTTTGACGATGTATTTGTATTCGCGCCGGTAAGGCCGGTTCTTGAAATGGGCAATAAGCTGCTGGGGCACGACGGCTGCCTTAATTTTTTTGCCGGCCCCACCGACACGGAATTTTCCGCCCTGTTTAATTTTTACAACGTACATTATGAATCGCACCATATTGTGGGAACAAGCGGCGGCAACACCGATGACATGAGGGAAAGCCTTGCCATGATGGCCGCCGGAACATTGAACCCCGTATTTATGATCACCCACATAGGCGGCCTTGACGCGGTAAGCCAGACAACAATCGATCTGGATAAAATTCCCGGCGGCAAAAAACTTGTCTATACCCACAAAAAATTGCCGCTTACCGCAATCAAAGATTTTGGCGCAAAAGGAAAAGAAGGCGGCGGCCTGGCGGCGCTCTTTCTGGGTCTTGATAAAATCTGTACGAACCGCCAGTCATTGTGGTGCAAAGAGGCGGAGGATTATTTATTGGCCAACGCGCCCGATATCTAAAGCCGGCATTGACGTTAGACAACAAAAGAACCCGCTCCCGGGTTCTTTTGTTTTTTGTTCGCAAAACCCCTTCGGGCTTTGTTTTTATGTTTTTGTCTTATGCCTCATGTCTCATACGTCCAGACGTTTTTCTATCGCGTCCAGTTCGTCATACAATTCTTTTGGCAGCTTGTCGCCGAACTTGGGATAGTGGTTTTTTCGCACATCGGCAATTTCCTTTTTCCAGCCTTCGATATCAACGGCGGTAATTTCCGCCATATCCGCTTCGCTTACGCCGTCCGGCCGTTCAATGGCGTCTGGCGTAGGCAGCCAGCCTATCGGCGTGTCCACCGCCTTGCCGCCGCCGTCACAGCGGTCAAAGATCCACGCAAGAACGCGGCTGTTTTCGCCGTAGCCCGGCCAAATAAATTTGTCATCGGCGTTTTTGCGGAACCAGTTTACAAAAAAGATTTTTGGCAGCTTGTCCGCTTTTCCCGCCGCTTCGGCTTTTTTGCCAAGGCGTATCCAGTGCGCAAAGTAGTCGCCCATATGGTAGCCGCAGAAGGGTAGCATGGCAAAGGGATCGCGCCGTACCTGGCCGACCTGATCGGAAATAACCGCGGCGGTAACTTCCGAGCCGACAATGGAACCCATAAATACGCCGTGAATCCAGCCCTTGCTCTGATTTACCAGGGGAATGGTTTTGGGGCGGCGGCCTCCAAAGAGGAACGCGCTGATGGGCACTCCTTTGGGGTCTTCCCATTCTTTTGCGATACAGGGACATTGTTTTGCCGGCGCGGTAAAGCGGGCGTTGGGATGGGCGATTTCTTCTCCCTTGGGGCTTTTATCCTTTTGCGGGCTGGGCCGCCTGTTGCCCTTCCAGTCGATTATTTCTTTTCCCGGCGCGCCGTAGCCAATCCCTTCCCACCAGATATCGCCGTCTTCGGTAAGGCCGCAGTTGGTAAAGATGGTGTTTTTACTTGCCGACACCATCGCGTTGCGGTTCGATTCATCGTTTGTTCCCGGCGCTACGCCAAAAAAACCCGCTTCCGGATTAATCGCGTACAGCCGTCCGTCATCGCCAAACTTCATCCACGCGATATCATCGCCGACTGTTTCAACTTTCCAGCCGGGCAGGGTAGGAATGAGCATGGCCAGATTTGTTTTGCCGCAGGCGGAAGGGAACGCGCCGGTAATGTACTTTGATTCGCCTTTGGGATTGGTAATTTTAAGGATGAGCATATGCTCGGCAAGCCAGCCCTCGTCACGGGCCAGCACCGACGCGATACGAAGCGCCAGGCACTTTTTGCCAAGCAGCGCGTTTCCGCCGTACCCCGATCCGTAGGACCAAATCTCACGCGTCTCGGGAAAATGCGAGATATACTTGTCGTCCATGGGGGCGCAGGGCCAGACGCCGTTGTCTTTTTCGCCCGCCGCAAGCGGCTTTCCCACTGAATGGTACGAGGGCACATACGGACCGTCGCCGCCAAGCACCTCAAGAACCTTTGTTCCCACACGGGTCATAATATGCATATTCGCGACAACATAGGGGCTGTCGGTAATCTCAACGCCAATCTTGGCAATATCGGAACCAACGGGCCCCATGGAAAAGGGAATTATATACATCGTCCTTCCCTTCATGCAGCCTTGGTATAGACCGGTCATTGTCTTTTTTAGTTCTTTTGGATCAACCCAGTGGTTGGTAGGCCCCGCGTCCGACTCCTTTTCGCTTGCGATATAGGTACGGTTTTCTACCCGCGCGACATCTGACGGGTCGGAGCGGTACAGCACCGATCCGGGCCGCTTTTGCCCATTCAGCTTTGTGGCAAGCCCCTGATCAAGGGTAATCTGGATCATCCGGTCATATTCCGCCTGTCCGCCTTCGCAGACCTCCGCCGAATCGGGCGACATGAGCGCGATGGCTTCTTCTACCCATTTTTTTAGACCTGAATGTTTTAATTCACTTACTTTCACGAATACGCTCCTGTTACGGCTTAACGCCAAGTTTTTTTTGTTTTTTGTGGTCTGTTTTGAGCATAACGGAATTATTCAAAAAACTCAATATAGCGGGTTCATGCCGCAGACCGGGGAAATTTTGACCGCTAACCTCACGAACCACGAACTTTTTGCCGGAAATTCCGGTTCGTGATGTTGGCGTGGTGGCAATTGCCGTAACCCTACGGCGTCTCGTAAGCCCCCATGTCTATTGCATCGCCGTTAATGCGGTTGCCGCCTCCGCAGTCCTTTGCCAGCGCCGCGTTTATCTGGACCTTTGCCGCTTCACTCAGGCTAAGGCTGCTAAAAATCGTATCACCGGCACTGGCCGGGTAAAGGTCGTTGTTGCCCTTATTGATAACGGGACTGCCCGATTGCAGGCGGTAGTCGCCGCTGGAGGAATTGATAAATAGCGGGTCGGTCGTACCTTCCAGGTTACCATTAGATGTGTCATTAATCCCCTCGACCATACTGTTCCTGAGGGAGGTAGTTATGCTGTCATAGGGCCATATATTATTATTCACCGCTCCCCCGTTGTTCCAGATAATACTATTTCGAATCTGGAACGAGGAGTTTACATTGTACATGCCCCCGCCGGTGTTGGAAGGAGCAGAATTATCCGAAATGGTCACGTTGGTCAGAATCGGAGAGGAATTGTCGTTGTCCATGCCGCCGCCGCTGCTGGCGGCCTCATTACCTGAAATGATCACGTTAGTCAGAACCGGAGAGGAGTGCCAGTTGGACATGCCGCCTCCGTTACTGGCATGGTTACCCGAAATGGTCACGCTGGTCAGAACCGGTGAGGAGTTGTCGTTGTATACGCCTCCGCCCTTAGAAGAAGCAGAATTACACGAAATGATTACATTAGTCAGAATAGGCGCGGAACCGGAATTATTGTACATACCGCCGCCGGCACCGCTGGTCTGGTTATCTGAAATGGTCATGCTGGTCAGAACCGGAGAGGAATTGTCGTTGTACATGCCGCCGCCGTCATTATTGGCCCAATTACCCGAAATGGTCACGTTGGTCAGAACCGGCGCGGAGTTGTCGTTGTACACGCCGCTGCCGGAAAAACGAACAACAGTGTAATCATCGCCTACGGTGATAAAATCACTGCCGTTCGCGTTCCCCCCTTTGATGGTAAAACCGTCCAGCATTGTCTGTCCGTCATTCGGTATACCTACCGCAATCACCACATGGTAAGCATTTTCGGTCATGTTGGCAAAGCCGCTGTCGTCACAATCAAAATCACCGCTTAAAACGGTTTTGTTACCTCCCCAGTCGCGCGCACTGCGTACCGCTTCGGTTCCCCCGAAGCCGCCGTAAATATGTACCTTTGGTTTTAGCTGGAATGTTTTGTCGCGGTTATCGGAACTTGCGTTTTCCGGAATATGCGCCGGTTTATACGTACCTGCGGCAACCCAAATCTCGCCGCCGCCTGCTTCTGCGGCCTTGTCTATCATTTCCTGAATATCGCCTGACGCGTTATCCCAGGAAGAGCCGTCCCCTGTTCCCGTGGCCTTTACATAAAACACCGTCTTACTGCCGCCAAGACCACCACCGCCGAGACCGGAACCGCCGTTCACTGAACCACCACCCCCCCCGGTAGGACTGGAACAGGCCAAAAGCGCCAACGCAAGCGAAAAAAACAAAACCGGGTACTTCTTCATCATGAACTCCTTTTACATACGGACCCTTCGCAACGGATCGAAAGAGAATTTGTCGCAAATGCCAACATCACGTTGGTCTGCGTAACATTGGGCTAATATTGGTAAGCCCCCATGTCTATCTTTACGCCGGTGGTACGCGGATTTCCGTCCAGATCGGTGGTAATTCCGGACAGGTCGGGGCTTTTCCCCTCCTTATAAAAGGCAATAGTACCCGCATTGCGGGCGAGACTCTCGTACTTCAGGCGGTAATCCCCGATGGAGGAATTGACAAATTGCGGGTCGGTCGTACCAGCCAGGTTGCCATTCACGCCGCCGAGAACCCCTCCTTCAACCAGACTATACTCATAAGACGGTGTTGACGGTGTACTGACGTTATTAGTTACACCTGTTCCATTGTCCCAGATAATGCTGTTACGGATTTCTGGCGCTGAGTTGTTCCAGTTGTACATACCGCCGCCATCACCGGCCTGATTACCCGAAATGGTCACATTGGTCAGAACCGGCGAGGAGCTGCTATTGAATATGCCGCCGCCGAAGGAAGCCTGATTGCCCGAAATGACCACGTTGGTCAGAACCGGCGAGCAGTCGCCCCAGTTGAACATGCCGCCGCCGAAGTCGGCCCGATTATTCGAAACGATCACGTTGGTCAAGACCGGCGAAGAGGAGAAGGCGTTGCTCATGCCGCCGCCTCCGCTGTCTCCGGCCTGATTACCCGAAATGGTCACATTGGTCAGAACCGGCGAAGACTGCCAGTTGACCACACCACCACTCCAGGAAGACTTGACAAGGTGAACGCCTACACTGATAGTAGACTCGTCGCCGTTCGCATTCCCCCCGGTAATGGTAAAACCGTCCAGAATTGTTTGTTCGTCATCAGGTATACCCAAAGCAAGCACCACATGATAAGCGTTTTCATCCATGCCGATAAAACCATCTATGGCGTTGCCGCCGTCGTTATTATTAAAATCGCCGCTTAAAATAGTTTTGTTATTTTCCCAGTCGCGCTCACCGAGGCCATCTTCGGTTCCATCCCCGCTGAAGCCGCCGTAAATACGTACCTTTGGTTTTAACCAGAACGTCCTGTGGCGGCTATCGGTACTTGCCTCTTCCGGTATATGCGCCGGCTTATACACGCCTGCGGCTACCCAAATCTGGGCGCCCCTGCCGTCGGCGTCGTCTATCATTTCCTGAATATCCGAAGACGCGTTATCCCAGGACGAGCCGTCCTTCGTTCCCGCTCCCTCGGGCGTTACGTAAAGTATCGCATGCTTCCTGCTGCCGCCACGACCGCCGCCGGAACCCCCGGAGCCGTCACTCACGGAACCACCGCCGCCTCCGCCGGTAGGGCTGGAACAGGCAAAAAACACCGCCGCAAGCGCAAAAAACAAAACCGGGTACTTCTTCATTATGAACTCCTTTTACATACGTTTTTAACTCATCTTACAGACTTTAAAATCAAAAGAGAATTTTTACCGCCCTCCTAGAGGAGGAATGATCCCTTGAATTTCGGCAAAAAGTCTCTCATGTGTGGTAAATTCTTCTTTTTTCACCACTAATGACCTCGCCAACATCACGAACAAACCCTGAATTCCCCCATCCCCATCTGCTGAACATGAGGTAATCGATTGACAAGTGATAATTGACGTACTGCCATATGCAGAAAATGATACACCGCTTTGTGTGTTTTATCAAGGGAAAGATTACAAAAAAGCACAGGAATTTTACAATTCTTGCCTTGCAAGCGTTAAAAACTACATTTCGATGGATTTAAAATAGTTTACCGTATTCACGCCAAGTTCTCCGGCGGCGTCTTCGTCGCAGACGATAATGCCGTGCCGGTGCATTTGCAGGATCGAAAGCGGGCACAGGTGGTTTACCCCGTCTTCGACGGCGGCCCGCAGCGCGCGGGCCTTGTTTGCCCCGGATACGATAATGAGTACTTCGCGCGCGTCCATAATCGTGGCGACGCCGACCGTCATTGCCGTTTTTGGCACGCGCCGCAGGTCGCCGCCAAAAAAGCGGGAATTGGCCCTAAGGGTGCCCGGCGCAAGGGTTTTAACTCTGGTACGCGAAGAAAGCGAAGATCCGGGCTCGTTAAAGGCGATGTGTCCGTCTTCGCCCGCGCCGCCAAGAAACAGATCGACGCCGCAGCGCGCCATTGCTTCTTCATACGCCTCGCATTCCGCGTCCGCGTCTTTTGCCATGCCGTCAAGTATATGTACGTTTTTTTTGTCAATATTGATATGCGAAAAAAACGTATCCCACATAAAATAGTGGTAACTTGAGGGATGATCCGGGGCAAGCCCGGTATATTCATCCATATTAAAGGTGGTAACGTTTTCAAATGAAACTTTTCCTGCCTGGTACAGGGCGATAAGCTCGGAGTACACGCCCAGCGGCGTTGAACCGGTGGGCAGACCCAGCGTTACGGTTCCTTTTTTTGACGTAACGGAATTAATTTTAGCGGCAATATAGGCGGCGGCCCACCTGCTTGCTTCTTCATAATTTGAATGGATACGTAAACGCATTTTTGCTCCTTTTGAGGCCCGGCCTACAAATCACAATACTTTAATTCGCCTCCGACCATGGCGGCCTTTACCTGGTATTCCCGGTCAAAGACGGTAATGTCCGCGTCCATGCCGGGAACGATTGTTCCCTTTTGCCGGTAACGCATTACCCCGGCGGGGTTGGAACTGGCGGTTTTTACCGCGTCTTCCACACTAAACCCGAAATTCACCATATTCCGCACCCCCCGAATCATGGTAAGCCCCGATCCGGCGCATATATCGTCTGTTTTACGAAAAAAACATCCGCTGTGAAAAACCACTTCTTCTCCGTTGGCAAAGAAGGGTCCCCTTTCCTGGGCGGTGGGCCTAAGACTGTCGGTAACCAGGACTATTTTATCAATGGGCTTGTCCCGCATAAGCAGTTTAAAAAGGTCGGGGTGGACATGCGCCCCGTCGGCGATGATCTCGCAGGACATTTCCGGGTGGATCAGCACCGCCCCCACCGCGTTGGGGTTCCGCTGGTCCAGCTTGCTCATGGCGTTAAAAAGATGGGTTGCATGGAGTATTCCCGCCTGCATCCCTTCCACCATGTTCTCATATTGGGCATCGGTATGCCCGGCCTGGAGGACTATCCCTTTTTTTATACAGTACAGGGCCAGGTCCCGCATATTCTTGATTTCCGGAGCCACGGTCATATTAACAATATGCCCGCCGGAAGCATTCCAGAGTTTTTCCATAAAGGAAATATCCACCGGGCTTACGGTCTCCGGCCGCTGGACCCCGAGTTTGCGGGGCGAAATAAAGGGCCCTTCCAGATGAAGCCCCATGATCCGCGCCCCGGATTCCCTGCCCATGGCGGCGGCAACCCTGGACACGGCGTTTACCAGAACATCCCCCGGAGCGGGATACAGGGTAGGATTAAAGGAAGTTACCCCGTGCCTGACCAGGAGCCGCGACATTTCGATAATGGAATCCGCGGCGTCGCCGGTAGACGCGATTTGGGTGTACACCGCGTCATCGGTGCCAAAACCGCCCAATCCGTGGATATGGGTATCAATAAAACCGGGGGAAATATACGCCCCGCCGACATCGATAATTTTTACCCCGGCGTCAAAGTGTTTTTGTTCAAAACGCCGCTCGGAAAAAACATCCGCTATGGTTCCCTCTTCTACCAGGACGGAGCAATGCTCCATCATGGCAAAACCGGTGAGCACTGTACCGTTATGGAAACATATCATAATAAAAATATAATCCTAAACAGGAAAATTTGAAAGTAAGGAAATTTTTACCACCAACCACGCTAACCGCACGGACCACCAACCACGCTAACAACGGACCACCAACCACGCTAACAACAGACCACCAACCACGCCAACAAGACGGACTGGACTTTTTGCCGGAAATTCCGTTTTCATCATTCGTGATGGTTCGCGGGGTTCGTGGTGATCCTCTTTTTTGTTCGTTCGTGATGAATTCTTTGTGGAGCTTAGCGCTGTTCCTTGACAGCCCGCGCCAGTTCGCGGCCCCGGCCGGCAAGAACGGCGCATTCCTCTGCTGTGGGAGCGCCTGCCCATTCCACGGAGGGAAGGCTTTCCCATTTGAGCGCTTCAATCGCCGCTTCGTATTCCTTTTTTGCGCCGCCAACCCAGCCCCACGAGCCGATGCGGAGCACGGTTTTGCCAAAAATATGCTTGCGCCTGAAAATATCCAGCACATAGGCCATGGGAGGGAACATGGCGTACTCGTAGGTGGGCATTGCCAGCACCAGGGCCTTACAGCGGAACGCGGCGGCCAGGGCAAAGGAAACATCCTCGTCGGGGACGCGGCAGACGGAGCAGGGGACGCCTTCGGCTTCAATTCCCGCAAGGACCGCGTCCAGCCCCAGTTTGGTATTGCCGTACATTGAACCCCAGATTACGGCGACGGCGTTTTCGGCGCCGCCTTTGGAATACCGCGCGTATTTGCGGTAGCGTTCAATAACCGCGCGCGGATTTTTTCGCCAGACAATGCCGTGGCTGGGCGCTGTGCATTTTATGTCAAGCGGCAGAAGTTTTTCTATTCCGCGTTCGACAAAAAGCGAAAATGACGAAACAATATTGGCGTAATAACGCAGTTCCTCGCTTTCATAGGCGGCAAGTTCCCTGTCGTCATATTCGTCGTCAAACACCCGCCCGCCCAGCGCGCCAAAAGAACCAAACGCGTCACAGGAAAAAAGGGTTCCCGACGCGGGATCAAAGGTCATCATTGTTTCGGGCCAGTGAATATTGGGCGTTTCAAAAAATACCAGCTCCCTGCCGCCCAGATCAAGTTTGTCGCCGTCTTTTACCGCCCGCAGGCCCTGCTCCAGCTTGTAGAATGATTTGACTAAATCGATTCCCTTCGCGGTGGCGATAATTTCGGCGGCGGGATTACGCGCGCGGAATTCGCGCAGCCATCCTGAGTGATCGGGCTCAAGGTGGTTAAGAACAAGATAATCGACTGTTTCAAACGCTTCCCCCGCTTCGGCAAGGGCTTCCCCGATTTGGCGGGGCGCCTGAGACCAGTCGCGGACAAGATCGATTAAAGCGGTTTTTTTGCCCTTTACCAGGTATGAATTTAGGGAAACTCCCCGGGGAATGGGCCAAATTCCCTCAAAAAGATCACCCGCCGCTATATCGGCGGAAACGCAAAAAAGGGAATCGGCGATTTTATGGGCGTTCATGGCGTACGGATGGTTAAAATCAGTGTTTTAACACGGAGGCGACCCGTTCAAGCACCTTTTTCCGGTCCAGCGGCTTGACGATATAACTTTTTGCGCCCATAAGCAGCGACTTTTTAACCACGTCTTCTTTGCCCAGCGCGCTTACCATAATGACACAGGCGTTTTTATCAAATTCGAGTATTTTTTCCAGGGCCGACACTCCGTCCATAACGGGCATGGTAATATCCATGGTTACCAAATCTATGTCCGGGTACAATTCTTTATATTTTTCCACCCCCTGGGCGCCGTCCCCGGCGGTCCCCAGCACATCAAAACCTCCGGAAGTAAATATCTGGCCAAGCTGTTTGGCAATAAACATGGAATCATCCACTACCAGAACACGGTAGGATCCTCCCTCCGGTTTTTGCCCCTCAGGCGGCTTTTCGTTGATGTTGGGCATATCGCTTTTCGCAATCATAGCGCGCTCCTCATATTCCCTCTAATGTATGCTATACAACCATGCAAGTCAAGTGCTATTTTGGCGTATGCCGCAAAACAGTCTTATGTTCGCCCCCATGGCGGAACTAAGCCACCGCGCGCTCCGCGAGCTTATTGTCTCTTTTACGGAAGGTTCCGCTACCCGGACAGGTTCCCTCCCGGTTGAATTTTTTACCGAGATGATCAGCGCCGCGGGCCTGGTTTCAGGCGGGCCGTTCGAAAAATGGTACCTTGATCCCGGACCCCGGCCCGGCCTCCTTGTCTACCAGCTTCTGGGATCGGACATTGAAACCATACGCGCTGCGGCGGAACTGCTTGAAACCACCGCCTGTTTGGGAGTCGATCTTAACATGGGCTGCGCCGCCCCGCTCATCAAAAAAAGCGGGGGCGGGATCCGCTGGATGGAAGACGGTAAAAAGGCGGCGCTGCTGGTGGGCGCGGTCAGGCGGGTTTGTTCGAAACGGCTGAGTGTAAAAATCAGGCTGGGGCCGGAAAAAACCCTGTATGACGAAGAAGCGGTCTTTGCCCGGCTGGAAGCGTTTTGCCGCCGCCTTGTCGACGCGGGGGCCGATTTGATAACGCTCCATCCCCGCATGGCCGGCGAAAAATTCAAGCGCCGCGCCCGCTGGGAATATGTAACGCGGCTGCGGCAGGCCCTTTCTGTTCCTGTCGCCGGAAACGGCGATATTTCTTCCATAAATGAACTGTTGGAGCGGCTGCGGGAAGGCCCGGTAATGATCGGACGTCTTGCCGTGCAAAAGCCCTGGATTTTTGCCCAGGCTGCCGGCGCGCGCATAGACGAAGCGTCCGTTCTTGAAGAAACCGCGCTGCGTTTTCTGGATCTGTTACGCCGCTTCCAGCCGCCCGAATTCCACCCAAGCCGCGCCCGCCGTTTTTTTAGGTACTACTGCGACAACTTTACCTGGGCGGAGCAGCTGCGCAACAGGATTAACCGCGAGCCGGCGCTTTCGGGAATAGCCGCCGTCATCAGGGGGTATGTAGCGGACGGCCTTGCACCGTAAACTATTTTTGGCACTGGCCTCCTGTGCCAAATCTTAAAGTGTTTTTGGCGCAATACCGGCGGAGCTTGCTATACTCAAACATCCCGCTGGAGAGCAGCGGCGCAAAAAACATACGGAGGTTTTTATGAAACAGGCTATTCAAAAAATCGGGCGCTCACTCAGCGCGATGGTAATGCCTAATCTGGGGGCGTTTATCGCATGGGGGCTTATTACCGCCCTTTTTATTCCCACCGGGTGGATACCCAACGAAAAGCTGGGAAACATGGTAGGCCCCTGGCTTACGTATCTTTTGCCGCTCCTGATTGGTTATACCGGCGGTAAAATGGTCGGCGGAACCCGGGGCGGACTTGTCGGCGCGACAGCGTCCATAGGCGTTATCATGGGCGCGGGCATACCCATGTTCCTGGGAGCGATGATCGCCGGTCCTTTGGGCGGCTATTGTATCAAAAAATTTGACGAAGCCACCGAGGGTAAAATACCCGCCGGATTCGAAATGCTGGTAAACAATTTTTCGGCGGGGATCATCGGCGGTATCCTGTCGATAATCTGCTACCTTGGCATCGGCCCCATTGCCGAGGCCGCCACCAACGGACTTGGCGCGGGAGTCGGCTGGCTTGTCGAACATGGAATGCTGCCCTTCGCCTCGATACTGGTTGAACCGGCAAAAATTTTGTTCCTCAATAACGCCATTAACCACGGCGTGTTTACTCCGCTGGGCGCGCAGCAGTCCCAGGAAATAGGCCGTTCCATTTACTACATGATCGAATCAAATCCCGGCCCCGGACTCGGGCTGCTGCTCGCGTATTGTCTGATCGGCAAGGGAAGCGCAAAGTCAAACGCGCCAGGCGCCGTGATCATTCACTTTTTTGGCGGCATTCACGAAATATACTTTCCCTTTGTGCTGATGAACCCTGTTTTAATTCTTGCCATGATAGGCGGCGGTTTTTCGGGAGTACTTACCCTGAGCATACTGGGCGGCGGGCTCGTCGCTCCGGCTTCTCCCGGTTCAATATTTGCCGAATTAATGATGACCCCCAAAGGCGCTTACGTTGCCAATATTGCGGGCATACTTATAGGAGGCGGCGTCAGTTTTCTTTTGTCAATGGTGCTGCTCAAGGTCTTTGGCAGGGAAGATTCGGATTTAGCCGCCGCGCGGGAATCGGTCCGTTCCATGAAGGCGGAGTCAAAAGGTCTGGGCTTTTCCGCCGTTAAAAAAATCGTATTTGCCTGTGACGCCGGAATGGGATCCAGTGCGATGGGTTCGACAAAGCTGCGCAAGAAGCTTCAGTCGGCGGGCCTGTCCGCAATCGCGGTAGTACATTCGCCGGTAAGCGAAGTTCCCGCCGACGCGGATATTATTGTGGTTCATAAAGAACTGCGGGAACGCGCCGCGGCGAGCAATCCGAACGCCCGCCTTGTGGCGATCACCGACTTCCTCAACGCGCCGGAGTACGAGGCGCTTATAGCGGAGCTTAAAAAGGGATAACGAATTTTTACCGCAAGGGCGGGAAGGATAAAAGAAAAAATACCGAAGCGATACCGGCTTGCTTTTTTTTTCTTTCCTTTGCCTTTGGGTAAAATATTTTAGAGGAGGAACGATATGCGCGAGATTTCCTGGACTATTACCGATCCCGACGGCGTTCACGCCCGGCCTGCGGGAAAGTTTGTCGAACTTATGCAGCGGTATTCCAGTGATATTACCATCACCCGGGGCGATAAAACGGCGGACGCAAAAAAATTATTCGCGTTAATGAAGATGCGGATCAAGCTGGGCGAAATCATTGTGGTTAAAGCCTGCGGCGGCGATGAAGAAGAAGCGGCGGCTGCGGCCCTTGGTTTCTTAAAAGAACATCTATAATGCGGGGTATTTCGCCGCGCCTTACCCGGATACTCGAAATTCTCCTTCAAACGGATGCGCCGGTCAGTGTCGATAAACTTTCCGAAGATCTTGGCAGCAGCCGGCGCACCCTGTTCCGGGAATTAAAAAACGCGGATAAAATCCTAAAGCCGTACGGTCTTTCCTTGACTTCCGTCCCCGGAAAGGGACTTTGCCTTTCCGGGGCCGCCGGGGAACGGCTGCGGCTGCTGCCGGTTTTGCAGAAAGACGATCTCTTGCCGGGGAACCGGCGCGAGCGGCTCCTGGGCCTCCTTCTGGATTTGCTTGACAGTTTTGACGTACATAAACTGCTTTATTTTTCCGATCCCCTTGGTGTCAGCGAGGCTACTGTCAGCAATGATCTTGATACACTCGAACCCTGGCTTAAAGAACGCTCCATAACGCTTGTCAGAAAACCGGGGCAGGGTGTTTGTATCGGCGGAACCGAAGAAGCGATCCGCCGGGCGATCCTTCAGAGCCTTATGCAGGACGGGAATATGGGCGAGTTACCCTACCTAAAATCCTACGATTATCCGCCCGCCGATGTGGCGTGGGGAACGGGCGAACTTTTTGACCGCTCCCTAAACCGCGCCCTTGCCTGGATGACGCCGGATTCGCGGGATATGCTAAGGCTGTTTCTTATGGTAGGCATTGAACGTATACAGAAGGGATCGATATTACCCGGATTACCCGGCGCTGACGGACGGGTTCCCGACAACAGTTACCTGTACCGGCTTTCAGAATTTATCGCCGGTAAAATAGAGGCGCGGTTTTCCCTTGTCCTGCCCCCGCAGGAACGGGCCGCGATAGCGGAACAAATTAAAAGCTGCCGCTCCATGTTAAATAATCCCTTTGACCCCATGGAGGCAAAGGATTATGCTGTTATTCAAACGCTGGTCTACGAAATGATCGAGCGCTTTGATCCCGAACTTGCCCCCAGCCTTAAAATTAACGAAAACCTGATTAACGGGTTAAGCCTTCATTTGTGGGCGGCGTTGAACCGGCTTGAAAAACAAATAGAACTCCCCAATACCCTTCATGACCAGGTAGCCGAAAAATACCCGGAACTCTACGAAAAAACAAAACAGGCGGTTACGGCTTTGGAAGAACACCTGCACACGGCGGTTCCTTCCACCGAGGTTTCTTTGATAGCCGTTCATTTTTACGCCGTTTTGTTTAACATTGAAGCGCGGAATATTCGCAAGCGGACCCTGCGGGTTTGCGTCGTGTGCGTTGCCGGTATCGGCGTTTCCTATATGCTCTCCTCGCAGATACGCCGGCGGTACAGGGACGACATAGAAATAGACCTTGGCGACTGCAGCGATATTACCTCCCTTGAATCGTACGACCTTCTTATTTCCACGATTCCGCTGGAGCGGATGGAAAAAATAAATAAACCGGTAATCGTCGTTAATTCCTTTCTTACCAGTGAAGATCACCGCCGTATCCGCGAAGCCATTGATAAATACGCGTTTGTAAAAAGAACGGTTTATACCCTGTCCGCCCGGCTTACCCTGACGGACCGCCTTAAGCGGGTTACCGAATTACTGGAACTGGTGCGCGTCCTTTTTTCCAATTTTGCCGTCTTTCCCATAAAACCGGACTGCGGGTTTGAAGAACTGGTTAAAATTTCCGCTTCGCATTTTGGCGCGGACAGGGAAAGCGCCGCCCTTATATATCAGGCCCTTGTGGATCGCGAAGCGGTCTCCTCCCAGGTGATCGCCCCTCTGGAAATCGTGCTGCTCCATGCCCGCACCGCAGGAATCAGCGCGCCGGTTCTTTCGCTTGTTATGCCGGAGTACGGAGTATTTACCCAGGGCTATTTTCAGGGGGCAAAATGTTGTCTGGTTATGCTTTTACCCGCGCGCAGCCCCCGTGAAATGACTGAGATCATGGGAATTATCAGCAGCGCCCTGGTTGACAGCCGCAACTTTCTTGATACGGTTCACGCCGGCGACACTCAAAAGATACGCGCGATACTGGAAGCCGAGGTTTCCGAATACCTTGCGCAATACAGCAGGGAAACAATAAAGGACTAGGAGGCATATATGTCCAACGCGGCGGAAATGGGTACGATGTTTAAGATTGAGAATATTATTCTTAACCTGCCAAAAGAAGACAGCGATGCGGTAATACGCCGCTGCGGAAAGATGCTGGTCGACAGCGGCTACACAGGAGAAAAGTATGTCCAGGGGATGTTGAAGCGCGATCATTCCTTTAGCTGTGCCATCGGAAACTTTATCGCCATTCCCCACGGCGAAAAAGAATATAAAGCGGATATTGTTTCGCCCGGTATTGTGGTGCTGGTGTACCCTGACGGCATAGACTGGCACGGTACGCCCGTGCATTTAGTCATCGGTATTGCCGCGCGGGGAGAAGAACACCTTGATATCCTGGGGAACGTGGTAGACAGCTTCGAAGACGGGCAGGATGTACTTGATCTGATTAAAAAAAATGACAGGCGGGCCGTCTTTGATATGTTCCGGGGCGGCCAAACGGGGCCGCATTGACGCCATGATTATCACCGTAACGCTTAATCCGGCTATCGATAAAACCGCCCGTGTCAAAAAACTTTGCCCCGGCGCCCTGAACCGCCTGCAGGATGTGGCGGTAGACGCGGGGGGCAAAGGCGTTAACGTATCCGCCGTTGTTTCCGTATTGGGGGGAAAAACAATAGCCGCCGGTTTTGCCGGAGGTACTACCGGCGACGAGCTGTTAATGCGGCTTGACGAACGGGCTATTCCCCATGATTTTGTCCGCGCGGGAACCACCCGCGTCAATCTGAAATTGATTGACGACGACGGCGCGCTGACGGAACTTAACGAGCCGGGGCCGCCTGTTTCGCCCGAAGAATGGCGGGCGCTGGAACAAAAACTTTTCGCGTACGCCGCGCGGGACGTAATCTTTGTGCTATCCGGAAGCCTTCCCCGGGGCCCGGACGACGTTTACCTGCGTTTGTGCCGCGCCCTGCGCGAGCGCGGCGCGCGGGTTTTTGTCGACGCGGACGGCGAACCGTTTCGCCAGGCCCTGCTCGCGCCGCCGGACTATATCAAGCCGAACCGCTATGAACTGCTCCAGTATTTTTCCGCCCCTGCCGATACACCCGAGGCCGCGCTGGCGGAGTACTGCCGGGAACTGGTAGGCAGGGGAGTAAGTCTTGCGGCGCTTTCCCTGGGAGCGGACGGGGCGCTGTTTGTAACCGAAACCGCCTGTTACCGCGCCCCGGCGCTTTCGGTGCCGGTACGTTCCACCGTGGGGGCCGGGGACAGTATGGTCGCGGCTCTTGTATACGGACTGGATAAAGGGCTTATGCCGGAACAAAGTATGATACTGGCGATGGCGGCTTCGGCGGCGGCGGTGACAACGCCCGGCACCAAAGCGCCGGATCCCGCCCTTGTACGGGAACTTGAAACCAGGGTACAACTGCGCCGGCTTTAACGCGCGGTAAAAATAACGTTTCGCAAGGAGCATTGGAAAAAAATGGGACAGAAAACACGCGCCGTCCGGCTTTACGGAGCCGATGATCTTAGACTGGAAGAATTTGAACTGCCCGAAATTAAGGATGATGAAATACTGGTCCGCATTATCAGCGACAGTATCTGTATGTCCACCCACAAATTAATGAAACAGGGCAAGAAACACAAACGCTGCCCGCAAAATGTGGATACGAATCCCGTCATCATAGGACACGAGTTTGCCGGGGATATTGTGACCGTTGGTAAAAAATGGCGGCACGAATTTTCGCCGGGCGAAAAATTCGCCCAGCAGCCCGCCCTTAATTACAAGGGCAGCCTTGCATCTCCGGGGTATTCCTATGAATTTTTCGGCGGAGCCGCCTCCTACTGCATTATTCCGCAGGAAGTAATGGAACTTGGCTGTCTTTTGCATTACGAAGGCGATTCCTATTTTGACGCGTCCCTTGCCGAGCCTGTCAGCTGTATCATCGGCGGATACCACATTATGTACCACACCAACAAGCGGAACTATCAGCACGACATGGATATCAGGACCGGCGGCAGCGTGCTTATTCTGGGCGGAGCGGGACCGATGGGGCTTGGGGCGGTTGAATATCCCCTGGTCGGCGGCAACCGTCCCGCCCGTATTGTCGTCGCCGATGTGAATAACAGCCGCCTTGAACGCGCCAAAGAATTGATCTCCCCGGATCTGGCAAAACAGCGCGGCGTTGAGCTTGTTTATATAAATACCGGAGAAACCGCCGATCCCTGCGCGGCGCTTGCCGCCGTCGCCGGGGGCGCCGGCTACGATGATGTATTTGTCTACGCGCCGGTCCGCGAACTTGCCGAACTGGGGGACAAGCTAATGGCCTTTGACGGCTGCCTTAATTTCTTTGCGGGACCGCTGGACAGGAATTTTTCGGCCATGATGAATCTGTATAACTGTCACTATACCGGCACTCATATTTTGGGCAGTACCGGCGGCAACACCGGCGATCTTAAAGAAGCGCTGCAGCTTTTTACCGCAAAAAAAATGCGTCCCGCCGTAATGGTATCCCATATCTGCGGCCTTGACGCCGTGGCGGACGCGACAGCGCGGCTCCCCGAGTTACAGGCCGGAAAAATCCTTAGTTACCCGCCCGTCAATCTGCCGCTTACCGCCCTTGCGGATTTTGAAGAACGGGGAGTCCGCGATCCTTTATTCGCCGAATTGGCGCAAAGCTGCGCGGAGCATCAGGGATTATGGAATGTTCAGGCGGAGCGAATACTCCTGAAACATTTTAAAATTGATCCGGCTTTATAGAAGCTTTAGTAATTGACAAGAGGTAAACACCATGGCGATTTTACAGGGAAAAGGCGTCTCCGGCGGTATCGCGGTCGGACGGCTTGAATTTTTTGTCCGCTCCTATTTTGCCGCGGAACGCGAAACAATAAAGGACGCGGATGCGGAATTAATCCGCTTTGAAACCGCCCGCAAAACGGCGGAGGAACAACTGGATCAGTTATCCGCCATGACGGTAGGCAGGCTTGGCAAAGAAAACGCGGAACTTTTTAACGTGCACAAGATGATGCTCAAGGATGAAGACTTTCTTGACAGCGTTACCGGCATTATCAGCGAAGAAAAACTCTGCGCCGAATACGCGGTAGTTGAAACCGGCAAACGGTTTTCAAACGACTTTGCGGAAATGGACGACGATTATATGAAGGAACGCGCCGCCGACGTGCTGGATGTAGCCGGCAGGGTGCTGTCTATTCTAAACGGCGGCCAGCAGAACGTTTCTCAAAACAGGGAACCGGTGATCCTTGCCTCGGATGATTTTAGCCCCAGCGAAACCGCGCAGTTCGACCGGTCAACAGTGCTGGGGCTGGCGACCCGTCAGGGTTCCGGCAATTCCCATACCGCCATCTTTGCCCGGACCATGGGAATTCCCGCGGTTATCGGGCTCGGCGCTTCCCTTGCCCCCGATCTTGCCCATACCCCGGCGGCGCTGGACGGCGATACAGGACAGCTTTACACCGATCCGAAACCCGCGGTTTTATCGGAACTTAAAAAGAAACAGGCAAAACTTCAGGTGGAAATACAGTCCCTGGAACGGTTCCGGGGAAAACCCACCGAAACAAAAAGCGGCAGGGCTGTCAGGCTTTTTGCGAATATCGGCTCCGTCGCGGACGCCGACGCCGCCGTCCTTGGCGACGCCGAGGGGATCGGTTTATTCCGCAGCGAATTTCTTTACCTGGAACGCGGCGACTATCCTGACGAACAAATTCAGTACGAAGCGTACCGGCGCACCCTGGAAAAAATGAAGGGCAAACAGGTAATTATCCGTACGCTGGACATCGGGGCGGATAAACAGGCCGCTTATTTTAAACTGCCCGCGGAAGAAAATCCCGCTTTGGGGTTTCGCGCCATACGCATTTGTCTTGCCCGTCCCGAAGTATTCAAGACCCAGCTTAGGGCCATATACCGCGCGTCCCTTTACGGCAATGCGGCGATCATGTTTCCCCTGATCAACAGCGTGCATGACATCAGGCGCGCAAAGAAGATTGTTGAAGAAGTACGCCGCGACCTTGACGCGGAACAGACTGCCTTTGACAGATCGGTCCCCATCGGTATTATGATTGAAACCCCCGCAGCCGCGATCATCAGCGATCTGCTTGCCCGTGAAGTGGATTTTTTTAGTATCGGTACGAACGATTTAACCCAGTACACCCTGGCGGTCGACCGCCAGAACGAGTCGATCCAGGGATACTGCGATATTCACCACGAGGCTATTCTGCGCCTGATTCGCATGACGGTAGAGAACGCCCGCAAAGCGGGCATACCGGCCGGTATTTGCGGTTCCCTGGCCGCCGACCCCGCGCTTACCCAAACCTTTGTAGAAATGGGCGTTGACGAACTGTCCGTTGTCCCTTCCGCTGTTTTACGGATCAGGCGGACCATCGCGGAAATGGAGTAACGGTACCGGAAGATTGCCGGACCTACAGTCCCAGCGCCGTCTTAAAATTAGCCACTACTTCGTCCACCGAGGGGCTGGCGTCGACATCGACAAGCAGATTCCGCCCCCGGTAGTACGCGATCAAGGGGGCGGTCTGGGAGCGGTATACTTCGAGCCGCTTTGCTATCGCGTCTTTGCGGTCGTCGTCGCGGGTATACAGTCCGCCGCCGCAGCTGTCGCAGACGCCTTCCTGTTTTGGTTTGCCGAATACGATGTGGTAATTCGCGCCGCAGGAACGGCAGGTGCGCCGCCCGCCAAGACGGGACAGAACTTTGTCATCGGGAATGTCGAAGTTGATCACCTTGTCAACGGACACAAATTCGCCAAGCGCTTCCGCCTGGGGTATCGTGCGGGGAAAGCCGTCAAGAATGTATCCGCCCTTTAGAATGGCAAGGGCTTCCCGTACAAGCGCGGTGGTTGTCCGGTCGTCGACCAGTTTTCCCTCGTCAATAATTCCCTTTACCTTGAGTCCCAGTTCGCTTTTAGAGGCAATGGCCGCGCGAAAAATATTCCCGGTGCTAATGTGGGGAATTTTGAGCAGCTCTACCGCGCGGACCGCCAGGGTTCCTTTGCCCGCTCCCGGGGGACCCAAAAAAATAAGTTTCATCGTTATCCTCCTATCCCAAACCAATATCCATAATCATCATGAGGGTAAAACCCGCCATAATTCCCGCCGTCGAAATATGATCGTTCCCGCCCCGGTACGCCTCGGGGATAAGTTCTTCGGCCACGACAAAGATCATCGCGCCGGCGGCAAAACCAAGTAAATAGGGGAGCGCCGCGCTTATCGAAAGAACCAGCGCCGCGCCCGCTACGCCGGCGATTGGCTCTACGATACCCGACGCCTGTCCGATCCAAAAGCTCTTTAGACGGCTCATGCCTTCGCGGCGCAGCGGAATGGAAACGGCGGCGCCTTCGGGAAAATTCTGCAGCCCTATTCCCAGCGCCAGCGAAACCGCTGCGGTAATTCCCGCGCCGGGCAAAAGCGCCGCCGCGCCAAAACCCACGCCGACCGCAAGCCCTTCGGGGATATTGTGAATGGTTATCGCCAGCACCAGCAGAATGGATCTGCTCCAGTTTGTTTTAACGCCTTCCGCCTGGCTGGTTCCCGCATGAAGATGGGGGACAAGGCGGTCGCTTAGGCGCAGAAAAACACCGCCGCAGGCAAAGCCTATCGCCGCCGCGGCCCAGGATGGCAGGCCCTTTCCCGCCTTGTAAAGAATGTCGGCCATTTCAATTGCCGGCGCAAGCAGCGAAAAAAAACTTGCCGCGATCATTACGCCGGCGGCAAAACCAAGCATGCCGTCAAGGACCTTGCGGTCAATGTTCCCGCAGAAAAAAACAGTCGCCGAACCGGCGGCGGTCATTGCGTAGGTAAAGAGTGTCGCGACAAGCGCCCGCAGTACGACGGGCAGATTCTCCAGCCAGATCACGCCTTCAATGTACCATTTTTTTTCCCCAGCCGGGAAGATCGCGCTAACTGCATCCGGTTGTCCCCCCGCAGGTATCGCACTTCATACAGGTGCCGTTCCGCACCAGCGTAAATGAACCGCAGCCGGGGCAGGGATCGCCTTCGTACCCTTTGATCCGCGCCTGCGCCGCCTCCCGCTCCGCTTCCTGCGCCGCCGGGTGTGTCTGTGCGGGTTTGTGCCGTACCGGGCTTTTCGCGGGTTTGACGCTGTCTTTTGTCCCGGTCGATAAAAGATCTTCCGGCTTTACCTGGGCAAGATCGCCGCGCTCAAGATAGCTGATCGCGAGATCGCGAAAAATATAATCGATTACGCTGGTAGCCATTTTTACATAGTCATGGCCCTGTACCATTCCGTTTGGTTCAAAGCGGCTAAAGGTAAACGCGTCCACGTATTCTTCCAGCGGCACTCCGTATTGCAGACCGAGCGAAACGGCGATGGCAAAGCTGTTAAGAAGGCTCCGGAACGCGGCGCCTTCTTTGTGCATGTCCAAAAAAATTTCGCCAAGCCTGCCGCTGGAATATTCGCCGGTACGGATAAATATTGAGTGTCCGCCGATTTTTGCCTTTTGCGTGTAACCGGAACGGCGGTTTGGCAGACTGCGGCGGTGGCGGACCTCCGGGGGGGGCGGCGCGTCCAGATCGTTTTGCAGGGCGATGATCGTGTCGGCCAGCGGATCGGTCCCCGGCGCAAAGGCGGAAAGCGGCTGCGATAATTTTGATCCGTCGCGGTACAGGGCGACCGCTTTAAGGGCGCTTTTCCACGCCAGCTCGTATGCGCCTTTTACATCCCCGTAATCCACCTGGTTGGGCATATTAATGGTCTTGCTGATCGCGCCGGAAACAAAGGGCTGTACGGCCGCCATCATCGCGATATGGGCCTTCCATGAAATGGAACGAGTTCCGTTTTTTCCCGACGGGGTCGCCGTGTCAAAGACAGCCTGGTGTTCCGCTTTTAAAAAGGGCGCCCCTTCCAGGCCCATGGTTCCGCAGGCGTACCGTTCTGTTTCGGCAATTTCCCCATCGCTAAAACCCAGCCGCTGTAACAGGCTAAAATTCGCCGTCCACGCCGACGCGGGAATAGCGAGTGTTTTTTCGACAAAGTCCTTTCCCAATACCCAGGGATTAAAAACTCCTTCCAGCGAAACGGCGTTGGCGATTTCTTTTTCCAGAATATCAAGCGCTTCGCCGGTAAAGCCTTTTGCCTTTAGGCTTTCGTGATTGATTGCGGGCGCGCCGCCGCCGGACCGTACTGTTTTATGACCGGTCGCGTAATTAATAATTTCGGCTATTTCGTTTTTTTTATACCCGAGCGCTTCAAGCGCGGGGGGCACCGATTGGTTGATGATTTTAAAATAGCCGCCTCCGGCGAGTTTTTTAAATTTTACCAGCGCGAAATCAGGTTCGACGCCGGTGGTGTCGCAGTCCATCAGCAATCCAATGGTTCCTGTCGGGGCGACGGCGCTCACCTGGGCGTTGCGGTATCCGTGCGCCTCGCCCAGTTCCAGCGCGCTGTCCCAGGCCCTGCGCGCCGCTTCGAGCAGGGGCCCCGGCGCTTTTGCCTCGTCAATTCCCGGGGGAATAATGTGAATATCCTCGTATTCCCCGTCATCCGCCCGGTACGCGGCGCGGCGGTGGTTGCGGATAACCTTAAGCATGGCCGCGCGGTTTTCGCCGTACGCGGCAAAGGGTCCCTGCGAGACCGCCATGCGCGCGGACTGAGCGTAGGCCTCGCCGGTTAAAATCGCCGAAAGGGACGCCGCCACCGCGCGGCCTTCCCCCGAATCATAGGCCAGCCCCATCACCATAAGAAGGCTCCCCAGATTGGCGAAACCAAGCCCCAGCGTCCGGTATTTAAAGGACAGCTCGGCAATACGGGGAGAAGGGAACTGCGCCATAACCACCGAGATTTCCAGAATCATGGTCCATATATCAATCGCGTGCAGATAGCCTTTTATATCAAAGGTTTTTTTCGCCCGGTCGTAAAACCGGCCCAGATTAATTGACGCAAGATTACAGGCCGTATCATCAAGAAACATATACTCGCTGCAGGGATTGCTTGCGCGAATCTCGCCGCCCGCGGGGCAGGTATGCCAGTCGTTAATCGTCGTATGGTACTGTATGCCGGGATCGGCGCACTGCCACGCCGAACGGGCCATCGCCGTCCACAGGGAACGGGCCTTGATGCTGCGTACTTCGCGGGAATTACGCTCCCGTAAATCCCAGTCTTTGCCGGCTTCGACCGCCTTCATAAAATCATCGGTCACGCGGACGCTGTTGTTGCTCGACTGGCCCGAAACGGTATTATACGCTTCGTCATCCCAGGCGGTTGAAAACACGGCCAGGTCAATGTCGCGCTCCCCCTGCTCAAGGCGGCGAAGCAGCTGGTACAGATAGGACGGCGGCACCTTTTCTTTAAGCGCAGCCCGGAGCGCTTCGGCAAGTTCGTGGTTTTTTTCAACCGCAAACGCGTCTTTGGCGGGACCCCGGAAGGCGAGCGCCGCTTTTTTGAGCGCTTCCAGATTTTTTTTAATGATAAGGGAGCCGGTTACCATGGAAGCGACCTTGTGTTCCTCTTCGGCTTTCCAGTCAATGTATTTTTCAATGTCGGGATGATCGGCGTCAAGGGTTACCATCTTGGCCGCCCGCCGCGTAGTGCCGCCGCTTTTTATCGCCGAGGCGGAACGGTCGCCGATTTTAAGAAACGACAGCAGGCCCGACGAAAAACCGCCGCCCGAAAGTTTTTCGCGCGCGGCGCGCAGCGGCGAAAAATTTGATCCGGTGCCGGAGCCGTATTTAAAGAGCCGCGCTTCGCGTGTTATCAAATCCATAATTCCGCCCTCGTTTACCAGGTCGTCCTCTACCGAAAGAATAAAGCACGCGTGGGGCTGGGGCCGCTTGTAGGCGGAGTCGGATTTAAGCGTCTGCCGCCGTTCCTCGTCGTAGTAGTAATGGCCCTGCGCGGGACCGTCAATGCCGTACACATTGTACAGGCCGGTGTTAAACCACTGGGGCGAATTGGGCGCCCCCATCTGGCGGGCGAGCATAAAACAGGTTTCGTCATAAAACGCCTTTTTATCGTCTTCATCGTCAAAGAAATTTTTGCCCGTTCCCCACTGGAGCCAGGTAAGCGCCAGACGGTGAAAAACCTGACGGGCGTCATGCTCTGCGCCGTCGCCGGGAAGGGGGAATATATCGGACGCTTCCAGAGGAGGAAGCCAGCGCTGCCAGTCGCCGGCCTTTTCGGCGGGCACGCCGGCCTTGCGAAAATACTTTTGGGCCAAAATATCCCCGGCAATCTGGCTCCAGGCGCGGGGAACAATAAGCGTTTCCTCGCTAAAAATTGTTTTGCCGTCGGGGTTCCGTATCTCGCTCCGCCGCTTTTCCCAGACAATCCCCTGATAGGGCCCCTGTCCGGGACTGGTAAAATAACGCTGAATTTTCATTGGCTCCTCAATTATCATACCCTACATATAGGGGCAGTTTTGGAAGTCTACCCCATATAAAGCGGATTGTCAAGGGAGGGTATAATAAAATTTGCCTATTCCGCCAAAACATGCTAGGCTTAAGGAATACGTCCGGTTTTATTTGGGGCGAAGGGGTCGAAACTTTATATATGACTTGAATAGTCATGTATTATCAGGTATATTAAACTCATGAATGACACTATAGGCCAAAGAATCAAAAAACTCAGAAAAGAGCTAAGACTCACCCAAAATGAGTTTTCCGCCATAATCACCGTTTCCTCGGGGCAGCTTGCGTGCATTGAAACAGAAAAGCGCATCGTAAACGGCCGGACAATCAAACTGATCTGCGACTCCTTTAACGTAAATGACACGTGGCTCCGTTCCGGAGAAGGGTCCATGTTTACCGACGACCGGGACACCCGATACACCAAACTGGTAGCCCTCTACGACACGCTCCAGCCAAAGTACCAGGAGTATCTGATTGACCAGATCAACGGGCTGTTAAAAATGCAGGGAGGGAAGCATCCGCCGGACGCTACCGGATAAATCCCGCCGATCGGGGCCTGCGGCGGCGCTTTGCGAATGCGGACGGGATCTTTCGCTTTGCCCTGGCGATTTTTTCGTCTATCTGGCAAAAGTAAAGCGCTTCGGCCATCCCCAGGATCTCCGAACGCTGCTCCTCTGACAACAGCCGGTAACCGTCCCGCAGCCTAAATCTTTTTTCGTGATAACTCATACACCCATAATAAAATTCATATCCAGGAAAAAATACACCCAAAAAGACAAAACGTACTTTTTGGGCGAACCAAAAGAGAATTTACCGGCCACGACATCACGAACGACCCCTGAATTTCCGGGTAAACCGCCGCCGGCTCTGCGCAGACTGGAAATTTACCACGAACGAAAACGAAAAAAAGGGGGAGGGGGATTTTTTGGGCAAAAACAACCGGAAACGGCAAAACAACCGGGAAAAGCGGGAAAACGGCGGAAAACCGGAAATTTCACGGGCAGAGTCTTTGCGACGCCTTGTTGATACCGCCAAAATTCCGCTACAATACGGCATGGTTTGCGCGAAACCAGCCTTAAACCATCCGCCAGGGAGGAACAATAATGAACCCGGAATTTTTGATAAAAAGTTCGCTTTCCGCAGCGGTTAAATTTCCCGGGTCTATGTAATATGAGTTATTAACTCACCTTACGCAAGGCTTTTAAAATGAAAAGAGAATTTACCACAAATACCACACCAACATCACGAATACCCTGGAATTTCCGGCAAAAAGTTCGCTTTTCGTGTGGTTAGTGGTGAAATTTCTTTGGTTACGTAACATGAGTTATTAATACAGGCGGGGATGGTATGGAGCGACTAAAAAATTGTGAAATTATTATGGAAATTAAAGAAATTGATAGTATCGCGTTATATATACACGTCACTCGTCTATACTTATAATCCATTCGGCTATTTCTTTTCTCCATTGAATAAAATCCCTGTCTTCTCTTGGCTGGTGATCCCATGGAAAATACTTATAGGTGAATGGTTTTTCAGGCAGATTTTCCTGAATATATCTTGTTGATTCAACGGGAATATTATAATCATTGTCGCCGTGAATAAACAATACCGGAATGGTTATGTTTTTATAATATTCAAAGGGCTTTATGTCTTTAATACTGTTAAACCACCGGTAGGAAATGGCATATACATGTTCTTTGTATGAATCAGGATAGCTGTCCTTGCCGGGCTTATACATTTCCACAAAATATTGATTCATCTTTATATATTCTGCCGGGAAATCCTGCCTCAGGCTTAACATATAAACAGATTCATACCATGAAAAACCGCCAAAACCCATTGAAACAAGCGCTTTTACCCCGGCTTTATCGTTTATTCTTTCATATACCAGGGGCAGCAGGCAAGCTCCTTCGGAAAATCCGGCAATAACAACCGATGAAAATGAATGTTCCGCCAGATAGCCGTTAATACTTTCTACATAACAATCAATCAAGTTTCCGGCCGTATAGTTTGCCCTGTCTTCCATATCGGCCATATAATTTTGGCCGGGTTGGCGCTTAAGCTTTTCCGGTATCATAATTGAATAGTTACCGCCCAAAACGGGAAGCAAAAGTCCGCCGCAACCGATATTGTGCCACCCGTCCTCGGTTTGAATGCCAAGAACAGATTCCCATCCGCTTCCTTCGATGACAATCAACAGTTTACCGGAGGCATCGTTTTTAAATACATACGCGGCGCTGTTTCCGTAATGTACGGTCTCCATGTTAGGATACGGGTTTTTTCGATTAACTACTTCAATGGTTTTACAGGAAAAAGCCAGGGTAAAAATAATAAAAGCTGCTATGCTTTTCCGTTTCATCTAATATTTATTTCCTTTTTGGGTATGGAGCATATGGATCTGTATGGTTATCCGGAAAGGTTTCACTCATTTTTGCGGAACCAATAGCAAAAAGGCCCAGGAACAGATCAATTCCTATTGTCGCAAAAAATCCATGTTTATCATTTTTATTATACCGGTATCCTGCTTCAATAATAAAAAACTCATTATACAATATGCTGTTTTCCTCAAAGAGGCCGCGCAATGAAAATCTAAGGCCCGAGCGAAATTCCAAGAATGCCGGTTCTCCGTATTTTAACGCGTTTACAGAAACAAACGGCCCTAAAATAAAAGATTTGTTTATTGTATTAAGGACATTATAATCAACAGCCATATTTGCAAAAGTTAATGACAACTTGTCATTACCGGCCTGGTAATAGAAGACTAAAGGTGATATTGTTACCCCCAAACCAAATCCTGATTGATAAATAAAACTCCCGATACGTCCGTATACATATCCGTCGGTAAAATTTCTATTGAAATCAAAACTATAGCCCAATATGCCCATGCTTATTTTAACTTCACTTTCCTGTGTGTACAACGTACCAAGTTGAAAAACTAAAAATAATATAACAAATATCTTCTTCATAAGTCAGGCTGCTTATCTATCTCCATTATCCATTCAACCAGTTCCTTTCTAAATACAATTATATCGTCTTTCTCCTTCGGCGCGTGTTCCCAGGGGAAATATTTATAAGAAAACGGCTTTTCAGGCAGATTTTCCTGAATATATGCGGTTGATTCAGCAGGTACATTAGAATCATATTCTCCATGAATAAACAGCACAGGGATATTTATGTTACTATAATACTCAAAAGGTTTAATATGTATAAAACTGTTAAACCACCGGTAGGTCATGCCTAATACATCTTCGGTATATGAATCAGGATAATCATCATCGCCGGGTTTATAAATCTCCATAATGTATTGAAAATTCATTTTTTCCTCCGGCAGCGTATTCTGCCTCAAACTCCATGTATTATAAGATTCATACATTGAAAAACCGCCGTAACCCATTGAAACAAGCGCTTTTACCCTGTCTTTATCGTTTATTCTTTCATATACCAGGGGCAGCAAACAGGCGCCCTCGGAAAATCCGGCAATAACAACCGATGAAAATGTATTTTCCGCCAGATAGCCGTTAATACTTTCTACATAACAGTCAATCAAGTTTCCGGCCGTATAGTTTGCCCTGTCTTCCATATCCTCATAATAATTTTTGCCGCTCTGGCGCTTAAGCTTTTCCAGTATCACAATTGAATGGCTGTCACTCAAAACGGGAAGCAAAAGTCCGCCAACACCGACAATTGGCCACCCTTCGTTAGTTTGAATACCTAAAGTAGATTCCCACCCAATGCTTTCAAGAATAATTAACAATTTATCGGAAGCATTATTTCTAAATACATAAGCATGGCTGTCTCCATAGTATACCGTTTCCATGTTAGGATATGGGTTTTTATAGTCAAATAGGCTGGTAGTTTTACAAGAAAAAACCAGAATAATGCTGGTAAAAATGACAGTAAATATAATTACGTTGTTTTTTCGTCTGGACATCCTACCGGTATACCATCTTTGGTTATTACTGTCAAGAAAATTCCGCAATAATCCCTGTATAAGTTCAAGCCCGCGCTGTTTGCCGTCATTTGCGTTATTTTACTGTATTTGGTATGATATTCTATGTATTTCGTTTGTTTTCAATATATTTCAGGCGGAAACCAATACAACTTGAGACTGTCCCAGAATTGAAGTTTTGAAACAGTAGCAGGCTGATTAGGCCAAAAGATTAGGAAAAGAAATTTAACCGCAAAGGACGCGAAGGGCACGAAGTGAAGAGGATAGGAGAGAAAATGAATCGTTTTTTCGTCAACCCTCCCTTTTTTTGTTCCCTTCGTGTTCTTCGTGTTCGTTGTGGTTGAATTCCAAAGTATGCTTTTTAAGTCCAATCAAGGTAGTAGTCAACTTGTTCGAAAGGCGAAAAAACCGAATGGGAAGATTTTCATGTTGCCAAAATAAAGCCTGTATGCTATGATGCCCTGTATGCCCCCGGAAAAGGCCGCCCCCGGAAGGAAAATAACATGGAATTTCATCCTATAAACGATCTTGGAAAAAAGATGAAGAACGAGGTTTTGACCCAGGCTTGTAAATTATACGGGCAGGAAAGCCTGAACCTGAACCTGAAATTAAAATCCCTGAGGGGAAAGTACGGCGTAAAGCAGAGCGAAGTTGTTGATAATTTTAGTAATTTTATACTGAATCAAGATTAAACAAATGGAATAGGCGGGGAATGAAAAAATTTATTATAATTGCTTTTGCGGTTTCCTGTTTTTCTTGCAAAAATGATGTCAAATATGTTAGATATGAGGATATAGAAAAAGTAAACACCGTTACTATGGAAGGTTATTTGATATACAGAAATTACAAAGATAAAATGCTGCACTATTTTGACGTGGAAAATAATGCCGATATAAAAACGCCGTTTGGAATTACCAATCCGTTTAACAATAACCACAGCGATTATGACTTCTGCTTTTTTAATGGAAAAAGAGTTGTGGTTTCTTACGGTCTTAGTGAACAGGAGGAGATTTTACTGACTATCTATACTTTTCCCGATTTTACGTTTCTTAAGAAAATCGATACCGGTTGTAAAATAAATAGTAAAAGTTATTACAAATTCAAATACATTCCCGAAACAAATGAGCTGTTCATTGTAAACCTGGGGAGCGACAATATGATTATAGAATTGAACAGCGGGCATCAAAAATTAGTATCGTTTGACCCGGAATCATATTGTATTGCAAACTATACCGGGTCAGACCCGCAAACAGGTTTAACCGATTCATATCCGTTCCTGGGAAGCCGCAGTTATAGGTTTTCAAATGTTTTTGGCAAAGTCATATACAGAAAAAAGGGGGCCGATGGAAACTACTGTATAAATATCTACGATTTAAATACAGGGACAAATGACGATACCGGTTTACCCGCAAATAAAATACTATTATATGCCCGTGATAAATATCAGTATTCGTTTATGGGAAAAAACCTTTTGCTGCACGGTGTGACTAATAACGATATCGCCAAAAATATAAAATATTTTTTTGAATCATTGTTAAGCGGCGGCATGAAAACCGATCCGCCGCTGATTTATAAAATATATGATCTGGAAAACAAGAGGGATATTGGATATTTTAAAAATATCGATCTGTTTGATATTTTAGCCTATTATTAGCTTCGGGTTTCTTTGCCGTTTACCAGCGAATACAATACGGGAATAAAAAACAGGGTGATCACTGTCGCCGAAGCAAGGCCGCCGAATACGGCAAGTCCTATGGGGGCGGTCATTTCCGATGAATTGCCGGGAAGGAACGCCATGGGCGCCAGACCCAGCATGGTGGTAAGGGCGGTCATCAGTACGGGACGGAACCGCGTTCTGCCCGCTTTACGGCACGCGCGCATCACCGGTACGCCCCTGCGGACGAGGAGGTTGGTATAATCCACCAGAATAATGCCGTTGTTGACGACAATGCCGGCAAGCATTACAAACCCAATCATGGTAAAGGCGTTCATGGGCTGCCGCGTAATTAAATGGATGGCGGCGACGCCGATCAGAATAAGGGGTATTGTACAAAAATTGATAAAGGGATCGCGGAAACTTTCATACTGGGCCGCCATAACGCCGAACACCAAAAGCAGCGCCAGGGTGATAACCAGCACAAAGGTTTGCATCATATCACGGGTTTCCTGTTCTTCCCCGGCAAAGCGGGCGCTTAAACCTTCTTCGTCAAGAATCCGCGTGATCGCCGCTTCCGTATCGGCTGTTGAATTACCGGCCCGTACATTGGCGGTCACGTGAATTACGCGGGCCAGGGCCTCGTGCTGTATGCTTACCGGCGCAAGGGTTTTTTCAAGGGCCGCGAAATTCGATACCGGAAAAAGCGTTCCGTCCTGTGAACGAACAAACAGTTTTCCCAAATCGGGAAGCTCGTAACGATCCTCTTTGGCAAGCCGCAGGACTATGTCGTATTCGTTTCCCGCCCGCCTAAAGCGTGTCGCGCTGACGCCGTTCATGGATACGGCGATTTCGTTGGCGACGGCGGCGGCGGAAAGGCCCATGTTGTAAGCCCTCTGGCGGTCAATGTTCACATTCACCTGGGGCAGCCCCGCGTTCATGTCAACGGTAATGTCTTCCACTTCGGGAACACGGTTCTCCAGAATTGACGCGATTTTTTGCGTTTCGAAAAAACCCTGTTCAAGATCGTCGGCGCGCACGACCAGTTCAATGTCGGGTCCGCCCAGCAGTGCCGCAAGGCCGCCTTCGTCAAAGGTGCATACCGCGTTGGGAAAGGCTCCTGTATGGGCGCGCAGTTTTTCTTTTATGATATCCGCCGAATCGGCGTTTGGATCATCAAGGTTAATGATAACGGTAATGTTTGCCGTATTGTTTCCGCTTTCACTCAGAATGGAAGCGCCCGATCCAATTTGGGCGATAACGCTTTTTGCTCCGGCGATTTCGGCGGCCGCGTATGCCTGTATTTCAAGGGCCGCCTCCTTTGTGTCTTCGTAGCGGGTACCCAGGGGCATCTCAATGTTGAGTGTTACCGTATCGCTGTTTAGATCGGGCATAAGCCGTATGTCGAGTGTCGCCAGCCCGAGCACGGAAACCGCAAAAACGACCGCGACAAGCAGAACCGTAAAAAGCCGGTGACGCAGGGCCTTTGAAAGAAGCGCGGTATACGCCCTGTTTATTCCTTCAAGCGTCGCGCCTACCGCGCGGTCAACGCCCGCGAGCAGCGGGTTGCGCAGCGGTTTTTGTACGCGGCTGTGTACGGGAAGCCATTTGCCCGCCAATACCGGAACCAAAAACAGCGCCACCAGAAGGCTTGATACAATCGAAATGCCTATAGTAAAAAGCAGATCCTGTACCAGCACGCCGATTATTCCCAGCCTGTTTTTAAATAAAAACAGGGGCAGGAATACGCAGACAGTGGTAAGTGTCGAGGCGATGATCGACGACATTACCTCCTCTCCGCCCAATATGGCGGCGGCGTCCGGTTTTTCTCCCTTTTCGCGGAATTTAACCACGCTTTCCAGCACGACAATCGAAGAGTCAACGACCATTCCCAG
Source organism: Treponema sp. (assembly GCA_031267675.1). Classification (GTDB taxonomy): domain Bacteria; phylum Spirochaetota; class Spirochaetia; order Treponematales; family Breznakiellaceae; genus JAIRYT01. The sequence continues at coordinate 6,698 of JAIRYT010000061.1, read as the reverse complement.
ACCAAGGATTAACCCTGCCAGCGTCATCATGTTGATGGTGATCCCGCAAAGCGCCATGGCAAGCAGGGTAATTAAAAAACAAAGGGGAATTGACAAACCGGTAATGATGGAACTGTTTATGCTCCTAAAAAACAGAAACAGTATCAGTACGGCAAGAATAATTCCCATAACGGCGGAATTGACAAGCTCGTTTATCATGTCGCGTATCTGCAATGATGAATCTTCGATCACGTCAAGGCTGATACCGGAAGGGAGGGTGTTCCGCAGTTCCGCCATTTTGCGGTATACATTGTCGGCGACGTTTACCGTATTGGCGCCGCTTTGCTTCATGACGGACAGATACACCCCCGGCTCCCCGTTGATGTACGCGGAGGAATTTTCCTCCGCAAAACCCATGCGTACCTCGCCTACATCCTGAAGCCGGATATCCGCGCCGCGGCGCGCAACCACCGTATTGGCGATGTCGGCAAGCGAAGCGTACTCCCCGGCTGTTTTAAGCGAATACTCCACCAGTCCGTCAACGATGGAGCCCGCGCCCAGTTCCCTGTTCTGCGCTGCAAGGATCGCCTGAATTTCGCTGACGGTAATTCTGTATGCTTCAAGGCGGTTTTGAGAAAGCGCAACCTGTACAATGGCGTCCTGCCCGCCTTCCACGTCAACAGAAGCCGTTCCGTCAATTTGTTTAAGATGATCCTGAATCTCGTTTTTTGCCAGGGCCCGCAGTTCGTTCTGGGTAAGGCCCGCCGCCGCGTCGCTTCGTATGGCAAGACGTAAAACGGGTTCGTCATTGGCACGCAGCAGTATCATGCGCGGAGCTTCGGCGTTTTCGGGCAGCGTTGATTGTACCAGGTCGATGTTTTCCCTGACGCGGTTCATCTTTATGTCAAGGTCTGTTCCGTATTCAAACTCCAGTATGATAAGGCTTGACTGATTCTGCGTAAGGGATTTTATCGTTTTTATACCGCCGGTGTTTGACAGCGCCGTTTCCAGCACATCGGTTACCGACTTTTCGACAATTTCCGGACCCGCGCCCGGATACAAGGTATACACTCCCACCATGGGCAGTTCGATTTCCGGAAACATATCAACCGTTATGGTTGAAAGCAGATATACCCCGCTTATCGAAACCAGGGCGAACACCACCAGCCATAAAACAGGCCGGCGGACAACGGCTTTTACCATACTCATTTATTGATAACCTGCACCGCTTCGCCGCCGCTTAAAAGCTGCTGGCCCTGAACAACAACCGCGTCCCATTCGTCAATGCCGGATTTGATTTCCGTCCATCCGTCAAGGCTTACGCCTGTTTCTGCCTTTCGCTTTTCCGCCGCGCCGTTTTTGACAACATACAGGTCTCGTCCTGTAACAAGCGCTTCGGACGGTACGGCGAGAACATCTTCATAAACCCTCATGCTGATTTTGACACGCGCGAACATTCCGGCGTTTATCCGCCCGTCGTTTACCTCAAAACCAAGGGTAATAAGTTTTGTCCGGGACGCGCTGTCAAGCACCGGGGAAACCCGTGTGACAACGGCGGTGAATGTTTCGCCCGGATACGCCTCCAGGCCTACTTCCGCCGTAAGCCCGGGTTCAAGACCGGCAATTTCGCGTTCCGGTATGCGGGCGGTAATTTCGGGCCAGTCAATGGCAGAGACCGTGCTTATGCTCGTGGAAGGATCCACGATCATACCGGTCGAAAGCGGCATACGGCTTATGACGCCGGAAATCGGCGCGTAAACGGGGCTTGTCATATACACGTCGCCGGGTCTTGACGGATCGACACTGGCGACAAGATCGCCTTTTTGCACCCGGCTGCCCAGCGCCGCGCTGACCTGTACCAGTTTTCCCGACACCTGGGGAAATATGCCGGCCTCCTGTCCGCTTACAATATCGCCGTTTACCTCAAGAAAGGCCCGGAGCGTCCGCCGTTCCGCGCGGGCAGCCTTTACCAGAACGCTTTCCGCCGGGACCTCCGCGGGCGCTTTGTCCCGGACCGTCGCCGCGGGACCGGCTGCCAGGACCGCGATTCCCGCCAACGCCGCAATAAACAGCGCGGCTTTTTTTACCGCTTTACTTTTCATCGTTTTTTCCATTTTTTCCATAATAACGCTCCTTTGTCGTGAACCCCGCCGGGGCCGCCGATCCAAAGAATAAAGGAAGATGGTAACGCGCCGGTAAAGAAAAGGTAAAATTTAGGTAAATTATCCTCTTGACAAAAAGAGCGAAGGCCGGTATATTTGAATAATTGAGCTATTGTTCAACTATTCACTAAAAGCATCAGGGAGAAGAGGTAATGGTAAAACCAAACGAAAAGGCGCCGGTATGCGACTGCGAGGTAATTCACGGGGATATTGTCAACAGGGTGCGCAAACGTATGGCGGGCAGGGCGGAATACGACAAACTTGCGAATCTGTACAAAATGTTCGCGGACGGAACACGGGTTCAAATTCTTTCCGCGCTGGAAAAAAGCGAAATGTGCGTCTGCGATCTGGCCGTTCTGCTCGACATGACCAAATCGGCCATATCACATCAGTTAAAATCCCTGCGGCTTTCAAATCTGGTAAATTTTCGCCGGGACGGACAGGTCGTGTATTATTCCCTGGCGGATTTTCACGTAAAAGACATTCTGGACAGGGGGTTTGAGCATGTTAACGAATAATTCCTCCAAACGCATACTAAGGCTCGCGGGCGGGGCGCTCGTGTACGGTCTGGCCCTTTCGCGTCTTTTTACCGGTTATGTCGAGGCGGGTTTGTTTTGCGCCGCCTACATTATTCTGGGAGGCGATGTCGTATACCGGGCGTTAAAAAACACCGCCAAAGGCCTGGTTTTTGACGAAAACTTTTTAATGGCAGCCGCCACCATCGGCGCTTTTATTGTAGGAAAAATCCCCGAAGCGGTCGCTGTTATGCTGTTCTACCAGGTGGGGGAATTCTTTCAGGATACGGCTGTCCGCCGTTCAAAAAAATCGATCGCCGCCCTTATGAACATTCGTCCCGATTCGGCGGCGGTAAAACGGAACGGCGGCGTTTTGACCGTCGCGCCGGAAACGGTCGCCGTCGGCGAAACTATCGTGGTAAAACCCGGCGAAAAAATTCCGCTGGACGGCGTTGTTCTGGAGGGCGCGTCACTGCTGGATACAAAGGCGTTAAGCGGGGAATCAACGCCCCGGTCCGCCGGCGCGGACGACACGGTGCTGTCAGGCTGCATCAACCTGAACGGCGTACTGACGGTAAAAGTAACCAAAACATTCGGCGAATCAACCGCCGCCAAAATTATTGATCTGGTAGAAAACGCCGCCGCCAAAAAAGCGCCCGCCGAAAATTTTATTACCTCTTTTTCGCGTTACTATACGCCGGTAGTCGCCGGTCTTGCCGCCGTGCTCGCCGTTATTCCACCGCTTTGTTTTGGCGGTGTCTGGACGGACTGGATACACCGGGGCCTGATTTTTCTTGTTATGGCCTGTCCCTGCGCGCTGGTTGTTTCCATTCCGCTTGGATTTTTTGGCGGCATCGGCTCAGCGTCGCGAAAGGGAATTCTTGTCAAGGGCGGCAATTATCTTGAAGCCCTCAATAAACTCGACATGGTGGTATTTGATAAAACAGGAACACTGACGCAGGGAGTTTTTAAGGTAACGGAAGTGCTGCCCGCGGGTAATTTTTCAAAAGCCGGACTGCTTGAAACGGCGGCCAGGGCCGAAGCGTTTTCCGGTCATCCCATCGCCCTGTCGGTTAAAAACGCCTTTGGCGCGGTAGACGAAAACGCGGGCGAGCGCCGCGAGCTGCCGGGTTACGGAATAAACGCCGTCGTCGCGGGCAGGGTTGTTTTGGCGGGAAACGACCGCCTTATGCGGCAGTCGGGCATTTTGTTTACGCCGTGCGAAAGCGCCGGCACAAAAGTATATGTCGCGGTCGACAATCAGTATGCGGGCTGTATTGTCATTTCGGACGAAGTAAAACCCGACAGCGCCCTGGCGGTCGCCGGGTTAAAAAAATCCGGCGTAAAAATGGTTATGCTTACCGGCGACAACGCCCAGTCGGGCGCCGCGATCGCCGAACAGCTTGGACTTGACGAAGTATACGCCGAACTTTTACCGGCGCAAAAAGTAGAAAAACTTGAAATGCTGGAACGGCAAAAAAAGCCTAAAAAATGTATTGCCTTTGTCGGCGACGGCATCAACGACGCGCCGGTACTTGCCCGCGCCGATATAGGGATCGCCATGGGCGGCCTTGGCTCCGACGCCGCCATTGAAGCCGCCGACATCGTGTTGATGACCGACGAGCCTTCCCGGCTGCTGGACGCGGTCCGCGTCGCCCGGCGGACGCGCCGCATTGTGCGGCAAAACATTATTTTCGCGCTGGCAGTAAAAGGCGTGTTCCTTGTCCTGGGCGCGGCGGGTATCGCCGGTATGTGGGAAGCGGTTTTTGCCGACGTAGGCGTGTCGCTTATCGCGGTACTAAACGCCATGCGGGTATGGAGTTAAGAACCTTTTTACCATAGGCGACACCTGACACTTGACAAAATGTTAGTCTTGTATAATATTAAAAAATGTTAGTAAAGACTAATATTTTGGAGGTTCTATGAAAAACGTATTGATTGCGTACTGGAGCGGTACCGGAAATACCGAACTTATGGCAAAGCAGCTTGCCAAAGGGGTGGAGGAGGGCGGCGCCAAAGCGACCGTTAAAACCGCGGGCGGCGTTACGCCGGACATGGTCAAGGCGGCGGAAGCCCTTGCCTTTGGCTGCCCCGCCATGGGGGCCGAAGTTCTGGAAGAAAGCGAAATGGAGCCGTTTATCGGCAGCCTTACGCAGGCGGAACTGGGCGGTAAAACGCTGGGTCTTTTTGGTTCCTACGATTGGGGCGACGGTCAGTGGATGCGGGATTGGGAAGAACGCATGAAGGGCCTTGGGGCGAACGTGGAAAGCGAAGGGCTTATTACCCAGCTGGTGCCGGACGAAGCCGTCCTCGCAAAATGCCTTGAGTTGGGAAAAAAGCTTGCAAAATAGCGGAAGCGGAATAACCGGAACAAATAAAATCATCCCTTCCGGCGGAATGAACGCGGTAAGGGAAATGTTCATCAGGCATTGCAGCCCTGTCGTAATGGGCTGCAAGCCCGCCGCCCTGTTCACGCTCAAAAACCATCAGCTGCCTTTTTTACCGTATTTTTTATCCTCCGGCGGAATGTTTTTGGTAATCAAGGGCGGGCTGTCCTGCGGGGACGATGAACGCAAGGCCCTGGTTTTTCTTTATGACAAAGAACGCCTTGAAAAAACCGTCCTTGACACCCGGATTCGTCCGGTTCTTGTCGGCATGGGATATCCCGACGGATATTCGCTTTCTGTTTTTTTGGGGCATCTTCGACAGCGGTTTAAAAACTGCCGCTGCCCCGACGAAGTAGGACTCTTTTTGGGATATCCCCTGGACGATGTACAGGGGTTTATCAAATATCGCGGAAACAACTATAAATTCTGCGGCGAATGGAAGGTGTATGCCGACGTGGAACGGGCAAAGCGCTGTTTTCATCAGTACGATCTATGCCGGGAATCCATGAAAAGGGATCTAACGCGCTGATTATGAAAATGAAAAAAACAAACCAGACGGGAATGGCCCGGTTATGGGAACTGGCGCTGCGCAAAAAGGCGCTGGTTATCACTTCCTGCGCGCTTTCGGTGCTCAGCACCGCCGCGTCGTTTATCCCGTTCGTCGCCGTCTACTGCGTTATCCGGGAACTTACCGCCCATTACGCGGATTTGTCCGCGCTTGACGCCGGGCGCCTTATACGCTTTGGATGGCTTGCGGCGGGGGGCGCCGCAGGGGCCATCGGCCTTAATTTCGCGGCGCTGATGTGCTCCCACCTCGCGGCTTTTTCCACGCTTTACGAGCTCAAGCTTGATTTTACGCGGCACATAGCGTCGCTGCCGCTGGGCTTTCACCATGCCAATTCAAGCGGAAAATTGCGAAAAGTGGTGGACGAAAACATCGAAAAGCTTGAAGGTTTTATCGCCCACCAGCTGCCCGATCTTGCCGGTTCTTTCGCGATGCCCGTACTAACGCTGGGAATACTTTTCTTTTTTGACTGGCGGCTGGGGCTTGCCGCTTTTATGCCCATTGTGTTGAGCTATCTTATCCAGGCGGCGGCGTTAAGCGGGAAGAGCGCCAAAATTTTTGTAGACAAGTATCAGGATTCCCTTGAGGACATGAACAACGCCGCGGTGGAATATGTGCGGGGCATATCGGTCGTCAAGGCGTTTAACCAGACCATTTACAGTTTTCGAAAATTTTACGAAACCATTAAAGCGTACGGCGTTTTTTGCCTTAATTACACCATGAGTTTTGAAATTTTTATGGAACTTTTTATGGTGATTATAAACCACGTGTACCTGTTTTTGATTCCGGTGATCATTTTTATTTCCGGCGGCGTTACCGACTATGCGCGCTTCGCGCTCCAGGCGGTTTTTTATCTTGTCTTTTCCGTATCGCTTCCCGCGCCGTTCGCGAAGCTGATGTATGTTTCCCAAAACGGAAAAATGATTCTTAACGGAATTGAGCGGATGGACAAGGTGCTTGACGAGCCGCCTTTGGCGGAACCGCGTACGCCTAAAACGGCGGATGAATATTCGGTATCGTTTGAGCGCGTTACGTTTACCTATAACGGAGAAGGCGAAGCGGCGGTGCAGGATCTAAGCTTTACCGCCAG
>JAIRYT010000024.1 GCA_031267675.1 Treponema sp. | reverse complement strand
CACTACAACGTCACTACAAACCCGACCAGACAATTTTTACGTTTACAGCTTTCAGAGTTTGATTACTGCTATCCGAATTCATACCTGATCCATGACAATTCGGGAGAATTAAAATGGTTCCCCTACAACTGGTATTCAATTAAGGATATTCCTACGGTTCCCTATTCTCCCAACCTGAACGCCTACGCGGAACGTTTTGTAAGGTCATTGAGGCAGGAATGCCTTGACCACTTTATCATATTTACGTGGACGCAGTTGCGCCGCATTGTAAAAGAGTACATCGGCTATTACAACAATTACCGGCCCCACCAAGGGCTGGGCGGAATTCCGAACGCCCCGCCCGAACAGCCGGCGACCGGCGAGATTAAGCAAAAGCCGCTGCTTTTCGGGCTGCATAATCACTACTACAGGGAAGCGGCGTAGCACCCACCTATTCGTAAAACCCTGTCTTCTCACCGTTTTCACGTAGGATAGTTATGTCCGTATGTCGGAAAATCCGGCTGTTTTTTGACAAATTCCCGGCTTCCGCACTCTGTTTCGGATCAGTTTTCCCGCAATCCCTGTTAAAAATTTCCACTTCCTTCGTCTTTTTTACCAATTTTCGAATAAGTTGACACTTCGCCGCAGGAGATACACGGCGAGAAACAGGCCGAAAGCTGCCGCCGCGGCGAGTATATGTCCGGTAATTATTTTTGGCGCGAACACAATGTCGCAGACGATTAAGGCCGCGCCTGTCGCGGCGATTAACGAGTCGGGTATGCGGAATTCTTTAATGTCGATGATTGCTATGGGAACGGCGAACGCCGCGAATAACGCCTCAGTCACGGATTCGCTCCGGCGGCGCCCGCTTCAAAAAAATTTTTTCCAAAACATTCGTTTTGGAAAAAATCGTGCCGGGATTTACGCGGACATATCGCTGAACCGCTGAACCGCTGAACCGCTGAACCGCTGAACCGCTGAACCGCTGAACCGCTGAACCGCTGAACCGCTGAACCGCTCGCTCTTTTAATTCTTCGTGACTTCATGCTGTCCTTCACCTCTAAGCCTTAGCCATCGTACGCCCTTTTTCGTTTCTTGTCAAGTGATTTTACAAAAAAAACGCTATTCGTTCAAAAATTTAAAACAAATCCCTTTGGCGCGCTTTTTGCGGACGCGCCGGTGAGCGGCATTCTCCGTTCGCACTATGACATTTCTAGTCCGTCCGTTGTTTTTGTAAGACTGTATTCCGTGGCATTTCCTTCCTTATAACCAGGTCGGCATTCCGAACCCCGCCCGAACAGCCGCCGATTGGCGAGATTAAACAAAAACCGCTGCTTTTCGGGCTGCACAACTACTATAGGAAAGCGGCGTAATCGTTATTTGTCGACTTACTCGCAGCTTTCACAGTAGGATAACTGTGTCCGTAATGTCGAAAAATCTGGCTGTTTTTGGCCTGTTTTCTACCCCCGCATCCCGCTTCGTGACAACTTCCGTCAGAAATTTCCCGCTCCTTCGGTTTTTTGCCGATTTTCGAATAAGTTGACACTACCGTTAAAAACACGGTAAAAATTCTCGTCCACGATTTTTTCAAGTTCGTCCCGTTTCTCGCCGTTTTCCCGGCGTAGATTATACATGCCGTCCATGATGTGCGGACAGTCGCGGTAGGACGCATATTCCCTGGCGCGCGGCGGCTGGTAGGGCGCGTCGCTTTCTACAAGCAGGCGCGCGGCGGGAAAAGCTCCGCAGCATTCCCGCGCGCGCCGGTGGTTTAAAAGAATCGCCGTTCCAAATGAATAGTACGCGTTGATTCCCCGTTTTACCAGTGAAACGCCGTCGTCGTATGTTCCGCTCCAGGAATGAAACACGACCGCGGGCGCTTTTTTAAGCTGCCGGGTATACGCAAAAATTTTATGCATCGCCTTTCGCACGTGAAGCACAAGGGGCAGTTGACAGCTTACGGCAATTTCCAGATGGCGTTCAAATAAATTTTGCTGTTCGTTTTCTGTTTCTTTAAAGGCGGCGTTGTACAGATCGAACCCGGTCTCCCCTATCGCGGAAATAACCCCGCCGCGCGCCTTGACGCGTATTTTCTCCAGTTCGTCGTCAAACGAAAAACTCGCCGGATTATCGGCTCCGGGCGTTTCCCGGCGGAGCGCCGACGGCAATTGGGGATGCAGCGCAAAACAGCAGAATACCGGCGCGGCGCCCTCGTCCCTGGCTTTTGCCGCGAGCGCCTCGTTGCGTTCGCATTCCGGGGACGACCAGGCGGAAGCGGCGCAGGCAATGTTTAAACTGCGCCGTTCCGCTTCCGCCTGGGGAAACAGAAGGCTTAAATCCGCCGGATGTACATGCGCGTCTGTCATGTGTTCACCGCAGCAGCATCGCGTCGCCGTAGCTAAAAAAACGATAGCCCTCGCGGATCGCGCATTGATAGCTTTCAAGAATAAATTCCCGCCCTGTTTTTGCGCCTTCGGCAAAGGCGCACACCAGCATGAGCAGCGAAGATTCCGGCGTGTGAAAATTGGTAATTATGCCGTTTATCATTTTAAAATCATAGCCGGGAAAAATAAAAATCGAAGTAGAAGCTTCGCCGCTGTTTACGCCGTTCCCGTTCCAGGCGCTTTCGAGGGTCCGCACGCTTGTTGTTCCCACGGCAATGATTGGGCGGCCTTCCCGGTATGCGCCGTTAATCGCCGCCGCCGCTTTGGCGCTTATGGTAAACTGTTCGCTGTGCAGGCGGTGATCTTCGATACGCTCGGCGCGCACCGGCAAAAACGTGCCCGGTCCTACGTGCAGGGTTACAAACGCGCACTCTATGCCGTCTTCCGTAAACGCGTTAAGCAGCTCCCGCGTAAAATGCAGCCCCGCCGTGGGAGCGGCGGCCGATCCTCCCGGACCAAAGGCGCCGGCGGACGCGTCCGCGTATACAGTCTGGTAACGCTCGTGATCCGGCGCTTCGTCGCCGCGTTTGATGTACGGCGGCAGCGGAACATGACCGTACGTTTCCAGCCAAAAATCGTCGATGGGATCGTCAAAGCGCAGCAGTGAAAAACCGGAGCCGGAATCGTTCCCGGAACCGCCGTCAAGCAGTTCCGCGTTCCTGCCGTCTTTAAATACATACCGGGCGCTGCGCCGGTTTTTCCTGTTTGTAATAACATGCCAGGTACCTGCGTCAACGCGGTCAATAAGTAAAAATTCGGCCGGAGCCGAACGATCCTGTTCCCGGGCGGCAAAAATCCGGGCCCGGCGTACCTTTGAATTATTAAACACAAGCAGCGGTTTTAGTTTATCGTTCCCCAGCAGCAAGGGCAGATCGCTCACCAGCGCGTGCCGCCGCGTCCCGAGCGCCCTGTCCAAAACCATAAGACGGCTTTTTCCGCGTTCTGCGGGATACTGGGCGATACATTCCCCGGGAAGGTCAAAGTAAAAATCGGATGTCTTCAAAAAAGCGAAGGCTCCGGGGAATGCCGGCGCAATCCCAAATGACTGTACGCCAGAAGGGTTGCCATTCTTCCCCGGGGGGTGCGCTGTAACAGACCCGCCTGGATTAAATACGGCTCATAATAATCTTCCAGCGTGTCTACCGATTCCCCGGTAGAAATTGCCAGTGTTTCCGCGCCTACGGGCCCGCCGGAATACCGTTCGATAATGATACGCAAAATTTCGCGGTCGTGTTTTTCAAGGCCCAGTTTGTCGATTTCAAGACGGGACAATCCCTCGGTTACCGTTTCGCGGGTGATTTTTGTTTTGCCGTTTACCTGGGCAAAATCCCGCATGCGCCGTAAAAGGCGGTTTACCACGCGGGGCGTTCCCCGCGCGGAGACGGCAAGCAGACGCGCGGCTTCATCGTCAATTCCAATTTTTAGAATTCCCGACGACCGCCGGACAATCGCCTGCATATCGTCTTTGTCGTAAAAATCAAAACGGCAGCTAATGCCAAAGCGGCTTACCAGCGGACTTGACACATTCCCCGCCTTTGTCGTCGCCCCGACAAGGGTAAACGGATGTATAGGTATTCTGATTGTCCGCGCGCTGGGGCCCTGGCCGATGATCCAGTCAAGTTCGTAATCTTCCATTGCGATGTAGAGCATTTCTTCTATCGCCGGTTTTAGCCGGTGAATTTCGTCAATAAAAAAAACGGTGTTTTCGCCTACGGTGGTAAGGATTCCGGCCAGGTCCTTGGGCTTGTCCAGCGCCGGAGCGCTTGTTACCTTAAAATCAACCGCCAGTTCGCGGGCGACCACCTGGGCCAGCGTCGTCTTTCCCAGACCCGGGGGCCCCGTTAAAAAAAGATGATCCAGACTTTCGCCCCGTTCCTTTGCGGCGCGGATAAATACGGCAAGATTTTCTTTCATTGCCGTCTGCCCTACAAATTCGAGGAGACTGTGCGGGCGCAGATTCGGTTCGTTCTCGTCGCCGTCCTGCCATTCGGGGCGGGCGCTGCCTTTGTCCGCAAGGGAGCCGCCCGCTGTTGTCCGCCCGCGTTCCGCAAATGTTTCCGGCGGGGGATTTTTTTTTGCCACTGCTACGCTCCGCTTGAAAGGGCGACAATCGCCTGCCTGAACAATTCCTGTTCCCGTTCCTTGCCTCCAAGTTTTTGATCCAGCGTTTTTTCAAGCTGCGCCAATACTTCCGCAGCCGCCCTTTTTTCGTAGCCCATTCCGGCAAGCGCCTCGGCAAGTTCGCCGTACACGCCAGCAGCTTTTGCGCCGCCTGAATCGAAGTGGAGTTTCCCTTTTAGGGCAAGCAGCATTTTTTGCGCGGTCTTTTTTCCCAATCCGGGAACCGCTTCAAGGCGGCTTAGGTCTTCGGTTTCCAGCGCCGTTTCCAGCTGCTCCTGATCGATCCCGCTCATTATTTTTACCGCGCCGCGCGGGCCGATTCCCTCTACTTTTAACAGTTCCAGAAAGGTCGCCCGCCGTTTTTCGCTGGCAAAACCGTAGAGTTTCATGGCGTCTTCTTTGTGGTAAAGCCAGGTAAAAACCCGTGCGTTTTTTCCTGTTTCAAAAAGGCCAAGGTCGGTTGCGGGAATTGTCATACTCCACTCAACGCCGCCGGTTTCCACACAAATGGAATCGGCGCTTTTTTCCGTTACCCGGCCGGCGATGCTGTTGAACACCGAACAATCACCACTCTTTGGGTCTGAAGCCTTCGGGAACGCTGATCCGTATCGTATCCCCCGATTGCTCCAGAACAAAAAAGCCGCTCTTGATGGCGAAGGATTTTACCGCCTCCGAAGCTATAGCCCCGGCCACCGCCCCCAGGAGCTTTCGCGTATCCGCGTGTTCGTCGGCATAGCGCCGCAGTTTTTCCATCCGCTGTACGTGCTCGCGCACGTCGTTATCGGTTAACGTCGTCTTTACTTCTACCGCCAGGACGGCGTCCCCGTTTTCAAGGAGCATGTCGACTTCGGCGACATACACGCCTGTTGAATCCCGGTAACGCACATTGGGGGCGACCTTCCCGAAAACATAGCCCAGCTTGTTAAACTTTTCCAGAATATTGGGAACGATCAGCTCTTCCACCAGATCGCCGATACGGCTGCCCAGTTTACTAATCTTGCGATCAGTCTCTTTCATTTGGAGGGCCGTTTCCTTTACGATGCGGTCGGTTTCCTGCATTTTACGGTCGGTTTCCTGCATTTTGAGGTCCGTTTCCTGCATTTTGCGATCGGTCTCCTTCATCTGAAGGGCCGTTTCCTGAAACATCGCCCAGACCTTTTCAAAAGTCAGACCCATCACCGGTTCACGTAGAATATCTTCAGCCATGGAGAAAACGTACTATAATTAGTGTTTGGTTGTCAATTATGTCAATTATGCCGATTCCTTTGTGGTACATTATCAACCACAAAGGCGGCGCCCAAAGCTAAAAACCAAACCAGAGGCTGGTAACCACCGATTTTCCCGAGTGGGAATTTTTTATGGCGGCATCCATCAGGATTTTATGTTTCCGGCATTGATCCCGCAGCGTATTAAGATAATTAAAACAAAGGCCGCTGTCTTCGTAGACGCTGTTTTCCCGCCGGCTCCGGGGGGTTTTAAAAAATTCTTCCAGATCCAGGCCGTCCTTAAAGGTAAAATGGCGCACGGTAAAATCTTCCATCAGCTTGCGTTCCGCGTCCGCATCGGCCCCGTCGTTGTACACCGAAATACGAAAACGCAGCCGCCGGTTTTCCTGCGGAATATCGGCGGGTATGGCCGCCACCACGGTAGAACCCCTGAAACGCTTTTCTTCCATAACGGATTTTCGTCTGCCGGGGTCTTCCAGTATGCCGGTAACATTCTCCGCGTCTTCCAGCATCCGGACCAGGGCGGATCGTTCCGCCGCGGAAACCAGCTCTATGGTAAGCAGGGCGGCCAGGTTTACAATATCAAGGCGGTGTATAAATTCAAGTATTCCCCGCGAGATATTTTGCATCAGCATAAACTTGTCCGCGCCGCCGCTGCCGGCCAGCACAAAGAGAATCAGGGGATTGATACGGGAAACGACTTCGGCGATAAAATGGCGTTTATCCATTGAGTCATCCTGATGCCCGGCCGGAAGCGTTCTTACAACCTCGTGATACAATTCCGCCTTGAGTTCCTCAAGGCCGCCGGGGATTCTGGAATTAAGCAGATTCACAAGAGGGCCTTCCGGTATCTTAAGGCCGGGGCCTATGGATTTTTTCGGGTTGCCCCGGTTCCAGGCCCGTATCATCGGCGAATCGTAGATATACCCCAGAATTGACGTATTGATGCGGTGCCGGAACATGGAAAAAAACACCAGTTTAACAACGTCCTCAAGATGGCTCCGCGAAGCGGCGGCATCCTTTACCTGGACTTCGATTTTTTTTAGATAGCTGTTAAGAATAAGTTCCTTGAGCCAGGAATACCCCGCCCTTTCAAGATGAAAGCCAAACTGCCGTTCCCCGTCCGCGGTCTCAAAGCGGTGGAGCGGCCTGTCGTGGGCGGTAAAAAAAGAGGTTCCCCGTTCATTAAGAATTATCCGTGACGGAACACAGAACACCGCGTTCCGCCGTCTTGCCTGATTCTGTTTTGTCTGGCATCCCCTGTTCGGTAAAGTGCCGCCGCTTGTTCCAATCATGTTTCGCCCTCCGTCGTATCCGGAATAAGGGCGGAATTCCCTTATCCGTTTGCCCGATTGAGTACGGCGGTACCGTGAGGAAACCACCGCACTACGCCGACTTTGTTTTTTACCTCGTTGTAGATCATACCGCCGTTCCAGAATTCCAGCGCCGCTATTAAACTGTTACCTCCGTCGTTTTCGTCGCTTTCCGGTCCGCGGTAAGAGGCCATCGTAAGGAAGAGGTCAAAATTCCCCGCTCCAAGGGCCGCCTGCCGCCGGCGGTAAAATTCATTCCACGTGTCAAGCCGCTGGAAACCCGTTCCCTCGTCCTGGACAATAAAACGCACCCGGTTTCGCAGGTCGTACCAGACCTTTATTTTTTTTGAAGAGTCGCATTTGTTGCCGTGTTTGATTCCGTTTTTGAGTATCTCCGACAACTGCTGTTCCAAAAGACCTTCTTCAAGAAACGCTTTGGGGCAGCGTTCCAGTATGGCGGCGCTGTATTCCCGAATCTTTGAAAAATCGCTTTTTAATTCAACATACTTCATCCCCTGGGCGTCAAAGAGCTCGTTGTTTTCGTCAACAATCAGTTTTCGGGTAATGATGTTTTTCATGCCTCTTCCCGGATGATGCTGAGTATGTTTGAAAGGCGCATAACCTTGCGCACCGCTCCGGTGATCCCCCGAAAGGTCAGCGCTATGCTGTTTGTTTTTGCGTGCTGGATAATTCTAATAACCGCCCATATCCCGGAACTGTCCAGATAGGGTACGCCGGAAAGATCGACGCAGACGGCCTGGTACGCTTCGTTCATCTTTTCGGTTATGTCATGGAACAGATGCTGGGCATTGTACAGATCGCAGTCGCCCGTTATCCTGGCGGTAAGGGAACGGTCGTTTTTATTTTCCAAAAAGTGTATATTCATTTTACCGCTATAATACGAACCCCGTTTTAGCAAAAAGTTATAAAGCGGTTAAAAATCCGTTAGCGCGCTGAATTTAACAAAATTTTAACAGAAAACCCTTACATTCCGTTTATGCAAAGCGATATGGCCCCGGCGGATCCTCCGGAGGAAACAGGCGAAATCCAGACCCGCTCGTATCCCAATTCCATGCAAAAACTGGCGCGGTATTTTAAAACGGTTCAGGCGGAAAGAACTATCGCGGAACTTGCGGACATGCTGGAGGGGGACCTGAGCATTACCGCCGTGTGCGTGGTTGACGACGCCGCCAGGCCCCTGGGCGTAATACGGCGCGATAAACTTTTTTTGCTGCTGGGAAAGCGCTTTGGCTGGGATCTGATGGCAAAGCGCCCTGCCGGGGAAATCCGTGAGGAGGTTCCGGTGTTTTCGGGGGACACCAATATTTTTACGGTGTCGCCGTTTTTAAGCGCCGCCCTAAAAAAGGGAACGCCCGAAATGGGAAACAGTTTTATGGTCCTTACCGGTTCCGGCGGGATATTTACCGGCATGCTGTCGCTTCAGGATCTGTCCAATTATTTTGTCGATATGACCAACAGCGATATCGCCATGGCGAGCCTGCTGCAGGAGCGCTTTTTGGCCGGCGCCGACAAGGTTTTGGACAAGACGGCAGGAGTAAACGCCTGGTCCCTTCCGGCAAAGGGTGTGGGCGGCGATTTTTATTTTATCAGAAACCTGGGAAAGCGCCGGTTTTTTGCGGCCCTTTGCGATGTTTCCGGCAAAGGCATTGCCGCCTCGCTGGTAGTGTCCATGGCCTGGGGATTTTTGAGGGCCTATACCATACGGAACGGTTTGGCGGATCTTATTGTCCATTTAAACCGGGCCATCGTAAGCGCCTTTCACATGGAAAAATACCTGACCGGTTTTTTTATGATCTATGACGCGGATACCCGGCGGCTTCAATTTGCCGACATGGGCCATTCCCACACAGCGCTTTTACGGGGCGAAGCCTTTCACCGCCTGGAAAAGGCCCGGGTAAATCTGCCCATAGGACTTGACCCTTCCATAGAGCCGGTTCTCTTTCACATGAAGATACAGTCCGGCGACGCGCTTCTTGTCTACACCGACGGCATTACCGAACAGGACAACCCCGGCGGCGAAGAATTTGGCGACGAACGCCTTTTGGAACTGGTGCGCCAAAGCCGCGCCACAGAACGGGATCTGGACACCCTTCTTATTCCGGCGCTGGAAGAGTTCCGGCAAACCACTCCCCAGCGGGACGATATGACCTGCCTGTTGTTCCGGTTTTAGGCGCTGGTTTTTATAATTCAATGCCCCATGCCAATATTTCCCGGACAAAAGGGTTATCCCGTTCGATTTCTGAAACAGGGAACGCAATCGGTTCAAAGAAAACGCCTCTGTATTTACCCGCCATTCCAAGCAATTCGATAATTATGTCTATACGTCTTTTTCCGTTAAAACTATCAAGAAAGAAACAAATGTCTATATCACTTAACTCGGTGGCCGTACCTTTGGAGTATGAACCAAAGAGAACCGCCTTGCTTACCGGCATGGCTTTTTTGACATCAGCGGCATAGTTCCTTGCGGTAACGGTCAGGGTTTCAATGTTTATTGAAAAACCTCCTTTGATTTGTCCAGAATGTTTTTTGCATTTGTTTCATCGACATTTTTTGCAGGGTCATTCATAAAATCTGGATAACGGTTGCTCAAATAATGACTGGAGAGAATATCAAAAAGCTGATACACTTCCGGTGAAACATGAACAGTCAGCTTGTCCCCAAAGCGTTCGAAAAGCGTTTTTATATTATGCACCCGCGGTACCGTGTCATTAATGTACATGGTATAGAGTCCCTTGACCAGTTTCTCGATAGCCTGTTGGCACATAATTACAACATAAAACCATCTGCCGCTTGTAAACATGGCGACCGCCGTATCCATGTCATACCTGGCATGAGTCAGCCAATAGACATATTTTTCTTCATTGGTCATTTTATTCCTGTCCTCATGTTATCGCACCCCATTGATACTTTCACCGTTTATCCTGACACCTGTTTCACTGCCATTGGCAAGGGCAGCGCTCTCATCGCCGATTATCTCCAGCCCCAGGGCCGCCCGTATTTTCTCGTTGACAACCAGGAACCACGAGCCGGTGTCCACACAGGCATCTACGGTAATGTTACACCCCCGACGGGATAAGCCCGGTCTTGGCATTAACGGCGTCACGTCCATTGGTCAGGGTGATTGTTTCGTTGAATGTACTCATCTTCTTCCAGCATAAGTCCAACCGGCGCCTTGGTCAATGGTACTATCACCGTAATATCCGGCAGGCTTACCCGTTGACAGTTGACTCCATAACTGTACATGGGCTATACTTAGTATATCCCGTAAATTAAGGACAGAAATTATGACAACGACAATTGTTAAACGGGGAAACAGCCAGGGAATACGGCTCCCAAAGGCTTTTTTACAAAATACCGATATATCTGAAAATGTTCCCGGCTGCTTAGGCACCGGCCCTGTCCAAATCATTATAGCGGCTATTTATTATATTTACATCATTTATGTTTATTATGTCTAATAATTTTAATCCAAAACTTTTGATTTCCATTATTCTCCCAGCCTATTAATTCAAATGTTTCTTCTAACTCATTTGGTACCGGGCAATTAATAAATTCAAGGAACGATTCCTTTATCTGGTTATATTTTTCTTCATAATATTCTTCACTTAAAGAACTGCTGTTTTCAAATATCATGCTTTGAAAATATTAATAACGATTTAAACTTCATGTCTTTTACACCCCCTATCCTTTATACGACCTTGCGGCGTACGCAAATTTTTACACATAGTCAATAAATCTGCTATAATCGTTTTCTTTCCCCAACATTTCCAAATACAATGAAATCATCCCCCTGTTATATGTTTCGTGATTAAAAATGGTCATTAATAATAATTTTAATTTTTTATTTAATGTTATCCCGTTTGATCTTGTATATTCCATATCTTTATCCAAATCATTTTGTGAAAACTCTTTTACATAATCAATAATTATATTATCCAATTCTGCTCTCTTGTCAATATATTCACTTATATTTTTAAATAATGTCTTTTCATACGTTTGTTCTTTTTCAAAATAGGTGCCGCCAATATTCTTTGGAATATGCCTAAATCTTTTAAACATTTTATGATCGGCAATAAATATATGTGAACATAATTCATGTATTGACTTAAAATACCCCGCAAACTGTTTATCCCATTCCCCGCCGGAAAGAGTTTTTATTATCTCATTCATTTCTTTATTTACTTCTTTGTTATATTTTGACAAATGTTCAAATATGCTTTTATCCATTTTATCCTCCGATGGCGGTAGTTTATCATGACCATTTTAATTTGTCAATGGCTTTTATCATTCTTTTAACCAATTTTAGCCGTACCGCACAACAGGACGGCTGTTTACGATGTTTTGGCAGCCCGAATAAGGGCTTGCGGCGCAAGACCATGGTTGGCAAAATGTACCGGAATGAGCCGTGGGAGCGCGGCGACCAAGGCGAGGAGGCCGAGCCGGCTGGCGGCGAAATAAACAGACCTGTTATGCGCAATACCTCCAAAATATTTTGAAAATAGTTGACAAATGTATAAACATAGTATATATTTACAATGGGGGTTTCAAATTATGGAGGCAATTGTTAAAAAATGGGGTAACAGTCTGGGAATCAGAATACCCAATCTGATCGTTAGGGAATTATCACTAAAGGACGGATCTTTTGTAGATATTAAAGACAAGGGAAATGAAATAATCATTAAGCCAAAAGAGAGAAACAAATTATCGGAGATGTTAAATAAAATAAATGAAAAAAACATTCACGGTGAAGTCGAGACCAATGGACCGGTAGGAAATGAAGTATGGTAAACGATAATTATATACCGGATCGGGGTGATATTGTATGGTTAAATTTTGATCCTCAAAAAGGACATGAGCAAAAAGGAAAAAGAATATATAATAAAGTCGACAAAAAGAGAAACAAACGAAGTAATAGAAAAGATAAACATATTGATAAATAAATGATAAAAGCTTGGAATAATGATACATTTGTACAAAAGTACTTGTACCTAAACCAGCCATAGCCGTTAGTAAAAAAATTCTTTTCATCGACATATAGCTTCCTTCGTAGTTTATTCTTTTTGCGGAGTATTTTGGGCCGTTTTGCGGATTTTATGCCGCACAACAGGCCGGTAAAGCGGGCCGCCCCCTTGGTTCGTTCGCCCGGGCGGCCGGTCCGCGGCCTTGTTCCCACGGCTTACCCGCATTTCGGCCGCCCGCAAACAAAGGCGGGGCTGGAATTACAGTACCTCGCGGCCCAAATGCCGTTTACTGCCGGGCTGTTACAAAATGCCCGCAACAGGCTGGCAAATACGGGTATCTTGTCATAACAGCGGAAGAAAATGAGTTGTCCCCCAAAGCCCATGCGGGCTGGCGCTCCGTCTGAGACCGGTAAACCTTGCGGCCGGCAGAGCCGGACGGGCGCGGGGTAAAATGTCAGATTCCTGTACAGGCTATCCGGCGCCCGGCAGGCTTTTGGTAGTTCGGCAATATCGCGGTCAAAGCTTCCGTTCCGGGGGCGGAAACGGTCAATTTCCGGCTGTGTCCGCTAAATCATACACCTCGAATCCATTCGCGCGCATTCGTCCATTCGCGCGCATTCGCGTCATTCGCGGACACTCTTCCTGTTTTTTGCGCCGTATTGCGGTCTATGTACCCGGCCCTGTGGTTTGAACAGGAACGTAAGAAAAAGTCCGCGAATTACGAATTACACAGTATTGGTCCGCGGCCTTCGCCGATTATCCCCGACCGGCCGGCTTGACTTTTTCCCCGCACTGCTGGTACAATCTCTCCATGGACGAGCTTAAGCGAAAAATCAAAGAGCTTATTGTCAGCGCCCTTGAACTGGAAGATGTAAAAGCGGAAGACATCGTGGATTCCGAGCCAATCTTTGGTTCCGGTTTGGGACTTGATTCGATCGACGCGCTGGAACTGGGAGTCGCGCTCAAGAAAAAATTCGGCGTTACCTTTTCTGCCGAAAGCGCGGACAATAAAAAGAACTTCGCTTCGGTTAACGCCCTTGCCGCCTATATTTTTGCTTCGGAGAAAAGCACGTGACAAAAAAAGAAGTTGTTTTTAAAAAGCTAAAAACAGTCTTAATGGAAGAATTTGACCTGGAAGACAGCGTCGTAACGCCCGAGGCGGATTTGCTTGGCGATCTTGACCTTGATTCCATCGATGCGGTTGATCTTATCGTCAAAATGAAGCCGCTTCTTTCGGGTAAAGTCGAAAGCGAACAGTTTAAAAATGTACGGACTGTTCAGGATGTAGTTGAGGTTCTTTATCCGCTGGTCAGGGAGTGAACATCAAAAGTATCCGTAAAATCATTCCCGTAACGGCCGCCGCGCTTTATCCCCTGTTGATATTCTGCGGTCTGGTGATTTTTAAAATTCCCCTGCGTATTGTTTCGCTTGCCGTCCTTGGCTGCGGCGTTGTTTTTTTTATTTCTGTTACCGGCGCGAAAAAAAAAAGCCCGCGTTTCACGCCCTGCTGCTTGCCGCCGCCGGCGCGTTTGCCTTTGTAAGCGGCAAATCGTTCATCCTTAAACTGTATCCGTTCTGCGTTACCGCCGTTTTACTGGGAGCGTTCGGTTACACGCTTTTGCGTCCGCCTTCCATGGTCTTCCGTTTTGCCGTGATGGCGGATCGCCTGCAAAAAAAAGTTTCCCCGCTCGCAAAAAAACACGTTGAAGCATATTGTCGTACGGTAACGGCGATCTGGTGCGCGTTTTTTATCCTTAACGGAAGCGCCGCGCTTTACACAATCCTGTGGGGAAGCGAAGAAATCTGGGCGGTCTACAACGGCGGCGTCTCCTATATTCTCATGGGGACGCTTTTTGCGGTAGAATACGGCGTACGAAAAATGGTTCAAAAGCGCCTTCCCAAAGCAGTTCCCCTTTCGCGCTTTACCGCGGATTCACGAAGCGGCGGCGCGTGCGTGTGCTTTAGCGGGCGTTACAGCGAAGGCCTTCATCAAAGCTGGGATGATTTTTTACGGGGAACCGCCAGGCTCCGCGCCCTTATCAACGGTGAAAAAGCGGAACGCTGGATTCTTCACTGTAACGACTACTGGTACTTTTTGCTTGGCTTTACCGCGCTGCTCCAGTGCAAAAAAACCGTGCTCCTTAGCGCAAACATCGCTCCCGGCTATATCGCCGAAATAACCGGCGGTCATGACGCCGCTTTTATTACCGACAATGCCGAAGCGGGTCAAAGAACGCCGGTAAAAAGTTTCTATGTGCCTGATATCGTACGCGCGGACGGGACGGAAGAGGCGGAGGAAGCGCCGCCCATTGACGCCGCCGCGACAGAAATCATTATGTACACTTCGGGAACTACCGGCAGTCCCAAAGCGGTAAGCCAGCGGCTTACCGAATTTGAAGAAGACAACGCGTTCATACTTTCAAAATGGGGCGAAGAATTTCTTTCGCGCAAGGTATGTTCTTCGGTAAGCCCCCATCACATTTACGGCCTTCTTTTTTCGGTAATGCTTCCTTTTACCGCAGGCGTTCCCTTTCGCCGAGGGCGCATTGAATATCCCGAAACAATGGAAGAATTGCGCGATACTTCGTACCTTTTTGTTACGGTGCCGGCGTTTCTAAAACGCTGCGGCAAAGGCGCCGGAAAGCTTTTATCGCCCTGGATATTTACTTCCGGCGGCGCGCTTCCGGTGGAGGTAGCGGCCAAAACCGAAACATGTTTCGGGTTTTGGCCGGTTGAAGTATACGGCAGCACCGAAACAGCGGGCATCGCCTTTAGGCAGTCAAACGCGGGGCCCGAATGGACGCCGTTTGACAACGCAAAAATTTGGCTTAACGACCAGGGCTGCCTGGTAATTAAATCCGTTTATATAAAAGATCCGGCGGGGTTCACCACCGGCGATCTTGCCAAAATTTTTGACGACGGCCGCTTCCTGCTTAACGGCAGAGCCGATTCAATTGTCAAAATAGAAGAAAAACGCATCTCGCTGACCGAAGTAGAAACGCGGCTTTTGCAGTCGGGTTTTGTCAGCGACGCCGTATCAATCACCATGAAGGGAAACCGGCAGTACCTTGCGGCGGCGTTGTCGTTTAACGAAGAAGGAACGCAAAAATTTGGCGGAATGGAAAAACGCCGCATTAACCAGTGGTTCCGCGACTATTTACTGCGGTTTTTTGAACCGGTTCTGGTTCCCAAAAAATGGCGTTACCTTACAGCCATTCCCCGCAATCCGCAGGGTAAGGCCCAGGGCGAAGTTATCCGCGCGCTCTTTGAAAATCCCGGTTCCCCTCCCGATCTCAACAATCTCAACAATCCCGAAAATCCCGCCGGGCAGCTTCGGCTCAAGGCCCATGAAGGTATCGACTGCGTTTTAACCAAAAAATCAGACGCCGGGGATTCCGCCCGGTTTTCGCTTTCGGTTTCAGGCGGCTGCCCCTGTTTTGACGGGCATTTTCCCGCGTATAAAATACTGCCCGCCGTCGCCCAGATCGATCTTGTGGTACGCTGCGCGGATTTTGCTTTTCGCTGCGGCCGTTTTATATCCTCTTTCAGGCGCGTCAAATTCAGCAATATTATACCGCCCGCCATTACCGTTTATCTAACGCTTGACTACCGGCGTAAAAATAATGAACTTGCGTTTTCGTTTGAATCATCCCGCGATCCTTCCCTGCGTTATTCTTCGGGGACAATTTTTATGTATCCGCCGGCAGCGGATGAATAACACCGAACCGGATATGATTTTCAAAGCCGGTTTTCTTGTTCCGCTGTACAACCACGGGCGGACAATCAAAAAAGTTGTCGCCTCGCTTGTTGAATTTGATCTTCCCGTTATTATTGTTGACGATGGAAGCGATGATGAAACAAAACAACAGCTTGCGGAAACCCTGACCGCCTTTCCCCTGGCAAGTTCGCTGTGTCTTAAAAAGAATTCAGGAAAAGGCGCGGCGCTTATCGCCGGATTTTTTTATGCCCGCGACAGGGGGCTGAGCCATGTGCTGCAAATAGACGCAGACGCCCAGCACGATGTTTCGCGCTGCCGTTTTTTTCTTGAACAGGCGCAAAAAAATCCCCGGGCGGCGATCTGCGGCAGGCCCGAATACAACGAAAGCGTTCCCCCTGCCCGCCTAAAGGGCCGGGAGGTTTCGCGCTTTTGGTCGCGGGTCTGTACATTGTCAAACGACATTAAAGACAGTCTTTGCGGTTTTCGCGTTTATCCTGTTGACGCTTCGCTCCGCGTCATACAGAACACCTGGATCGATAAACGCATGGCCTTCGATCCCGAAATACTTGTACGCTTTGTATGGGCGGGCGTTCCGCTTGTTTTTTTTCCGGTCAGGGTAAATTATCCTGCGGACGGTATTTCACACTTTCGCATGGTTGCCGACAATGTACGCATATCGTTTTCGTTTTCGCGGCTTTTCTTTGGCATGATTATACGCCTGCCGCTGCTCGTCGCGCGAAAATGTAAATCACGCCGGGAAGACCAAACATGAACGATCAGCACTGGACCGGGCAGAACGAAGTTGCCGGTTACCGGCAGCTTAAACTGCTGCTGTTTCTGTTTAAACTTTTGCCGCCGCTCCTGCTTCGCCTGTTGGCGTTTCCGGTTGGTTTTTGTTTTTTCCTTGCCGCAAAAAACGTGCGTGAACAATCACGCCGCTATCTTGCGCATGCCGCCGCGGCCGGCGCGATCAAGCGGTTTAACGCTTTACAAAGCCTTAAACAGGTGATTGCCTTTGCGATTACCATTACCGAAAAAGTCCAGGCATGGGGAGGCAAAATTGATTTTACGCATATCCATTTTCAAAACGACGATATACCGCAGCTGATTGACCGCCTTGAAAAAAAAGAAGGCGCGGTGCTGCTTACTTCTCACTTGGGTAATTCGGAACTGCTCCGCGCCCTGGCCGATTATTCGCGCACCGGCGTATCACGGGACATTCCGGTAATTTCGGTGCTTGATTCAAAAATTACGCCCCATTATGCCCGCATGCTCGCCGAATTAAACCCGCGTTCCCGCCTGCGGATTATTGATTCCGCCGGCATAAACGCCGGCGTCGTCACCATGCTTTTGCGGCATATCGTGGACGGCGGCCTGGTAGTTATTGCCGCCGACCGGACGCCCAAACCGGACGGCCAGAAACACGCGCACAAGCGCCATGAACCGTTTATGATTTCCTTTTTGGGAAGCCCCGCGCCGTTCCCCCAGGGGCCGTTTATTCTGGCGTCGCTGCTTGAAGCGCCCGTCTATGCCGTTTTCGCGCTTCGCCGGGGAGCGCTTTCAATTTCAAGTGAATATAACATGCATGTTCATCGGCTCCGCAAAGAAAGCCCAGGCGTTTCGCGCGCGTGGATCAATGACGCCGCCCGCCGTTTTGCGTCCCTTCTTGAAACATACTGTTTGCGGAACCCCCATCAGTGGTATAATTTTTATGATTTTTGGAGGCCGTATGGATCCCCGTCAACTGACAGCTGAAATTATTTTTACGGTGGAATTTTACGATGTTGACGCTATGGAGCTGGTGTGGCACGGAAACTATGTTAAATACATGGAAAAAGCCCGCTGCGCCCTGCTTGACAAGATTGGTTACGGATACTCCGCCATGAAAGAATCGGGCTATGCGTTTCCGGTGACCGGCATATCACTCAAATATATACGCCCCCTTCGCTTTGGCGATACGGTCCGCGCAAAGGCGATTCTTGACGAATACGAAAACTGCATCAGGATCAAATATGAATTTTACGACAAAGAAGGAACCATAACCACAAAAGGAACAAGCACCCAAATGGCGTTTTGCATCAAAAAAAATGAATCCTGTTTCGCCTGCCCCGCCGTTTTTATCGACCGTGTGGAAAAATTATTATCATAAGGAAAACAGAAAAATGAATGTAACCCGCGTCAGCGTCCTGTTTTTGGTACTGTTTGCGCCGTTTGCCGCCGCGCAGCTTCCCGATGTTCAGGAAGGAATTTTTAAGAGCCCCTTAAACAGCGCAAACCGTCCGCGCTTTAGGGAAATATGCCGGGGAATTTCGTCGCAGCCGGTAGTCCGGGGCGATTTTGTACAAACCAGAACCATCAAGAGCCTTGGCAGAACGCTTGTTTCAAGCGGCGTATTTACCATTTCGCGAGAGGGAATGATTTGGGATACGCGAAAACCCTATCCGTCAATCACCGCGGTAGGAAGGGATTATCTGGTAGAAATAAACGGCGGCAAAAAGACGCGGCTGGAAACAGCGGGAAACGCCGCGTTTGTCCGCATAGCGGAAACAATGAGCGCCGTATTTTCCGGAGACGCGAAAGCGCTTGAAGAAGGTTTTGAAGTATACTTTGCCGAATCAAACGGCGCGTGGTCTTTGGGGCTTATTCCCCGCGATCCCCTGATTAAACAATTTGCCCCGGCAATTATTATAAAAGGATCAAGCGGCACGCATATTGCTTCACTGTTCTTTCAGGAACAAAAGGGCGATACCATCAGCTATGCGCTTTCAAACCAGCAATTCGCCCAGTCGCTTACCGATGATGAAAAAGCCTGTTTTTCCCGTTAACGCAAAAGCCGTTTGGTTTCTGTTTCACGGCATAAGCGCCGCTGCGCTGTGCGCCCTGATTTTTTTTGGACATATTCCCAAAGTTGAAACCAATCTGCAAAGCATTATGCCAAAGACAATGGACGGCGATTTTTATGAAGCGGACCAGCTTTTTGTCAAACGCGGCAGCCGTTCCTTTATTGTTATGGCGGAAGCAGACACCTTTGCCGGCGCGCGGGATGCGGCGGCAAGCCTGTACGCAAACCTTGAAGGGAACGCGGCGTTTGAAGAAGTTTCGTTATACACAGGCGATTTTATGGATAGCATTGGTTCGTATATTGAAACCTACCGCTACCAGCTTCTTGACAATGACACCATAGCGGAACTTGAAAGCGGCAACGCGAAAAATATTGCCGATGAAGCGCTCGCGCACGCGTACGGCGCTTTTTCGCTTGTTCCGCTGGATCAGCTTGACCGCGATCCTTTTTTGCTTTCCGCGCGAATCCTTAACCGCTTTGCGTCGGCCGCCCTGGCCGGCGGCGGAAACATGGCGCCGCGCGACAGCGTACTAAGCGCGAATTTTGAGGGAAAATCCTATGTGATGATTCGCGGCGTATTAAGCGAAAACGGCGCGTCTCTTGCAAACCGCCAAAGCGGCGTACGTTTTATGTACGGCGCGGCGGACACCGTTTTGCAGAATGTCCGCAAAACAAACGCGGCGTCAAACACGCGCTTTTTATATTCCGGCATTCCCTTTCACAGCTACGAAAGTTCGAGCAGCGCGCAAAAAGAAATCGCGTTTATCAGCACGGTAACCCTGATACTGATTCTTGTTATGTTTGTTGTTGTTTTTCGCTCGCTGTTCCCGGTCCTTATGATTCTTTTTGCCTGCGCGGCTTCTGTGTTTTCGGGAACCGCGCTGGTGTTTCTGGTTTTTGGAGAAATCAATATCCTTACCTTTGTATTCGGCGTTTCGTTAATTGGAATCTGCGTCGACTATTCGGTGCATTTTTTTATGCGCCGGCGCGAAGGGCTTTCCGGCATTGAAAGCCGCGCCCGCATTATACGCGGCGTAAGTTTAAGTTTTTTTTCGTCGCTGGTGGCGTTTTGCGTCCTTTTCTTTACCCCCTTTACCATACTTAAGGAATTTGCCCTTTTTTCCGCGGCGGGGCTTTTTTCCAGTTATCTAAGCGCCCTTTGCCTTTTTCCGGCATTGCCGCCCGGAACCCGGACGCGGAACGCGTTTTTACGGCGGGAACATACAGCCGGCAACGCCCCCAAACGGTGGAAACGGGCGCCTCTTTTAATCGCGCTGGCGTTTCTTGTTATTACGCCGCTTCTTTTGCTTGTCCATAACCGGCGCAATGTAACCATAAAAAATACGATAAGCCGCCTTTATTCAATGCCTCCCGCCCTGATGGAATCAGAAAAAATCGTTTCGCGGCTTTTTAATTATTCGTCATTCCCATCGTACGTTATTATCAGGGGAAGGAGCGAAGAAGAAACCCTCCAGCGCGAAGAAGCCTTTGCCGAAGCCTATGGCGGCGGCTATTTGGGAATTTCACGCTTTATTCCCTCGCGCCTTAAACAGCGGCGAAGCTACAACGCCGCCGGGGCCCTGATTCCCTTTGCCGAAATTCAATTTATGTCGCTGGGACTCCCTCCCCTCGCCGCGCCCTACCTCGACGCCTTTGAAGCCCGCCGGAATTATTTTGCCGCCGCAGAAGCGGAACTTCCGGAAACCATACAGCAGCTTTACCGCTCCCTGTTTATCGGCGCGGTAGAGGGCGCGGCGGGTCCCGTCTTTTACCACTGTCTTATGCCGCTTTCGCCGAATGCCGGCGACCGGGAAGCGCTTGAAAAGGCCGCGTCAACATTTGAATGGGCCGCGCTTGTTGACAGGGCCGGCGATATTGACAGGGAACTGGATTCCCTTACGATTGTCATGTTCCGCCTTCTTGCCGCCGCCTATGCGGTAATTATCGCAGCTGTCTGCCTCTACTATCGCTTTTTAAAAAAACCTGCCGGACACTACGGCTGGCAAAGATTCGCCGTTGACGTACTTAAAATCGCCGCGGTGCCGCTCATTCTGGTAAGCTGGGGCTTTGCCGTTCTTGTGTGTATCGGCGAATCGCTTTCGTTCTTTAGCGCGGTCGGAATTATGCTTGCCTTCGGCCTTGGCCTTGATTATATCTTTTACCTAACCGAAGATTCCGCTCCAACAAAAAAATCAGCGGCTGGCGCGGTTATTCTTTCGTTCCTTACTACCGCGCTTTCTTTCGGAGCGCTCCTGGCAAGTTCCTTTACGCCGGTCTATATTTTTGCCGCCGCTGTTTTTCCCGCGTTAAGCGCCGCGTTTTGCGCCGCGATGCTGTTTAAGAGCGCGCAGGTTTTTTGGAGGCCCCAGTGACCACGTTAAAAATTTCTTTTCTTTTTGCCGCTGTTTTTCTTTTTTCCTGCGGGAACGTTTCTTTTGACAAAGAAATACTCCTGGGCGAAAGGGGAAGTTTTACGCTGCTCGATCCGGCATACATCGAGGAGGCGCTTGATACGGAACAGCGTATCACCGCCCGGTACGGCGACACTGAATTTACGGCGGGCGCCTGGGTACAGGCAGACGCGAAAGGTATTTCAATGCTTTTTTTTAACAATTTTGGCGCCAGCCTCGGCGAATTTGAATACCACAGCGGTGCGGCGGCAATTTCCTCGCCGTATCTTCCCAAAAATATAAAAGCCGAATATTTTGCCGCGGATTTCCAGTTATGCTATTACCGCGTCGAAGAACTGCAAAAGGCGCTTGCGGGATTAACAATTAAAAGCGATGCCGGCGAAATTCCCGGAACCAGTATACGGCGCATATACGAGGACGGCGCGCTTATTATCGAAATTATTAAAACCTATACAGATGTTACGTATACCAACAAGCTTAGGGGATATTCATACACCATCGTCAATACTCCCGCGCAAAATCAAGCCGTGGAAAACTGATGCGGCTATACCTTTCCCGTCCGGGACTTGTCTCCTGCGCGGGTAATTCCCTGGACGATCTGTTTAACGCCTGTACCGATCCCCAAAGTAAAAGCGGCATACAGGTATACAAAACAGAAAACGCCGCGGTAAAAAAACAGTTCCTTGCCGGACGCTGCCGGCTGCCTTTGACGCATACTACGCGCGTTTTTTCGCTCTGCGCGGCGGCGCTGGAACAGATACGGCCGGCCGTTGAACGGGCGCTCGGACGCTGGGGCGCGCCGCGCGTCGGCGTATGCGTTGGTTCCTGCGATAACGGCACCGAATGGTCCGTACCGGCCCACCGCGCGTTTTTTGCCGGCGGCGGTTTTCCTTCCGGCTATGAACTTGACTTCCAAAGCGCCGCGCCTCCCGCCGATTTTACCGCCGGCTTCTTTGGCGCGGGCGGCCCGGCGCTCGCCGTCAGCACCGCCTGCGCGTCCAGCGCGAGCGCCCTTGCCCGCGCCGCCGATCTGGTCCAAAGCGGAGTATGCGGCGCGGTAATTGCCGGCGGCGTGGACATTGTCTCGGACACTGTCTTGCTTGGATTTTCCGCGCTGGAAGCGGTTTCCGGCGAAATTACCAATCCCTTTAGCAAAAACCGAAAGGGAATTACGCTTGGCGAAGGGGCCGCGTTTTTTGTCGTTTCAAAAGAGCCGCTGGACGGCGGCATGGTGCTGTCGGGATACGGAGAAAGCGCCGACGCCTTTCACATGACCGCCCCCGATCCATCGGGAAAGGGCGCCGAAGCTGCAATGAGATCCGCCCTTGAATCGGCCGGTATCGCGGGCGGCGGCATTTCGTACGTAAACCTGCACGGAACAGGAACGCCGCTTAACGACAGCGCCGAAGCCTCTGCGATGGCGGCCGTATTTGGCGAATGCGGAGCGCCGGCCAGTTCGACAAAACCGGTAACCGGCCATACCCTGGGAGCGGCCGGCGCGCTGGAACTGGCAATTTGTTACGCGGTACTGGCGCAGACAAAAAACCCGGCGCTTCCCCTTCACCGCTGGGACGGCGTTCCCGATCCCGCACTAAAGAAAACCGCCCTTGTTGACAAAGCGCTTTCCCCTTCCACAGAAATACGCTATTGTATGAGTAATTCCTTTGCGTTTGGGGGCTGCAATGTCAGCTTGATTATCAGCAGGGATCACGGATACAATTGATGATGTCAGTAATAGAAGGCAAAACACTGGAAAACCTGGTTCCCCACCGGGGTAAAATGTTGTGGCTCAGCCGTATTATTTCCTGTGATCTTGAGCGCCATTCACTGGTTGCCGAATACGATATTACCAGGCAGTCGCTTTTTTTTGATTCCTGGTACGGCGGGTTTCCCGCCTGGGCGTCGTTTGAACTTATGGCGCAGGGCATTTCCGCCCTGTCGGGAATGTACGCCAGGCGGCGGAACCAAACGCCGCGCTGCGGTTTTATACTTTCTGTTTCGGGCATGGAAGCGGCGGACGGCGCGCTGGAAGAAGGCGCCGTTGCCCGCGTCGAGGTAAATGAAGAAACAGTGGTAAACAATGTTTTTTCGTTCCGCTGCCGTGTAGGCAGGAACGAAGAAACAGTCGCCCGCGCGGTGCTTACTGTCGCGGAAACAGACGATATTGAAGCGCTTATCAAACAGCGGGAGCCTCATGGACAATCATAACAGAAACGTGCTTATTACCGGCGCGAGCAGAGGCATAGGGCGGGCAACAGCGCTGGCCGCCGCCAAGGCGGGCTATTCCGTCAGCGCCCACTATCACAACAGCGAGGACGCCGCGCAGTCGCTGCTAACGGAACTGCGCGCCGAACATAAAAACCACCCCGGCGCGGACGCCCGGCTTATTCGCTTTGATATAAAAAACCGCAAAGAAACCCGCGCGGCGCTTGACGCGTGGCTTAAGGAAAACGGCGTCCCCTGGGGCGTAATCTGCAACGCCGGAATCTGCGCCGACAATACCTTTGCCGCGCTGGACGGCGCGGAATGGGATTCCGTTATTCAAACAAACCTTGACAGTTTTTACAATGTACTCCAGCCGCTGATTCTGCCGCTGGCCCGGAAAAAGCAGGGCCGGATAATAACGCTGTCTTCTGTTTCGGGAATTATGGGAAACCGCGGCCAGGTAAATTACAGCGCGTCCAAGGCGGGAATTATCGGCGCCACAAAAGCGCTGGCGGTCGAACTTGCGTCGCGGTCAATTACGGTAAACTGCATCGCCCCGGGAATTATCGAAACCGAAATGATCAAAGATTCTCCGCTGGATCTAATGCTGCAGGCGGTTCCCATGGGACGCGTGGGCAGGCCGGAAGAAGTTGCGGCGCTTGCCGTTTTTCTGCTTTCAGAAGAAGCCGCGTATATTACCCGCCAGGTAATTTCGGTAAACGGCGGTATTATATGACCACTGTGATCAATAAAAAACGCGTCGTTGTAACCGGCGGAGCGGTAGTCAGCGCCCTGGGCACCGAATGGCCGGTAATACTCGAGCGGCTTAAAACCGGAAAGAACTGCGTCAAGACAATGCGTGAATGGGATGTCTACGAAAAAATGAACACCCGCCTTGCCGTTCCGGTTGACTGTACCTTTCCGCAGTATCCCCGCAAGAAAATTCGCGGCACGGGCCGGGTCGCGATGCTTGCCCTTTATGCGAGCGACATGGCCATGCAAATGGCGGGCCTGAGCGGCGCGGGCGGAGAAAATTGCGCGGACGAAATACCAAAAGGCCGCTGCGGCGTCGCATACGGCTCCTCAATGGGGAGCGTTGATCCATTGGTAGAATTTTTTACCCTCCTTGTTGACCACGACATAAAACACATGAGCGCGACAACCTATGTAAAGTCCATGCCGCAAACCTGCGCGGCAAATCTTGAAATTTTTTACGGCCTTACCGGAAGACTTGTTACGGTAAATACCGCATGCACTTCGGGGAGTATGGCAATAGGCAACGCGTATGAAATAATTCAAAACGGAATTCAGGATATTATGATTTCAGGCGGAGCCGATGAATTGAGTCCGGCCGACGCCGCGGTTTTTGACACCCTCTTTGCGACAAGCACCAAAAATGACCGGCCGGAAATTACCCCCGCCGCCTACGACAAAAACCGCGACGGTCTTGTCATTGGTGAAGGGGCCGGAACCCTGATCCTTGAAGAATACGAACATGCGCGCAAACGGGGCGCGCCCATTTTTGCCGAAGTAGCGGGCTTTGGCACCAACACGGACGGCACGCACATCACCCAGCCCAACAAAGAAACAATGGCCGGCGCAATGCGCCTTGCGCTGGAAGATGCGGGCATTTCGCCCCTCGACATAGGCTATGTAAACACCCACGGAACAGCCACCGGCCCCGGCGACATTGCCGAAAGCATCGCCACCGAAATGGTTTTTGGCAGACCCGTTCCCGCAAGCACGCTTAAAAACTACATCGGTCATACCCTGGGCGCCTGCGGTTCAATCGAAGCATGGATCACAATCAATATGATGAGGGAAGGCTGGTTCGCCCCAAACATCAATTTTTATGAACGTGACGAACAGTGCGGCAAACTTGGCTACATCACCGGCAAAGGCCAAAACATCGACACCGAATATGTGATGAGCAATAATTTTGCGTTTGGGGGAATCAACACGTCGCTTATCTTTAAGCGCTTCCGGGAATAACAGGCCGTTTTACCGTTTCCTTGCATTTTGGCAAAAATAGTATTAAACTGCCTGGAGGGGGGCTTGAAATGTCAACCACTCGTCTAAAGTGTGTTTCGCTTGCCTTTGTTTTGATTTTTCTTTCGGGCCTTTGTTTTGGACAGAACCGGCTCCGAATCACCGGAAAAATATCCGCCGGCAGTTCCCTGCGCTATCAGCTGCAGGTTGGCGCGTTTAAAATCAACAGCAACGCCCAGGCGGTTTTTCAACGGCTTTCGCGGGCGGGCCTAAAACCGGTTTTTGAAACCTATCGCGATCTTACCAGAGTAATTGTTCCGGGCGTAAGCGTTTCGGACATGTGCGTGGTTCTTTCAAAAATTGAAAGCGCCGGATTTTACGACGTGATTATTCGTCCCGAAAACGCGGCAACACTTGTATCTGCCCTGCCGGAGGAAGTTTTTGGAAAAAAATGGAGGGCGGTACGGGTTAATGGCGAAGATTCCGGAAAAAGCGCCTTTGCCTGTATTTTTTACATTGATCGCGACGGTTCGTACCGCGTTGAATATCTGGACGGCAACCCGCTGTCACAGCGGGGCAGGTTCGCTTCCGCGCTGTGGCGCGCCGGCGCGGACGGGAATGGAACCGTTTTTGAATACAGCTGGTTTAACTGGCAAAATGCGGGCAGGGCGCGGATCCGCGTCGCGAGCGATAATTACCTGATCATCGAAGACCTTCACGGCGAAGACAGCAAGGCGGAAAAAGATATTTGGGAATTTCAGGCGGAATAACAAAGCCAAAACCCAAGCTACGCTTCCAGTTCCAGTCCTTCCCGCGCCGCCATAATCCGCATGTTTGTTTTTCCGGCAATCTGCCGCTGATAGGCCCTTTCAAGTTTACCCAGTTCTTCATCGCCGCGGTTCGGATCATGGTGAAACAAAACCAGCTTTTTTACCGACGCGCGGTTTGCGTTGTTTATCGCCGCTTCAAACGAAGTATGACCCCATCCCAAATGGGCCGTATATTCTTTTGCCGTATACTGGGTGTCATGAATTAAAATATCCGCGCCGGTAAAAAAGTTTAGGACTTTTTCATTTTCTTCCCGCGCGGCGGAATCTCCTTCACGCGCGGCTGCTTCATCATAAAGGGGATCGGAAGGATCAGTTGGAAAAAGATTGCGGAACGGCTCATTATCGTACGCGGTCACGATCACTTTTCCCTTGTATTCAAAACGGTAACCCAGGCATAAAATGGGGTGATTTAAATATTTTGTGGTAACCCAAAGGCCGTCTCCCAGATCAAGAGAAGTTTCCTTTATCTGCGAATATTCAATGTGGGCGGAAAGTTCGCTGACGCGTACAGGCCAATACCGGTAGGTAAGCTGGCCGCCGATAATCTGTTCCAGCGTTTCGTCTTCGTACGAAACAGGTCCGCGTATGCGCAGCCTGCTTGTCGGAATAAACAGGGGCGTAAACATGGGAAACCCCATAATGTGGTCCCAGTGGGTATGCGTAATAAAAATATCAGCGTCAATGGGGCCCTTTTTAAAATCATTTCCCATAAGCCAGTCGCCGAGCGGTTTTATTCCTGTTCCAAAATCAATAATTATGAGTTTTTTATCGGCCCTGATTTCAAGGCAGCTTGTGTTGCCGCCAAAAATTACCGTGTTTCTTCCCGGACAGGGAATGGAGCCTCTGGAGCCCCATATACGTACACTTAACATTTGTATAGTCTCATTGCAGTTTAAGAAAAACCTGGGCCCGTTCGATTTCCCTGTTTACTTCCGGCTCCATTTCTTCAAAAAATTCGGGGCCAAGAGACAGCGCTTCCCAAATGGAAGGACCGGGTTTTTCCGGATACCGGTCGCCCGAAAAACCAATTTCCATCATTGACGCGAAACGGTTTGCGAGTATCACGGTGTAGAGCAGTTCGCGGTGCCCGCCGTCATAATCTATGTGATTATGATGATACACAATGCCGTCCCCGACAGCGCCTTCCAGTTTCCAGGCTTTGACAAGAAGCGCTCCGGCGGTACAGTGGTTAATTCCCAGTACGGCGTCTTCGGCGCGTACCAGCGAAATACGATCGCGGTCCGAATTGCTTATGGCAAGCATATAATCTTTTAAAAGCACGCCGTTTAACGGAATTTTTCCAATATCATGAAGAAGGCCCGCGGTAAAATATTCTTCGATTTGCTTTAAATCGACACTTCGTTTTTTGGCGATTATTTTTGCCGCCACTCCCACGCAAAGTGAATGCCGCCAAAAACCTTCCATATCGAGTCCTGCCTGGGCCTTGCTCGAAGAAAGGTTTCCCAATACCGCGCTGGACAGGGCGAGATTTTTTACCGTGTTAATTCCCAGCATAATAATCGCCCGCACCAAATTGGTAACCTGCTGCCCCAATCCGTAATAGGCGGAGTTTATCAGCTTAAGAACCCTTCCAACCAAAACAGGGTCAAGTGAAATAACATGGTTTAGGTCCGCCGGAGACGTCTGCGGGTTATTGCAAATTTCCAGCACCTTTGCCACCGATGTTGGAAGACTCGGCATGCTTTTTATATAGGCGTCGATTTTTCCGTTTATGTCAGGCATCTTTCTTCCTTTTGTCGGTGACATTTTTAATGCGCGCCATGATACGCTGAACTTTTTGTTTAAGGGCGGCAAATAAATTTTTATCCGAAAGACCGGAAGAAAGTTCGCCCAGATACGAAAGTGTTCCGGCGACTTTTTCCCTGTCAGGATACGGATTGCGGCGGTCGCCTCCCGCAGGCAGGGAACGGCGGTCGCTTCCCCTGCGTTCGGGCTTTTTTTGCCGCACTCCCTTAAACAGGCCTTCTTTTCCGTCAAGTGTATTGATCACATATTCCATCGAAAGGCGGGCGTCGCTCTTCATAAAGTTTTCGCGCTTTGTATCGGGAAGATCCCCGGCCAGACCTTTTAGATATTTCATTAAATCAATAATTGAACTTTTGGTCAATTTATTTTCTTTTTCCGGCGAATTTTCGGGCGCTTCTGTTTTTGGTTCTTCAAATTCAGGCGGTTTTTCCGCTTCCATTTCCGCTTTTTCTTTTTCTTTTTCTTCGGCTCCGGCCGGTGTTTCCGCCGGCGCTTCAAGGTTTTCGGTTTCGGCGTCGCCAAACAACACTTCTTCGCCGTCAGAGGGGAATTCGCCTGTCTCGCCGCCAAACTCCAGTAACGGTATTTCGCCCTCGGGTTCTTCTTCCGGCGTTGGTATTTCCGGTTCAAAATTTTCCGGCTCTTCGCCGCCGGTATCTTCTTCCGGCTCAGATGTCCGGGGTTCAATGTTCTCCGCTTCTTCGCCGATATCTTTGTCCCATGTTTCGGCTGTTTCCTCGCCGTCGTCAACAAAAGAAACCGTCTCGTCCTCTTCCTCTTCCTCATCGATGGGCGGCAAATATGAATCGTCAGGCATATTGGGCGCTTGTTGACGCGGCGGTTGTTGCTGCGGCATTTGCTGCGGCGGCGGCGTTTGCGGCTGCTGCCGAGGCGGATATTGCGGTGGTTGCTGCCGAGGTATTTCCGGCGCGTGCTGTTGCGGCGTTTCCGGAGACTGCGGGTACTGCTGCGCCGGCGGCGTTGGTGTCGGCGGGTATTGCTGCGTTTCCGCCGGCGCTTGCTGTTGTTGCGGCGGCGGATATTGCTGCGTTTGCGGAGGCGGTTGCTGTTGCGGCATTTCCTGCTGCATCGGCGGCGGCTGCTGGGCCTGCGGCGTTGGCTGCGGCGTTTGCGGCTGCACCGGCGATTGTTGCGGCATTTCCGGCTGCATCGGCGATTGTTGCTCCTGCTGCACCGGCGGCGGCTGCTGGGCCTGCGGCGCCGGCGTTTGCTGCGGCATTTCCTGCGCCGGCGGGTATAGTTGTTCGGGCCTCGACTGCGGCATCTGGGGCTGCCGGGGCATCTGCGGTTCGGGCCCGAACGCGCCGGAACCGAACGGATCAAATGACGGTTCGTTTTTCGCGGGCGCGCTCTCACCCGCCGCGTCAGCGCCCCGCCGCGATCCGCTGTCAACCAAACTGTTCAGCGACATATCGGGAAGCGCTTCTTCTTCCAGCAGGGGAAGCTCGTCTTCCAAAAATAAATCCACATCGTCTTCCGGTTCAGAATCTTCAATAAATATCGATTCCGTTTCTTCATCGATAAAGGGAGTTTTTTCCGCCGCGCCAAGAAACAGGTCTTCTTCTTCCGGTTTTTTATCGCCGGCGGTCGCTTCGGAAAACAGTTTTAGATTTTTATCCCACAAATCGGTGGTGTCCGAAGAATACGCCTTGACCGCTTTTTCATAAAAACTAAGCGACTTATTCAGGTCGTCCAAATCGTTCGATGTCGCCCGTTTTCCCTGAAGGTTTACCAGCTTGTCCGCAGTACGCAGCGCCTTTTCCGTTTCACCGGCGTCTTTGTGAAGTTCTGCCGCCATTGTCAGCGCTTCGGTATCATTGGGATCGGCCTTTAAAAGTTCGTCGAATATTTGAATCGCGTGAGTACGGTTTCCCATTGCCGCGTATACACGGCCCAAAAGCATTTTGGCGCTGCGGTCATTCGGACGGCGCTGCAGATACGCCATAATCCGCGCTTCCGCCTGTTTGTATTCCCGGTGTTTAAAATGAATATCCGCCAGATCAAGCTGGAACATGTAATTTCCCGGATCAAGCGAAAGAATTTTTTGAAACGCTTTTTTTGCTTCGCCGTCATTACCCATCATCCGTTCAGTAGCGCCTTTTATGCGCAGCGCCTGAATATTTTCGGGTTCCCATTCAAGCGCGGCGTTTGATTCGTTTAACGCTTCAGGATAACGGTCAAGTTTTAAATACAGCGCCGCAAGCCGTCCGTGAAGGTCCGCGCTGTTGGGTACAAGCTTGCTGAGTTTTTCAAGTTCCAGTACCGCATCGGCAAAATCCCCTGAATTTTCAAGGACCTGCTCCAGATTGACAACCGCTTTTATATAGCGCGGATCGCATTCAATGGCCCGCCGGTAATTTGCGACCGCGTCTTTTATTTTTCCCTGATCGGCCTGCACGACGCCCATATTGTTAAGCGCTTCCGCATTATGGGGATCGGCGTGAAGGATACGGTTAAAGGTATCCATCGCTTTTGAATGCTGTCCCTGTTTAAAAAGAACAATCCCCATATTGTTCATGGCCTGGTACCAGCCGGGTTTGCTGCGAACCGCCGCCTTGTATTCGGCAAGCGCGTCATTCAGCTTGCCGTTTGCTTCAAGCGCTACGCCATAATTAAAATGCAGGGTGGGATTATTGTGATCAAGCGAAAGCCCCTTGCGAAACATATTGTAGGCTTTTTCATATTCATGCAGCTGTTCATGAATGGTGCCCAGATTATTGTAGGCGTGTACATATTCGGGATTTAATTCAACCACCCTGGCGTACGCCATTGAAGCGGCCTTTAAATTCCCCAGTTGTTTATGAATGTTGCCTATATTATAGTGAAACTCCGCGCGGGTCGGATCAATATCGATCGCTTCCATAAGAACGCCCAGCGCGTCCTGTAATTTATCCTGCCGCCGGTAAAGCACGGCAAGATTGTTGAGCGCTTCCACATCGCGGGGATCTTTCGCCAGCATGGTGGTAAATTCGTCCGTAGCCGCGACGGTTTTTCCCTCTTTGGCAAGCGTCGCCCCAAGAAGGAGATGGGCTTTGCGGTCTCCGGGTTCTTTTACCAGGTAGAGTTTTAGAAGCCGTTCCGCTTCCTCATGATCCCCTACCCGAGATGAACCCTGAGCCCTGTCAAAAATATCCGCTGCGTCAGGACTCATCTTCTCCCCTGCACATTATATATACATGTACGATGCATGTACGCTCAATTTACGCTGGACCTAAGGGGCCGCGCGACTGTTTCTTTTGAGAATTTTCCCTCATGAAAACCAACCGGCCCTTTTCCATCGTATGCCGCCACCGCAAAGAAATACAATACGCCGTTACGCAGGCCGTCAATGCGAAGACTGGTACGGTTTCCCGCGTCAAGCGGCGAAGCCCCCGGAGATCCCTCGCCGTAATATACGCCGCTTTTTGTTCCGTAGTAAACAAGATAACCCCGCGTGTCGCTGTCGGGGCTGCTCCGCCAGGAAAGTTCCACCGCGCCGTCCTGCGCTCGGGCGACAACCATGGAAGGCGGCCAGGGCGGATCATTGCTGTCGTAAACCAGTTTAATTGTTTCCAGATACGGGGAACTTTCACAATCCCCCGAAGGATAAAACGCCGCGGCAATTTGAACATAGCGGCCCTGCGCCGCGGTAATGGCGGCGGACGGCATAACGGGAATCCACGCCTGTTCGGCAAGGCGGTACGGCTCTTCGCCGGAACGTACAAAAAATTGTACGGCGGAATGGTCGGCAAAGCGAAAATTTCCCCCGCCGGTATACGTATTTTTTACCGTCATCCGGCGGCCCGCCGCGCCTCCAAGGGTCCCGCCGCTCGCCTCAATGCGCAGCAGCCTGCTTCCCGCTTCGCCCAGATCGACGGCCTGTGTTTCAATGCGGCCGCCGCCGCGGGGAAACTTTGAAAGCTCCGGCAATTCCAGCGCTGTCCTGTTTTGCTCCTCAAGCGCCGTTCTTCCCGGCGCTTCAATAACGCGTTTATAAATTCTAAATTCATCAAGCATTCCCGAAAAGCGGCCGCCCAGCTCAAAGCGTCCGTCGCGGCTTAAAAGCGGCGTGTAGACATCGCCGTTTTCCCTGGCGCTTGCCGTTGTATAGGCCGCGTCTTCCACGCGGCCGTTTATAACATACTCAAGCAAGCCGGTATCGGCGTTATATCTGATTAAATGATGGCTCCATTTTCGGGGAACCACCACCGTACGGCTCGTTATCGTAATATCCAGTTTCCTTTCGTCCGGCGCGGCAAAAAAATCCTGAAAGCTCCATTGAAGCCGGTTTTTTTGCGCCTCGCAATATATCCGCTGTTTGCCAAAACTTCTCCAGGCAAGAATCTGCTCCCCGTTTTCAAGGGTATTCGGGTACAGCCAAAATTCGATGCTAAAATTCCGTACACTGCGGCCCGGCGCAAACAGGGCGTTTCGAAGCGGACGTAAAACAACTTCCTGTTCCCCGCCGGCAAACACCGCAGCGCCGTTTCCATAACGCGCCCAGCGTTTCCCCGATGCCAGTACGCCGTCAGAAATTTCGACCGCATAATTTCCCATGCTGTCCCGGTACCCGCGCGGACCGTCTTCGTCAAAACTGAGCGCCGCATCCAGGGCGGACTCGCGGGCGGGAAAGTTACGGATTTGACTGTAAAGCGCCAGCACTTCGTCATAACCCGGCGCCTGCTCCGAGGCTCCATTTGACGACGAAGCGGTCCAGGCGGAAGAAAGCGCAAGCACGGAACGGGGCCGCACCGCCTGAAACTCCTCCACCTGGGTACGTTTTTCTATCATCTTCCAGCCGGCCTGTCCGCCCAGATACAGCGTCCGCTCGGAAGCGGCCAGACTGGCAGTTTGGGTAAAAACGCAGTAGAATAACAGCGTTATGAAAATTTTTTTGCACATATCGTTTATAGAATATCGGCCGTTTAACCCATGAATTTGAAAAAAATCGCGGCGGAAGCGCCGCTCACCTCCGGCGTGTATATTTTTCGCGATGGAGAAAACAACATTATCTATGTGGGAAAAGCCCGCGTACTGCGAAAACGCCTTGGCTCCTATTTTGCCGGCGCCAAAGATATCAAAACCCGGACGCTTCTTGACCGCGCGGCAGGGCTTGAAACAATCAGTGTCAAAAATGAATACGAGGCGCTGCTTCTTGAAAACACCCTTATAAAACAACACAACCCAAAATATAACATCAGTCTTAAAGACGGCAAAACCTATCCCATGATACGCCTTACCACGCTGCCGTTTCCCCGCGTGTTCCGCACCCGCCATATTATCGAGGACGGTTCCTCCTATTTTGGACCCTTTTCCAATATTGGCGCAATCGACAAAATGCTCGAAATGGTCGACCGGCTCTTTCCCCTGCGAAAGTGCCGCACCCTAAAAAAACGCAGCGCGCCCTGTATGTATTACCATATCGGCCGCTGCCGCGCTCCCTGCTGCGGCCGCGTTGGCGCGTCTGAGTATAACGTGTATGTACAGCAGGTACGGGATCTCCTTGAGGGAAACACCGCCAGCCTGCTTTCCCGTCTTGAAAACGAAATGAAGAGGGAATCCGCCGCCCTGCATTTTGAACAGGCCGCCAAAATCCGCAACGCGATTAGCCAAATCGCCGGTTTTGGCGAATCAAGCGACGTGATTGATTTTGACCCGCTGTCACGGGATTATATCGCCTGGTCCTGCGAAGGCGTGCTTGCCTGTTTTTCTGTTTTTTCCATGCGCGGCGGCAAGCTGACCGGCAGGGAATTGTACCGCGCCCGCTGCGCCTCTGACGAAGGGGAAGCGCTGGAAAGCTTTATCATGGCCTATTACCACCGCGACAATCCGCCGCCCGCCCAAATTTATGTGCAGGCGCTCTCTGCCGCCGGCGACCCGGCGTATGCCGCTGAACAGGAGGCGCGTTATACCGCCGATCCGGACACTGAAACATGGGATCCCGCTTCGCTTATGACCTGGTTTACGGAACAGTTTCCCCTTGCGCCGCGTTTATTTGTCGCGCCGGAAGAACGGCACCACGGGGCCATTCTGGCAATGGTACGGCAAAACGCGCTGGAAGATTTGCACCGCCGTGTACGCGAGCGGGCCGGCGGACCCGCGCTGGAAGAACTAAAAAACGTACTGGGGCTTGAGCAAAAACCGGAAACAATCGAAGGCTTCGACATCGCCCAGCTTGATGGAAAATACCCGGTCGCTTCGCTTGTCTCGTTTAAAAACGGCGCGCCCGACAAAAAGAATTACCGCCACTTCCGGCTCCGTTCCGTGATCGGCATTGTCGACGACTTTGCCGCGATACGCGAAGCGGTGGAACGGCGTTATTCACGGCTGCTTGAAGAAAAACAGCCCCTGCCCGGTTTAATACTGATTGACGGCGGCATTGGCCAGGTAAACGCCGCCAAAGCCGTTCTTGAAAAACTGGAAATACACTGCGGCGTCGCCGGACTTGCCAAACGCGACGAGGAAATCTGGCTCCCCGGCGCGCGGCAGCCCGTAAAACTTTCGCGCCGCAGCGACGCCCTTAAATTACTTCAACAGGTACGCGACGAAACCCACCGTTTCGCGACCGGCCTAAACCAGCTGCTTCGTTCCAAAAGTCTGCGGCTTGAAATAGTGGAATCGGTAAAGGGAATCGGCAAACGCCGGGCCGCCGCGCTGATGCGGCATTTTGGCAGCCTGGAAGAAATCGCCGAGGCGGACAGCGAAACCATCGCCAACATAATCCGCTGTTCGGCTGAAACAGCCGAAGCGGCGCGCGCGGCCGTGGCCCTTGCCCTTAAAGAAAAGGCACCCGTAGAGGCCCGCGCGCGGATCGGCTCCGGGGACACCGCGGACCTTGCCGAAGCGGCCCTTACGAGTCAATGACCGCTAAAAATTCGTCGCCTATCTTCCTGCCGCCGGAACTTATCCCCAGCCGGCGTTCGGGACGGGCCGAACCGTGAAAGTCGCTTCCGGCGCTTATACCCAGACCCAAATCCCGCCCCAGCGATTCAAGGCGGCGGCAGGCATTGGGAATGGCTGTCGGATGCCAGGCCTCGATACCGTCAAGGCCGTTGACCGCCAGACAGGCAATATAATCGGGAAGCCTGCCCCACGATAAATACAGCGACATGGGATGCGCCAGCACCGCCCTTCCCCCTGCCCTGTGAATCAGTTCCAGCGCGCGCGAAAATTCCACCCCGGCCCTGGGCGCATAGAACGGCCGGCCCTTTCCCAAATAGCGGTCAAAAGCCTGTTTTATGCTGCGTACAACGCGCCGTTTGATCAAATACGCGCCAAAATGGGGCCTGCCGATAATGCCGCCGCCCGCACAGGCGGCAATCTCTTCGTACGAAGCCTCAATGCCCGCCTCCCGCATTTTTTCCAGTATAAGGAGGTTTCGCTTTTCGCGCGCCGCCTTTAAATACGCCAGTTCCGCCGTAAATTCCGGCAGAATTTTTGTTATATTCAGGCCCAAAAGATGAAATTCCCCTTTAACCGGCGGAATTTTGGTATATACCTCGTCTCCATCAAAGCTTTCTGTCTGAATTTCAAGTTCAACCCCGGGAATAAAACGAATTCCCCGCCGTTTTGCCGCTGTTTCGGCGTCCAAAAGCCCCGCGATCGTGTCATGATCCGTCAGCGCAAACGCGGAAAGACCGCGCTGTACGGCAAATTCCACAAGCTGTACCGGCGTCAAATCTCCGTCGGAAGCGGCTGAATGGGTGTGCAAATCGATCATTCCTTATTATGCCAGAAGCTTCAGGAAAAAGACAGGACAGCCGATACTTGCATATGGTTCTTTTTCCCGCGTATGGTCTCCGCTTCATTCAGGTGGAATTGACGGATTGGCGCGTGAATCGTACAATAAAGGTGAAGGTGGGTTAGTATTGTCTGATTTTCTTTTACGCAATGGGATCATCGTAAGCGGAAACAAAAAACCCCTCAAAGCTTCACTGGGCGTAAAAGACAGGGTTATCGCCGATTCGGGAAGAGTTACGGTGGACTTAAAGGGCGCTTCCTGTGTGTACCCCGGCCTTATCAATACCCATGATCATCTTCAGGGGAACTACCGCCCGGCTGTGGGACCCAGGCGCGGGCAATTCTATTTTACCTGGCCTCCCTGGGACAACGACCTTAAGGCTTCGGAAACCTTTAAAGAACGCTCCCGGCTTAGCCGCGAAGATCTCTACGCGCTTTCCGGTTATAAATGCCTGTTTTCCGGCGTTACCACTGTGAACGACCACTTTCCCCAAAAATTTAACGCCGAAATACTCCCTACACTGCCTGTACGCGCAATCCTTGAATACGGACTTGCCCACGAATCTTCTTCCTACGACCTTAAATGGGGCGACGGCCTGGCCGTGGAACATGAACGCGCTGTTCAAAA
Source organism: Treponema sp. (assembly GCA_031267675.1). Lineage (GTDB taxonomy): Bacteria > Spirochaetota > Spirochaetia > Treponematales > Breznakiellaceae > JAIRYT01. The sequence continues at coordinate 31,726 of JAIRYT010000024.1, read as the reverse complement.
CTCCTGGCCCTTTATAACCCACCTTTCCGAAGGCTTTGACGAAGAATCGCTTAACGCCGTAGATTATATGGAAGCAAACAAGTTCCTTGACAATCACTGCCTGTTTGTTCACTGCATAGGATTAAGCGACAGCGATATTAAAAAAATCGCCGCCGCCGGGGCAAGCGTCTCCTGGTGCGGGTTTTCAAATATGTTTATGTTCAACGTTACCTGCAAAATCCGCAAGCTGCTTAACGCGGGCGTAAATGTGTGTATCGGTACAGACTCCTCCGCCACCGGCTCGGCGAATCTGCTTGAAGAAATTAAGTACGACCGCCAGTTGTACCGCCGGCTCTACGGCGAAGAACTTTCCGCAAAAACCATTTTTTTGATGGTTACCGCCAACGCGGCAAAAGCGTTTTGGATGGAAGAAAAAACAGGGGTGCTTGATGAAGGCAAACTGGCAGACATTCTGGTGCTCAAACAAAATAATGACGATCCGTACGAAAATCTGGTTGCTTCTTCGATGAATGATATCGAACTGCTTGTCCTGGAAGGCATGCCGGTCTTTGGTGAAACGCGTTTTCTTGATCTGTGCGACGGCAAGCTCCCCGCGGATTATACCCAAATTACCGTAGACGGGCGGTCCATGTTTGTAAAGGGCGATCCCGCCGGGCTCTACCGCGAATGCCGAAAAAAAATCGGCTTCAAAAAAGAGCTTGACTATCTTCCCTTTGAGCCGGGGGATTAGCAAATGCCCAAACCGTTTCAGTTCCGTTCAGGTTCGGTAATCTACTTTCAGGGAGACAATGCCGACAAAATCTTTATCGTTCAATCGGGCAAGGTAAACTTAAGTTACCAGGATATCGAAACAGGCGAAGATGTTCACGATCTGGTACAGCCCGGCGAATTCTTTGGCGTTAAGTCGGCCCTGGGACGTTATCCGCGCGAAGAAAACGCCATTGCCATTCAGGACACCTCCATTATGGCGTTTACGCCGCCGGAATTTGAAGCGCTTGCCCAGGCAAATACCCGCATCATTATGAAGATGCTCAAGGTTTTTTCGAACCAGCTTAGGCGCATTCACCGCCAGGTGTCCAACCTTATGGAAAATACCGAGGAAATAAACCAGGAGGCCGGCCTCTTTAATGTGGGCGTGTATTACCTAAAAAACAAACGCTTTTTTCAGGCGCGTTATGTGTTTTCCCGTTATCTTACCTACTATCCCTCGGGCAAAAACGCCGCCCAGGCCGCCAAAAATCTGGAAATAGCCGAATCAAACGGCGGTTCCCAAATGCCCCAGGCGGTAAGCGTTCCGGAAGACAAGCCGGTTTCGGTAATGGCCGATTTTGAGCCGCCCCCCGCTCCCCGCCTGGGCGACGCCGCCAAAGCGTATTATGACGCGATAAGCATGATTAGCCAGGAAAAGTACCAGGCGGCGTACCTTGGCTTTAAAAAAATTGTCGACGCGGGGGATGATCCGGAGTACGCGGCCAAGAGCACCTACGAAATCGGCCGCTGTCTTTATCTGCTTAATAAATTTGACGACTGTATAAAATACTTTACCGGCATGATTACCAAATATCCCCGGCACCCCGATCTGGGAAGCGGACTTTTATTTATGGGCTACAGTTACGAAAAACTGGGCCGCAAAAACCAGGCGGCGACTTTCTATAAAAAAATTCTTACCATGACCACCGATGACGACGATGCCGTAAATATTAAAGCAAAACGGGCGCTTAAGGCCCTGATAGGAGATTAGCATGGCGATGGATATGGCCGCTTTTGGCCGCTTTGCCAGAATCTTTCAACCCGGCGAAATGATCTTTTCGGAATTTGAACCCGGCGATACATTCTACCTTATTCAATCCGGCAGGGTCGAACTGGTAAAAATAATCGGCGATATCGAAAAGACGCTGGACATTCTTCAACCTTCGGAAATGTTCGGCGAAATGGCGATACTTGAAAATTCCCCCCGGTCGGCGACGGCTATCGCCCTGGATACGGTAAAGGTGCTGGAATTTAACCGCCAAAACTTTGAAATCCTTATGATGGGAAACCCCCAGATAGCGCTCAAGCTTCTTAAAATGTTTACCAAGCGCATTTACGACAGCAAGCGCCGTTTTATGATCCTTACCCTGGACGACGACCAGGCAAAGATAGCCGATGTTTTTCTTATGATGGATGAATTTAATTCAACCATTGATAAAACAACCGAACGCCGCGAGTTCCCCACCAATGTCGAGGATGTCGCCCACTGGGCGGGAATGAGCGTTACCCAGGCAAGGGCGCTTATCGATCACTTCGTCAACCAGCGCCGCATGGAGCTCTATGATAAAACAATTGTTGTAAAAAATATAAACGATTTTTCGCGTTTTGTCGCCTCACGCCGCAAAAAAGTGTAGATTGGCGATACGTTGTATGTACGCTATAGTTAACCCATGAATTCCGTTTTCGCCCGATCTGCCGGCTGGTTTGCAGTCTTGATGACGTGCCTTATCTTCTTCTCGTGCGCCCGCGACAATGTTATGAAGGACGGTTACTACACCGCCGAGGCGCTGGATTTTGACTCCTATGGCTGGAAAGAATTTGTCAGTATCTATGTAAATTCCGGCAGCATTGTCACGGTAGAATACAACGCCAAAAATTCCAGCGGCTTTATTAAATCCTGGGACTCCGATTACCTGCGGACCATGAGCCGCGTCAGCGGAACATACCCCGATGAATACACCAGAAGCTATGCCGAAGGCCTCTTGAAAATGCAAATACCCGATTCCATCACCGCCATTTCCGGCGCGACCGAATCGTGGTCTTATTTTAAGCTTCTTGCCAACGCCGCCATGGAACAGGCGTACCGAGGCGACAAACAGGTCGTTTTTGTCACATTCCCCGAACAGGCCGGGAGCGGTGTACATTCGCCTTCGCCGTCAGGTAACGCCCCGTGAAGACCCGGAGTATTTCTACCCGCATTGCCGTCGCGGCCATACCAATGGTCCTGGTAATGAGCGCCGCGCTGGTCCTGGTGATGGCGTTTTCCATGAACACCCTTACCGACCGCATACTCCTCCAAATGCTCGAAGCTACCGCCCGTGCCGCCGCCCAGGATGTGAGCGGCAATCTGCATACCCTTACTGACCGCTTTTTTTTAATCCGCGATTCAAACACGTTCTTTGACGAGTCCCAAAACGCCGCAACAATACGCGAAGAACTTGAAAGCGTCAGCTCGGGCATCGAATTTGTCTGGCTTGGAATTTATCTGGAAAACGGACTGCTTTTTACCGGAACAGGCGCAGGCCCCCGAAACATCATGAACCGTAAAATCTACACGATGATTAAGGAAACCCGCAATCTTGCAATTGAAGACACCTCTCTTGGAACCAAGGGCCTTGAGATAGCCATGGGCCTGCCGCTTCCCTCAGGCGACGGTTCGTTCCATTACCTTGTCGGAAGTTACCGTTACGACGTTCTTTCTGATATTTTAAACAATATTAACGTAGGCGCGGGCGGATCATCGTTCATCATAAATGAAAGCGGAATGCTCGTCGCCCATCGTGAACAGGGCCGCGTTTTTTCGCACCAGAACATGGAAGATAGTTTTGGTGCGGAAAATTCCAATGTGCTTACCCTTATGAGCGAAGGCCAGACCGGTTCATTTATTGTAAAGGGTTTTAACGGTAAAAGTTTTTTGGGCTATTCCCCCATCAGGGGTACAAACTGGTCGCTGGGAATACAGGCGCCCCGTTCGGGCTTTCTTGCCCCGCTGCGCAACGCGCTCATAACAAGCGTGTTAATTACCTTTGCCGCGCTTTTTTCTTTTACGCTTGTTTTTATCGCAGCCCTTAGGCGGATGTTAAGCATTCCCCTTTTCGCCATTACCGAAAACGCCCGCAAGCTTGCGGAGGGGAGCTTTGGAGAGGAACTGCCCCGGGGGCTTATCAAGCGCCAGGACGAAATTGGCAGATTGGGAGAAGCGTTCTTTGTAATGTCGCGCTCAATCAGGCGGGTTATTACCGATATTGGACAGCTCACCAAAGCGGCGCGGACCGGCATGCTTAACGAACGGGCCGGCATGAAAACGTATCAGGGCGATTATTATCGAATCATGGCGGGTATAAATTCCATGATGGAAGTATTTTGTTCCCATCTTAATATTATGCCTGCGGCCCTTGCCCTGTTTAACGCGGAAGCGGCGCCCATTTATATAAACAGCGGCATGGCAAACATTCTTGAGCGGCACAAACTTGCTCCCCGCGATCCCAAACTACTTTCGACGCTGCTTGAAAAACCGGACTGGCACGCCCTCTTTGACCCCCGGGAAAGCCTGGGCGCCTATACCGCCGGCATCGTGATTGATGAATACAACTACAGCGTAAGCCTGCAGCGCATTTTGGAAGAGCAGTCGGTTATCATGATCATAAGCGATATTACCGCCCTTACCCGCGCCCGGCTCGAAGCCGAAGCCGCCAGCACCGCCAAAACCAATTTCCTTGCCAACATGAGCCACGAAATGCGCACCCCGATGAACGCAATTATCGGCATGACCAATCTTGCAAAGTCCGCGGTCGAAATTGAGCGCAAGGATTATTGTCTTGACAAAATTGATAACGCGTCCAACCATCTTTTGGGCGTTATCAACGACGTACTTGATATGTCAAAAATAGAGGCAAACAAGTTTAACCTTGACACCCAGGAATTCAGTTTTGAAAAACTTATGCAGCAGATAAACAATGTTATTTTGTCGCGCATCGAAGAAAAGCACCAAAACTTTGAACAGCATATTGATCCTTCCATTCCGCCCTCGCTTGTCGGCGACCGGCAACACATTGCCCAGGTGCTTACCAATCTGCTTTCAAACGCCGTTAAATTTACCCCCGAGGGAGGAAAAATAAGCCTTTCCCTAAAAACACTCGGCGCCGGAGGCGATGATCTGGTAATGGAGGGAATGGTAACGGACACCGGCATTGGGATTAGCGAACAGCATCAGAAAGGCCTGTTTACCTCGTTCCAGCAGGCAGATTCAAGCATCTCGCGCCGTTTTGGAGGCACCGGACTGGGACTCGCCATTTCCAAGCGAATTCTTGAACTTATGGGAGGCTCCATCTCCGTATCTTCAAAACCGGGCGAAGGCTCCACGTTTATGTTTAATTTTAAAATCACGCGTGGAAGCAGCCGCGCCGGCGATGAAAAGCCGGAAACTGTTTTGCCAAGCGATAATTTTTCCGCCTTTCACATTCTTCTTGCCGAAGATGTGGCGATCAACCGCGAAATTGTACTGGCGCTGCTTGAACCAACAAAGCTCGCCATTGACTGCGCAGAAAACGGCGTCGAAGCGGTCGCCGCCTTTGAGGCCGACCCCTCGTACGATCTGATTTTTATGGACGTTCACATGCCCGAAGTTGACGGCCACGAAGCGACCCGGATAATCAGAGCCCTCGACATTCCGCAGGCAAAGACAGTCCCCATTATCGCCATGACCGCAAATGTATTCCGCCAGGATATCGAAAAATGCCTTAAAGCCGGAATGAACGGCCACATCGGAAAACCCCTGGACTTCGCCGAAGTAATTACCGTACTTCGAAGTTATTTACACTAGCGCCGGAAACGGCAAGTGATGAACAGCAAAATATAATGAAATGGTCAAGACATTCCTGCCGCAGCGAGATATGCGCCGGAAACGGAAGAGATTTAATCGCGACATCGAATAAGTATTTTTTTTCTTCGTAAACTTCTTCGACTTTTTCGACTTTGAGGTAAAAAAATCCGCAGGTACATAGAAGGTCCGGAAGCCGAACGTAGCCGCAGGGGTTCCATAAGGCGGCGGACGCGAACACTCAGACCGATTCGCGCCTATGCGCAGACAGCACAGCACAGCATAGGCATAGGGGTTCTGACGCTGCCGAAAGGCCCGCAAATCAGCCCCGCAGGAAAATTTCGCAAAAAAACCCCGATTTACATCGGGGTTTTTTAGCTAACCAAAGTGTTAAATCTGGCGCAGTCCGCCCCGGCCCTTGGCGCCCGCTTTCGCGCGTCCGCCGGAAGCTTTCTTGGGCTTGGCGCTGGCTACACGCCTGGCCGATGATTTAGCCGGCAGCGCCGGCGCGGCATCATCGGTGTTAAGCATATCCAGATACGCCTGCGCGGGGGTAGCCGGTGAACCGGCGGCGTCTTCAATGCCCGCATCGGCAAAGGACTGGGCAATATCATCGCGGATTGTCGAACGCCTTCTGCTAAAGGAAGCAAAAGCCGCGTCCTGGAAGCCCTTTGAAACACCGTGAAGGAATTCGTTAAGCACGTTGGCCATGCCGTTAAGGGTAACTTTCTTGCGTTTGCAGGAAGTAATATCCACGTCAAGCAGCAGTCCGGGCTGGATATGATACGGGTTAATCATGTAGTCAAATTTGTTGAATTCCCGCTCCATAATTCCCAGCCGGTCTTCCATAACGCGGCGTTCTACCGGGTAACGGTAATCGTACATTGCCTTCATTTTGTTACGCATAAGAATCAGCTTCTGATGAACCTTGTTCTTTTCGTAGATGTAGGTCCTGTTCATCCGCTCAACTTCTGTCTCGCCGGTTTTGATAAAGGTAATTTCGTCCCAGACCTTGGCGATGTTGTCATACATCGGCTCGCCCGTCTTTGCCTTGATCTGCTTGCGAATTCTGTTTTTCTGCTTCTTGGCCAGATCCGCAAAGTCGGTCACCCTAAATGCCGGCTTAAGACCCTCGTAAATTACCGTAAGAACATCCCACAGGTGCTGAACTTCATTTTCAAAGCTCTTCATCTGTACGTCATAGGCCTTCCGCTCTTCGATAAGCTGGGCGGAATCATAGTAGCGCATCCGCACCTGATAGCGTTCATCGGGAAGCTGCTCGGTATCGGTGTCTTCGTACTCGCGAATAATGAGTTCGCGGGCGTTCTTAAAGTTTTCGATATACTGATAGCCCATTTTTGAGGTGTCAAGGATGCTGGTAATCGAGTTTACCGCCGTATTAAAGCCGCGGGTCCTGATATTTTCAATATCGATAATCTTTTTAAGATTTTCACGGATATTGAGCTGATCATACTCGGCGGGGTCAATTTCGGCGCGCAGGCCGGACAGACGGTCCATGATTACCTTGGAAATCAGCGAGTACCGCTTGGACGCGGGATCCTCGGCGCTGTCGTCGGTATAATTTTCGATTTTACCCATCTTGGAGAAGATAATCTCGCTGTCGGAAAGCTCTTCAAGGCCCTGATCGATCCGCTCGTCTTTAAGTTTTTCGATATCTTTATCAATCGAATCAATGATATATTTGGAAAGGAGTTCCTTAATCAAATATTCTACGGTTACCTGGTAATGGTAGATCGGGCTAATCAGCTCCGAATCCAGAATATTGACAGAAAGCTTTACATCAGTAACGGTCTTGGGCTTGTAAATATTGTCCTTAAAGGCGCATTTTACGATTGAATAGGCGTTCTCGCCCCGGATAAAGGCGCCGGTATCGGTCTTTTGACGCAGAATGCTGTTGGTAAGGTTTTCCAGATCATTAACGCCCCGCTGGATATGACCCTGCAGGTGGCCGTACATGTTGATCATGGACTTTTCGATTTCGCCGGTATTGAATTTGTCCGCGCCGCCGACTTCGTCAAGAAGGTTGGCTACTTCTTTTGGAGTATACCTGGCGAGTACCTTGGTTTCCTCTTTATCAACGAAGTTACGAACCTTTTTTACCATTTCGTCTTCGCTCGTTACCATGTAACGGTTAAACATGTTCTGGTAATTCTGATTAAAGTAGTTGTACAGTTTTTCTTTCAAACCGCCCATGACATCAATGCGTTCAAGAACATCCTTGGGCAGCTTTGAGTTAATGTGATGGACAACCTTATTGGCTTCTTCTTCAAGAAGCTGGTTTACTTCGGCTTGCTGATCGCGGTATTCCTGAGCCAGAGAGTTCCTGGACCCAACGGCACTGGGCTTCTCCGGGTGGAACACATTAGGACTTTTTGGCAGGTCAATGCTTCCCATTCTATCCTTCCTTTAAAATATGTTTTTTATCGACTGCATCGATATCTTACAGGTGCATCGATTGTACAAGGCTCATGTGAGCTTAAAACTTGTACCTCAAATAACAGATTATAACTTCCGCTCAAAAATGTCAAGCCCTAAAGCCCCCAAAATGACGAATTTTGGCCTGGTCTGTTAAAAAAACCCAGCCAAAGTGGGGAATCGGACCCCAGACCTACGCTTTACGAGAGCGTCGCTCTACCGACTGAGCTACTTTGGCGCTTGGTATAGCCACCGAAGCAAAACCTATTCAGAAGCATCCGCCGCCGGCGAAGTTTCCGCCGCCGGGGTTTCTTTTGCCGCTTCCGGCTCAGGCGGAACAGCCGCCGGGGATTCTACCGCTTTAACCTCGGCCTGAACCGGCGCGGCCGCCGGCAGCTGTTTTTTGCCGTGGGCAATCGCCGCCTTGCAGGTTTTGCAAACCTTGACCTTGAGCGCTCCCCCTTCAAGTTCGTAGAGCACCTTTACCTTCGATCTATGACAAACAGGGCATTCGCCGCGGCCGCGGGCGACCAGCTCCCGAATTCCCTTTCCTCTGTGTGCTTTAGACATCCTTTAATCCTCTTTAATAAGCGGAAAGCTCGCTTTCCCTATTTTTTGCCTTCGTCGTCTTTTTTTCGGGCGGCCTTTTTTTCCGCCTTTTTGGCCTTTTTGTCGCTTTCGTCTTTAAGGACATAATCCACCAGTTCAAGAATTACCATTTCGGCTGCGTCGCCGTAGCGTTCGCCAAGCTTGATAATACGCGTATAGCCGCCGGCGCGGTCTTTCATACGCGGGCCGATTACGGTAAACAGTTTGTGAACAACACCCTCGTCATAAAGCCTGCTCGAGGCAATGCGCCGGTTATGGACAGAATCTTCCCGCGCCCGCGTTATCAGCCGTTCGGCGGAGCGCCTTACCGCCAGCGCTTTTGCTTTGGTTGTTTTGATCCGCTCATAATTAAAGAGCGACGTAACCATACTGCGGTGCAGGGCTTTCCGGTGGGCGCTCATGCGCTCCAGCGGGTTAAAGCCTCTTCTATGCTTCATCTTCGTCTTCCTTTTCGTCCAGTTCTTCGCCCTCGCTTGGGCGCTTTCCGCTGGGCGCGACCCTTACGGCGTTCCTGAGCACGTTCATATCGGTAATGCCCAGGCCAAGGTTCCACTCCTGTAACTTTTCTTTGATTTCCTGGAGCGACTTCTTTCCAAAATTCCGCGTCTTGGCAATGTCATCTTCGGTTTTTCGCGTCAGTTCGCCGATGGTCTTGATGTTGGCGTTTTTAAGACAGTTCGACGAGCGTACGGAAAGTTCCAGTTCCTCGACAGGCGTACTCAATATCAGCCTAATCCGCTCGTCATCGGGGTCGTCATCCAAATCGATGCCCAGGTTATTTTCGTCAAAATTGATAAACACCGAAAAATGATCTTTGGCTATCTTTGCCGCCTCTGCCAGCGCGTCATCGGGTTTTACCGTTCCGTCGGTCCACACTTCAAGCACCAGTTTGTCAAAGTCACTGCGCTGGCCGACACGCGTCGGTTCTACCGCGTACTTAACCTTCTTTATGGGCGAATACACCGCGTCCAGGGGAATGGTGCCGATTATATCGATAAGCCGCTCATTAACCTCGGAAGGAACATACCCGCGGCCAAGGTCAACCTGCAGTTCGATCTCGATACGGGCGTTGTCCATCAGGGTCATCACATGGATTCCCGTACTCAAAACCTCGATCTGGCCTTCCTTGTCAAAGTCATCGCTGCGAATATCTTTCTTTCCCGACCATTCATAAAGAACGGTGTTTGCTTCCATGTTGTCGGGAAGCCGCAGCCGTATTTGTTTAAGGTTGTTGATTACCTCGATGGTATCTTCGATAATATTGGGAATTGTTTCAAATTCACTGGAGATTACATGACCATTGCCGCCGGCGTCATAGCTGGTAATCCGTACAGAACTAATCGCGTATCCCTGTATCGAAGAAAGCAAAACCCGGCGCAAGGTGTTTCCCACAGTTGTACCAAATCCCGGTTCAAAGGGAGCTGCGATAAACCGGCCGTAATTTGGCCTAAGTTCACCGTGCTCAAAGGTTATACCTTTCGGGCGCTTTATTCCCTTTAAAAGATTCTTGCGAGCCATGGAACCTCCTTACTTAGAATAGTATTCGACAATCATCTGCTCCTTGACATCCGCAAGGTCGGTAATATCGCTCCGCCTTGGCGGTACAAGGAACGTACCTTTCATCGCGTCAGGATCCAGATTAAGCCAGGGCATTACCCCCGACTTGCCAAATTCCTTTAGCGATTCTTTAATCACCACAAGGCCTTTGCTTCCTTCCCGCACTTCAATTACATCTTCCGCCTTAACCAGACAGGAAGGCACGTTTATGCGCTTTCCGTTTACGGTTATGTGGCCGTGCAGCACAATCTGCCGCGCCTGTGACCGGCTCGAAGCAAAGCGCAAACGATACACCACATTATCCAGCCTGCGTTCAAGAAGCACAAAGAGGTTTTCGCCGGTAATTCCAGCCATCCGTAACGCGCGCTCAAAGAAAAGGCTAAACTGCTTTTCCTGCATTCCATATATTCGTTTAAGCTTTTGTTTTTCGCGCAGTTGAATTCCATAGTCGCTGCGTTTGCCAATCCGGCCTTTTGGATCCTTGCCGGGAGCGGGCCGCCTGCGGTTTATCGCGCACTTATCGCTTTTACAGCGATCGCCCTTGAGCATGAGCTTTTTCCCTTCCGCCCGGCAAAGGCGGCACACAGGACCAGTATATCTTGCCATCTATCAGATTCTCCTTACGATTATATGCGCCGCGTTTTTCGTGGTCTGCAGCCGTTATGGGGTATGGGAGTCACGTCGTTTATCGACTTTACCTTTATACCCAGTACCCCGAGCTGGCGGATTGCCGACTCACGGCCAATGCCGGGGCCTTTTACAAATACATGCACTTCGCGCAGCCCTACCTGCAGGGCTTTTTGGGCCGCCGTTTCGGTAACGGTTTGGGCGGCAAAGGGCGTTGATTTTTTCGCCCCCCGAAACCCCAGACCTCCCGAACTTGCCCAGGAAATGGCGTTACCCATAAGATCGGTAATCGTTACAATAGTATTGTTAAAAGTCGCCTGAATATACACATTGCCTTCGTATACCGACTTCTTTTCCTTTCGTTTTCTGGTCTTGGTCGCTGTTGCCACAAACTCCTCCAAATTCGCCGATCATTATGTAACCGGCGCTATGTAATCTATCAATACGGTTCCCGCGCTATTTCTTCTTGCCGGCTACCGTCTTCTTTTTGCCCTTTCGCGTGCGGGCGTTGGTACGCGTCCGCTGACCGCGCAGGGGCAGGCCCTTGCGATGCCGCAGCCCCCGGTAACAGCCTATGTCCATAAGCCGCTTGATATTAAGGGCTACTTCGGTCCGCAGCCGGCCCTCTACCTTATAATCGCTTTCAAGAAGCTGACGCAGCGTATTAAGCTCTTCGGGACCAAGATCGTTTATAAGGCGCTGGGGGTCGATTTTTGCCTTGGCGCAGATCTCATCGGCGCTCGACCGGCCCACCCCGAATACATAGGTCAGCGCTATATTTACGTGCTTATTGGGGAGGTCAACCCCGGCGATACGTGCCATTTATTACCCCTGTTTCTGCTTGTGCTTGGGATTTTTGCAAATAATACGGATAATACCATTCCGTTTAATAACCTTGCACTTGTCGCAGATCGGTTTTACGCTTGTCCTGACTTTCATCCTTATCCTTGTCTCCTTAAAACAGCCGAATTTGCCCATTGTAGGGGTTTTAGCGGTTTTCGTCTATACATTAACACAGCCTATAAATTCCTGCCCCGCAGGCGTCCCTTTTTGGTCAGCCCTTCATGATGGTGCATTTTTAACAAGCTCTCGACCTGGCTCATGGTGTCCAGGTCTACTCCTACCAAAATCAGCAGCGACGTTCCACCCATAAGATAGGAAATCGACGGCGGAAAGTTAAACAATATCTGAATTACCGTTGGAACAACGGCGATAAACGCCAAATAAAGCGAACCGGGAAGCACGATACGGTTAAGTATTTTGGTAAGGTGCTCTTCGATGCGGTCGGTCCTAATTCCGGGAATCGAGCCGCCGTTTTCACGGATTTGCTTGGCGATTTCTATCGGGTTAAGGCTTACCTGGGTATAAAAGTACGCAAAGAAAATGATTAAAATTACATAGAGAATATTGTAAAGAAGCCCCCGGGGGCTCAACACCTGCGAAATATTATCCAGCCAGGGGTAGTTCTTTCCCACGGTAGAGGCAATCTGCAGGGGAAAGGTAAGGAGCGATGAAGCAAAAATAACGGGAATTACGCCGGACGGATTGATTTTAAAGGGAATATAGGTGTTCTGCGCGCCGTACATCCGCCGCCCGACGATACGCTTTGCATAGTGGACCGAAATCTTTCGCTGGCCCTGCTGTTCAAACACCACCAGCCCGATAATGGCGACAAACATGATAAAGACCACGACAACAAACACCGGGTTTTGTTCGCCCCGCCCAACCTGCTGAACCAGTTCGTATACCGCGGTCGGGAGCCGCGCCACGATACCGGCAAAAATAAGCAGACTGATCCCGTTGCCGATTCCCCGCTTGGTAATCTGCTCGCCAAGCCACATTAAAAACATGGTCCCCGTCGTCACCGTAAGAACGGCGACCGCGGCAAACATATAAAAGTTTGTTATGGTAAAGAGGCCTTCCCGCTGCCGCGCGATATACTGGGCATACTGGGTAACGGCAAAGCTTTGTACAATACAAACCGCAACCGTACCGATACGCTGGTAACTCTGGATTTTTTTACGGCCGCCCTCTTCCTGCGACAGCTTCTTTAACGAGGGAAACACAATAAGCAGCAGCTGCATGATGATCGACATGGAGATGTACGGCATAATTCCCAGCATAAATACCGAAAAATTGGAAAAGGCGCCGCCGGCAAAGAAGTTAAGGTAGTCGACAATGGCGTTGCCCGAATTTTGCTGGGAGCTAAAAAAATCGGTAAGCACCTGCGCATTGATTCCGGGAATGGGAAGCACCGCCCCCAAACGGAAGACGAGGAGGAGGAGCACGGTATAGAGTATCCGCTCCCGGAGTTCCTTAACCCTGAATATGTCAACCAGTGGATTTGCCATTACCTATTCCTGTTTTTCCCTTTCTGATTTGCCCCTGTTCGAGCGCGCAATCGCCGCCGCTACCGCTTTGGCCTTGCGCTTTTGCCGTTTACCCGGCTTTCCTTCCACCGCCGCCGCTGTTCCGCCGCCGCCGGCCTGCGCTTCCACGCTGCCTCCGGCCTTTTCGATTTTTTCTTTGGCGGAAGCCGAAATCGCGGCAGCCTTTACGGTAAGTTTCTTTGTTACATCGCCTACACCCAGAATCTTTACCGGAACCTTGCCTTTTACCAGTCCCTTGACGGCAAGACTTGCCGCATCGACCGTTTCGCCGTTCTCGTAGCGTTTTTCGATTTCGCCCAGGTTTACCACCTGGTATTCCTTCTTGAAAGGATAATTTGAAAAACCCCGCTGGGCTATGCGCCGGTAGAGCGGCATTTGCCCGCCCTCAAAACCAATATACGTCTTGCCGCCCGAACGCGCCTGCTGGCCCTTGTTTCCCTTGCCTGCCGTGGTGCCCCGGCCGGAACCCGCGCCCCGGCCCAGAATCCGCTTTTTTTTGTTTGCGCCCTCGGGGGCGTGTAAATCAAACTCGTGCATATTCGTCCCCTACGTTTTGCTCTTCCACTTTAACCAGATGGGAGACCTTTTGTATCATTCCCTTTATCGCCGGGGAACTATCCTGAACAGAGGAAGAACCTATCTTGCGCAGTCCCAAACAACGCACCGTGGCCCGCTGGGCGGGAAGACAACCGATTGTACTTCGCACCAGGGTAATCTTTAGTTTGGTCATCCCCAGAGCTCCTCAAGTGATTTACCCCGGGCCCTGGCAAGCGCCTTTGCGTCCATCATCCGGCTAATTCCGTCAAAGGTCGCTTTAACGACATTGTACTGGCTCGAAGCGCCGATTGATTTTGAAAGAATGTCGGTAATGCCGCCGGCTTCCATTATCGCCCGCACAGGACCGCCGGCGATAATGCCGGTACCCGAACAGGCCGGTTTTAAATGTACTTTGGATGCCTTAAAAATCCCCTGGATTTCGTGGGGAATGGTCCCGTTCTTTATGGGAAGTTTTACCAGGCCCCGCTTTGCCTTGTCGATACTTTTACGGATAGCCTCGGAGACATCGTTCGCCTTGCCAAAACCAAACCCGACCCTTCCCTTGCGGTCCCCCACGACGGTAAGCGCGGAAAACGAAAAACGCCGGCCGCCCTTGACCACTTTTGCGGTGCGGTTTAATTTTACGAGCTTTTCGACAAATTCCTTGTCTTTTTCTTCCCTTCGGTCACGGTCCCTGCGACCGCCCTCTCTTGAATGTTCCATGAGGTCCCCTAAAACTGTACGCCGGCTTTGCGGGCGCCGTCGGCCATAGCCTTTACCAGACCATGATACAAATATCCGTTGCGATCAAAAACGACAGTGGTAATATTTTTTTCCATCAGCCGTTTCCCCATTATTTCTCCAAGCTGTGCGGCCCCGCCCAAATTCGGCTTAAGGTTCCGCATGTCTTTTTCCAGAGTTGAAGCCGAAACAAGGGTGTGTCCCTGTTCATCGTCAATGACCTGCATATAGAGCGCCTTGTTGCTTCTGTTCACGCTAAGCCTCGGACGCGCCTTTGTCCCAACAAGGGTTTTTCTGATATGGGTCTTTCGCTTTTGCCGTTTCCGGTCTTTTTCCAACATCTTACGCAACATATTCTATCCTGTTTTGCCCTATTTAACGCCGGATTTACCGACCTTCCTTCTAATCTGTTCATTCTCGTACCGAATTCCCTTGCCCTTGTAGGGTTCCGGGAGCCTAAGTTTACGAATCTGGGCGGCAAACTCGCCGACCCGCTGTTTGTCGATGCCGCCGACCGTTACCTTGCCGCCGGCGTCGGCGCTTACCGTTAAGTCATCGGGAATACCTACATAGATTTCCGACGAATACCCCAGGTTCATCACCAGCAGTTTTCCCTGGACTTCGGCGCGGTAGCCGACTCCGGTAATCACCAGCGCCTTGGTAAAGCCCGAAGAAACCCCGATCACCATGTTGTTGAGCAGATTCCGGTACAAGCCGTGAAAAGCCCTGGTTTGCTTTTCCTCGTTCGCGCGGCTTACCGCCACTTCTCCCTCTTTGGCCTCAAAAACAATAACCGGGTGGTAGCCCTGGGTAAGTTTTCCCCTGGGCCCTTCCACAGTCATTACCGAATCGGCAAAACTTACCTTGACACCCGAGGGAACCTTGACCGGTATTTTTCCTATACGCGACATACTTCTTCCTTGTTACCAAACGGTACAGATAATTTCGCCGCCAACCTTTTTTTCGGCGGCCTTTTTTCCGGTGGTCACGCCCTTGGAGGTGGAAACAATCAGTGTCCCGTATCCGTTAAATACACGGGGCATACTCTGGTAGCCCGTGTATACCCGCCGGCCGGGCTTGCTTACCTTTTCCATGCCATGGATTACCGGCCCTGTTTCGTCATCATATTTAAGGAACACCCTAATCGTGTTTGCCCCTTCCTGACTAACCTTTTTAAAGTTCTTGATATACCCTTCTGTCTTCAAGATCTTGACGATCTCAAGTTTAAGTTTTGAGGTAGGGATATCAACTTTTTCGTGCTTCGCCATTCCGGCATTCCGGATTTTGGTCAGCATATCCGCAACAGGATCTGAAACGCTCATCCTTGCCTCCTACCAGCTTGATTTAGTGACGCCCGGAATTAATCCTTCACTTGCCAATTTGCGGAAGCAAAGGCGGCACATCTCAAATTTACGAAGGAAACCCCGGGCCCGACCGCAAATCCGGCAGCGGTTTACCTTTCGCGTTTTATATTTAGGCGTCCGTAAAGCCTTTATAATCATTGCTTTTCTTGCCATGAATACCTCACTTTCTAAAGGGCATGCCGAACTTGGCAAGGAACGCTTTCGCTTCCGCATCTGTTCGCGCGGTCGTCACAATGACAATGTTGAGTCCCGCAACCCGTTCAATTTTATCAAAATCAATCTCGGGAAAAATGATCTGCTCAATAATTCCCAAAGCATAATTTCCGTGTCCGTCAAAGGCGTTCCCGCTGATTCCCCTAAAATCCTTTACCCGGGGCAGCGCGACATTAACAAGGCGGTCAAGAAACTCGTACATCATTTTTCCGCGCAGGGTAACCTTTGCGCCGATTTCCTGGCCCTCGCGAATTTTAAAATTCGCGATACTCTTGCGCGCCTTTGTTTTAACCGCCTTCTGCCCGGTAATAAGGGTAAGGTCGTCAATGGCCGCGTCAAGAATTTTCTTGTTGGTCAACGCCTCACCCACGCCCATGCTTACCACTATTTTTTTAAGGCGGGGAGTCTGCATGGGCGAGGAATAGTTAAATTCCTTAAACAGCTCCGGAGCAACCGTGTCACGGTATATTTTTTTGAGCCGTGGTTCGTATTTTTCGCTCATAATACCTCTCCGCACTTTCTGCACACCCTAGTTTTAAGCGGCTTTTTGCCCGCAGCGGCTTCGGTTATTTTATACCCGATCCGCGTCGGCCCGCACTTCTTGCATACGATCATCACGTTGGACGCGTGTATGGGAGATTCGATATCCGCAATGCCGCCCCTGTCCTGCTGGTTTTTACGGCGCATGGTTTTTTTTACCATGTTGAGCCCTTCTACCAGCACCCGATCTTTTGCGCGAAGAATCCTGAGTATACGCCCGCGTTTACCCTTGTCCTTGCCCGCGATGATCTCCACCGTGTCTTCTTTGCGTATCTTAAACTTATGCTCAGCCTTGTCTGCCATCATCTACCCCTACAAAACTTCCGGCGCGAGTGAAACGATCTTCATAAATTCGGAACGCTCCCGCAGTTCCCGCGCGACCGGTCCAAAAACACGCTTGCCCTTGGGATTAAGCGCCGCGTCAATAATTACGCACGCGTTGTCGTCAAAACGAATATAGGTTCCATCGGCGCGGCGGTATTCTTTGTGCGTCCGCACAATAACCGCTTTTTCGACGGTGCCCTTTTTTATCGTAGACACCGGCAGCGCATCCTTGACGGCGACCACCACTATATCGCCGATTCCGGCGTATTTACGCTTTGAGCCGCCCAGAACTTTTATGACCTGAACAATTTTGGCTCCTGAATTGTCGGCCACATTCAGGAACGTTTCTACCTGAACCATCTTCCGCTCCTTACCTTGCCCGCTCAAGAATTTCGACAAGCTTCCAGCATTTTTCTTTGCTGATGGGCCGGCACTCTATTACCCGCACCCGGTCGCCTGTTTTTGCGTCATTGGCGCCGTCGTGGGCTTTAAGGTGCTTAATCCGGGTAACATACTTTTTATAAAGCGGATGCAGGGCCTTGCTTTCTACCGACACTACAATGGACTTGTCCATTTTGTCGCTTTTAACGATTCCTACAAACTCTTTTTTACCGCTCCGCGGTTTTTTTGCCGTATCTTCCATGTTTATGCCTTCTTCTCAACAATGCTTGCTACCGCCTGGGCTTTTACCTGCTGGCCGATTAAGGTGTTAAGGCGGGCGATTTGCCGGCGCATTGTCCGCTTCTGGAGCGGATTGTCAACATGACCTACCACCATCTGAAAACGCAGTTCCATATACTTTCGGTTAAGCTCGTCCCGCTTTACCTTGAGTTCCTGAAAAGACAGGTTCCTGAACGAATTCTTCATTATCTTTGTCCTATGCCAGCTCAAAGTCCGCGCGAGCGACAAACTTTGTTTTGATGGGAAGCTTTGAGCCGGCCAAATCCATTGCTTCTTCCGCGAGCTTTTTATCGATGCCGCCAAGCTCAAACATTACCGTGCCGGGTTTAACAACCGCCACCCAGTATTCCGGCGCGCCCTTTCCCTTGCCCATACGGGTTTCCGCGGGCTTTTTGGAAAACGGCTTGTCGGGAAATATCCGTATCCAGAGTTTGCCGCCCCGTTTTACATGGCGGTTCATGGCGACACGGGCCGCCTCTATCTGCCGGTTTGTGATCCACATACGGTCCAGAGCAATGAGGCCAAAATCTCCAAATACGACACTATTCCCCCGGGTCGCGTTACCCGGCATACTGCCCCGCTGTACTTTGCGGCGCCTGACGCGCTTGGGACTCAGCATACTAACTCCTTGCGGGGGTCCGTTCGCGGCGCTTGCGCACCAGGGCTCCCGCATCCTCCTTTTGCTCTTTGCCGTACTTCATTCCGTTAAAAACCCATACCTTGACGCCGATTGCGCCGAACGTGGTATGCGCTTCGGCAAAACCATAGTCGACATCCGCCCGCAGCGTATGAAGGGGAATACGGCCTTCTTTTGATTCTTCGGTACGCGACATTTCCGCGCCGCCCAGACGGCCCGAAAGCCGCACCTTAATTCCCTGGGCGTTGCCTTTTTTAATGGCGTTACTGACCGCCTGCTTCATGGTACGGCGAAAGCTCCCCCGCGCCAAAAGCTGCCGCGCTATATTCTGCGCCACAATCTGGGCGTTGTTGTCGGCGTTACGGACTTCTTTAATTTTAATCTGCACCTTCCGGGAAGGAATCTGATCGCCCTTTGCTCCGGGACGCGGCTGTATACTCTTTTGCAGTTCCGCGCCGATCTTTTCTATGTTCGCGCCCTTGACCCCGATAATGACGCCGGGGCGGGCGGTGTGTATTACAATGGTAATCCGCTGGGGATGGCGGATAATTTCAAGTTCGGCGATATCCGCGCCCTTGCACTCGGGCATACGCATTAAAAGCGCGCGCAGCCTTAGATCTTCGTGTAAAGTCGCCGTGTATTCGCGGGGGTCCACATACCAGCGCGATCCCCAGGTTTTATTGATCCCCAGCCGCAGTCCGATAGGATTTACTTTCTGTCCCATTAATTACCCGCCTTTACAGCGCTCATTTCGTCAACCACCACCGTAATGTGGCAGAGCCTTTTAAGGAGCATGTCCGCCCTTCCCCGCGCGCGAAACCACACCCGCTTAAGGCGGGGGCCGTCGTCGATGAGTATATCGCGGATATAGAGCATATCTTCGTCAAGTTTTTTGTTCCGCCCAAGCGCGTTAAAAGCGGCGGAGCGCACGGTTTTACCGACAAGCTTCGCGCCCTTGTGGGGCATGGCTTCCAGCAGGGCCATTGCCTCGGGATACGGTTTGCGCCGCACCAGATCGGCGACCGGCCGAACCTTATAGGGAGAGGTAATAATAAATTTACTTACCGCTTTGTATCCGCTCTTTGCTTCCATAAAGTCCTACTTTTTTGCCGCTTTCTTGTCGGAACCGCTGTGGCCCCTAAAGATACGGGTGGGGGAAAATTCCCCCAGTTTGTGGCCTACCAGGTTTTCCGTAATATATACGGGCACCCAGACCTTGCCGTTATAGACAGAAATGGTACCGCCGACCATTTCGGGGATAATCGTCGAGCACCGGGAATAGGTCTTAATCATTTTCCGGTCCCCCGCTTTACTCATCTCAAGCACCTTTTTGTAAAGGCTCTTTTCGATAAAGGGCCCCTTTTTAATCGACCTCGACACCTGCTATTCCTCTCCTTGGGTTTGGCGGTTCCTGAACCGCCGTTACTTCTTCTTGCGGCGGCTTACAATAAACCGCGAAGAAGGCTTATGTTTGCTCCGTGTCTTAAAGCCCTTGGTTGGTTGTCCCCAGGGGCTTACCGGATGTATACCCTTGTTCTTTCCCTCGCCGCCTCCGTGAGGATGGTCGACCGGATTCATTACCATGCCCCGGACAGTGGGACGTACGCCAAGCCAGCGCTTGCGTCCGGCCTTGCCCAGGGTCACGTTCATGTGATCCTCGTTGCCTACTGTTCCGATGGTCGCGTAGCATTTTTTAAAGATCATGCGCATTTCGCCGGAAGGCAGTTTAAGGGTAACGTAGTCGCCTTCTTTGGCGGCGATTAACGCGCCCGCGCCGGCGGAACGGACCATCTGACCGCCCTTGCCCAAAGTCATCTCCACATTATGAACCGTAAAACCCAGCGGAATATTCTCCAGCGGCAGGGCGTTCCCCGGCTCAATGGCGGCGGCGGGGCCGGCGGCCACTACCGCGCCGGCCGCAAGCCCCTTGGGGGCGATAATGTAACGCTTGTCGCCGTCGACATAATTAACCAGCGCGATGTTGGCGCTGCGGTTGGGATCGTATTCAATGGTGACCACTTTGCCCGGAACACCGATTTTGTCGCGTTTAAAATCAATGTCGCGGTAACGCCGTTTGTGTCCGCCGCCTTTATGGCGTACGCTGATCCGGCCGTTTGAATCGCGGCCCGCCCGTTCCTTTCGCCCCGAGGTAAGGGACTTTTCGGGACTGGCCCCTTTGGTAAGGTCCGAAAAATCAAGACTGGTCCATTGCCGCATTCCTGCGGTTATTGGTTTATATGTTTTGATGCCCATACTTATACGCCCTCAAAAATGCCGATCTTTTCATCTTTGGCAAGGCGCACCACCGCCTTTTTCCAGGTAGAAGTATAACCGGGGCGGTTCCGCAGCCGCTTGGGTTTGCCGCCGACGACCATAACCGTACAGGAAACCGGATGCACGTTAAATAATCTGCGCAGCGCTTCCTTTATTTGGATTTTATTTGCCCGTGGATCGACCTTAAATACATACTTGCCCTGTTCCCGCAGAATATTAGCCTTTTCGGAAAGCACCGGCTCTATTAAAATTGACTCGTAATTAAAACTCATGACGCAGCCTCGCTTGCCTCGGGCGCCGAACCGGCGTTATCGCCGTAAAATTCGTTCAGGTTTTTTGCCGCTGTTTCCAGCATAAGCACCCGCCTTCCGTAGAACAGATCGTGGGCCCGAAGGCGGTTATAGGAAAGATAGGAAAGCCAGGGGATATTCGAAGCCGCCCGCTTAAGGACGGGATCGTCGTCTTTAAGAATGAGCACGGTGCGCTCCGCCTTTCCAAAATTGCCCAAAAGCTTTACCAGATCCTTTGTTTTTCCCGATTCAACGGAAAAATCTTCAATTATTTTTAAGGTGTCGCTTTGCGCCTTAAGGCTCAGAATTGTTTTAAGCGCCATACGTTTTGCTTTTTTGGGAATTGAGTACGAAAAATCGCGGGGCCTGGGTCCGAAAATAACGCCGCCGCCTACCAAAAGGGGGCTTTTTTTGTCGCCCCGGCGGGCGCGGCCTGTTCCTTTCTGTTTATACGGTTTTGCGTTGGAACCGTGCACTTCGCCGCGGTCTTTGGTCGACGCCGTCCCAAGCCGCTTGTTGGCGAGCTCGTTTGTGATCGCGTACCAGATAAGATCGTCATTTATGGGAAGTCCAAAAACCGCGTCATCCAGTTCAATGCTCCGCAGTTCCTTTCCTTCCAGGGAATATACCGTCCGGTTCATCATATCTCCCTTACTTCTTGACCGCCGCTCTGACGACCACTATGCTTTTATTCACGCCCGGAACAGCGCCCCGGACCATAAGAAGCTGGTTTCCCGCATCGACCTTTACCAGCCGCTGGCTAAGCACCGTAACCTGTTCCCTTCCCATGCGGCCGGGAAGTTTCATGTTCTTGAACGTCTTGTGGGGATAGGTGCTCTGTCCGGTCGAACCCGGCTCGCGGTGAAACTTGGAACCGTGTGTCTTTCGACCGCCTCCAAATTTATAGCGCTTTACAACCCCCTGGAAACCCTTTCCCTTGCTGATTCCCGTTACATCGACATAACGGCAGCCTTCGAAAAGCTCCGCGCCCAGACTGTCGCCCGCGTTTACCTCTTTTTCAAAGTCGCGGAATTCCTTTAGCGTCTTTTTGGGACTTATCCCTTCGGGGAACTGCCCCGCGTAGGGCTTGCTCGCCATGCTGCTCCGGCGGCGTTTTTTACTTGCCGGATCGCAGGGTTTCATCTCGTCCACACCGACAACTACCGCCTGGTAGCCGTCTTTTTCCGCGCTTTTAAGGGCTATGACCGTGTTCGGATCAACGCGCAATACCGTTACCGGTACGAGGTTGCCTTCCTCGTCAAATATCTGTGTCATCCCTACTTTTTTGGCCATAAGACCCAACATGACTAAACTCCAGCAAAATAATTAGAAACGAACGAAAACCCGCTACTGCTTTATTTCCACATCAACACCGGCGGGAAGCTCCAGCTTCATCAAAGAATCCATTACCTCCGGCGAGGGATCGATAATATCAATCAAACGCTTATGCGTACGCATCTCAAACTGCTCACGGCTCTTTTTGTTCACGTGAGGTGAACGAAGCACCGTTATCTTGTTAATGCGGGTCGGAAGCGGAATGGGCCCGGTTACCTTCGCCCCCGCCTTCTGCACCGTCGAAACGATTGATTTCGCGCTTTGATCGATTAATTCAACGTCGAAACCGCGCAGCTTTACGCGAATTCGGTCCTTTGTCATCATTCCTCCGCATTATTCTGACAGCCTCCGGCCGGTTTCTGGAACCGCCGGAGCCGTCAGTTCCTATTCAATAACTTCTACAACCTGACCGGACGCGACGGTTTTGCCGCCCTCGCGGATAGCAAAGCGCAGTCCCTTTTCCATCGCGATAGGATGGATCAACTCGCCAAAAATTTCGGTGTTATCGCCGGGCATAACCATTTCTTTACCTTCGGGCAGCTTTACCGTACCGGTAATGTCGGTAGTCCGGAAATAGAACTGGGGCCGGTAACCGGTAAAGAAGGGGCTGTGCCTTCCGCCTTCTTCTTTTGAGAGGCAGTATATCTGGCCCCTGAATTTACGGTGGGGGGTAATGGAACCGGGTTTGGCGAGCACCTGACCGCGTTCCACTTCTTTCTTGTCGATACCCCGAAGCAGGGCGCCGATGTTGTCGCCGGACTGCGCCTGATCAAGGAGTTTGTTAAACATTTCAATGCCGGTAACCACGGTCTTTTTGGTGGGTTTAATACCGACAATTTCGATTTCTTCGTTAAGCTTAAGCTGGCCGCGTTCCACTTTTCCGGTAACGACCGTGCCGCGCCCCTGAATGGTGAATACATCTTCTATCGGCATGATAAAGGGCTTGTCGTCGTCGCGGACCGGATCGGGGTAATAGGTATCCATCGCGTCAAGCAGATCCTGGATGCACTTGGTGTCGTCGTTTTCTTCGCCCTTGTTAAGGGCTTCCATCGCCTTAAAAGCCGAGCCTTTGATGATGGGAATTTCGCCGCCGGGGAATCCGTTGGCGGTAAGCACGTCTTTGACTTCTTCTTCTACAATTTCAAGAAGGTCGGGATCGTCTACCAGGTCGACTTTATTAAGAAAAACAATGATGTTGGGAACGCCTACCTGACGGGCAAGAATGATATGCTCGCGGGTTTGGGGCATAACCGAGTCGGGAGCGGACACTACAAGAACCGCGCCGTCCATTTGCGCCGCGCCGGTGATCATGTTTTTGATATAGTCGGCGTGTCCCGGACAATCGATGTGGGCATAGTGCCGCTTTTCCGACTGATACTCAAGGTGGCGAGTATTGATAGTGATACCACGTGCTTTTTCTTCGGGTGCGTTATCAATATCGTCAAACTTCATAACCTTGTCGCCGTACTTCTTTCCGCAGTACATGGTGATAGCTGCCGAAAGGGTCGTTTTTCCATGGTCCACGTGCCCGATAGTTCCTACGTTCATGTGGGTTTTGGTCCGGTTAAACTTGTCCTTTGCCATTTTCTTCCTCCAACAATTTTGATCCAGCCCCGAAAGATCCTTTCGAAGCGGTTCGATTTTTTAACCGAAGAGACAGATTGCTTTGACGGGGAAAAGACAGATAAGAAAACTTACTATCGTTCCACCTATCTCACCAAAACTGATGATCGGTTTGGAATAATGCGATCCGGCGAAGTCCTCCTCCCCGGCCGCAAAAACCAGATTCGACGCGAAATCTACCAGCGATAATGGGCGAACGCCTTGTTGGCTTCGGCCATCTTATGGGTATCTTCCCTTTTTTTAAAGGCGGCGCCGGTGCTATTATACGCGTCCAACAGTTCCGACGCAAGGCAGTCGCCCATGCCATGACCGTTGCGGGCCCTGGCGGCATTGATCAACCAGCGCATCCCCAGCGCCTCGCGGCGGGTTTCGCGGATTTCCACCGGCACCTGATAGGTAGCGCCCCCGACACGGCGGGATTTAACCTCGACCGTGGGCTTAACGTTATCAATCGCCTTTAAAAACACTTCCAGCGGTTCCTTGTCAACCTTTGCCTGAAGCACGCCCAGCGCCTTGTGAACAATGCGCAGCGAAACAGAGCGTTTGCCCTGCCACATCATGCGGTTTACAAACTTGGAAACCACCATGGAATTATATTTTGGATCGGGCAAAATGCCGCGATCAACAGTCTTCTTTTTTCTTCCCATAATCCTGCATTCCTACGCCTTGGGCCGCTTTGCGCCGTATTTGGAACGGCTGCGCTTGCGGTCTTCTACACCGAGCGTGTCCTTTGCGCCCCGGATAATGTGATAACGTACACCGGGAAGGTCCTTGACACGACCGCCGCGCACAAGAACCACCGAGTGTTCCTGCAGATTGTGCCCGATCCCCGGAATATAGGCCGTTACCTCGGTTCCGTGCGAAAGCCTTACACGCGCTACCTTGCGAAGGGCCGAATTGGGCTTTTTGGGGGTAACCGTCATAACACGGGTACAAACCCCGCGCTTTTGAGGGCAGGACTGCAGAGCCGGGGACTTCGTCTTGGAACCGACTTGCTGCCGTCCAAAGCGAACCAACTGATTAATAGTAGGCACCATTCCTCCATACGTCCATTCCATCCCATCCATCCGGGCCGAACGCCAAATTTGACCGTTCCGGACGGTCTCGAGAACTCCCTATAATCGCACTATCGTTCGATAAAATAGCTGGAGCCAGAACACTATAGAAAACGGACAAACCGTATCCTTACCAAAGGATCTACACGCTATCAAAAATATCAGAACGCGTCAAGGGTCTTGCGCAAAATTCGCCAAATTTTTGGGTTTTTTGCTGTTTTTTCCCCGCAAACGGTTAATTTGTATGGTACGCCGCCCAGCTTGTCCTGATCAGGGTTTCCATGTCCGAATACCGGGCCTTCCAGCCAAGCAGATCGCGCGCCAAAGCCGCCGATGCGGTAAGTCTTGCCGGATCCCCGGCGCGGCGGCCCGTGATTTTTGCGGGAATCTCCCTGCCGGTAACGCGGCGGGCCGTTTCGAGGACTTCGGTGACCGAACTGCCGGTTTCGCTGCCCAGATTTACGGTAAGGCTTTTGTCGTTGCCGCTAACATAGTCCAGCGCCAGAACGTGGGCGGCGGCCAGATCGCTTACATGAATATAGTCCCGTATACAGGTGCCGTCGGGGGTATCGTAATCGCTGCCGAATATCTGGAGCTCCCTGCGCATACCGCAGGCCGCTTCCATGATTGCCGGTATCAAATTTGCCGGATTTTGTTCAAGGCCCTTGATCCTGCCGTCTACATCGTACCCGGCGGCGTTAAAATACCGAAGAATCGCGCAGCGTATTCCTTTAAGACGATCATACCAGCCCAAAAATTTTTCGATTTCAAGTTTGGTAAACCCGTAGTAGTTTTCGGGATTTGTGGGGTGTTTTTCGTCAATGGGCAGGTATTTCGGCTCCCCGTAAACGGCGGCGCTTGATGAAAAGATGATGTTTTTAAGCCCCGTCTCACAGGCCGCGTTAAGCAGGTGAATGGTTCCGATGATGTTGTTTACCGAATACTTTTCAGGTTTTACCATTGATTCGCCGACCGCTTTGAACGCGGCCAGATACACGGCGGCCTGGGCGCCTGTTTCCCGCATTGCGGCGCGCAACTGTTCATAACGGAGTATATCGCCGTGAATAAACGCCGCGCCGGGAAAAAGATTGATCCGCAGCCCGGAGGAAAGATTGTCAAAGACGGTAACGGTATGACCGCTGTCGAGCAGCCGGCGGGCTACATGGCTGCCAATATAGCCCGCGCCGCCTATTACCAGTACCTTCATCCCAGAAGCTGCCTGGCTTTTTCGACCAGCTTGTCAGCGGTAAGACCAAAGCGCTTTGCAAGATAATCCTGCGACCCGACCTCGCCGAATTCATCGCGTATGCCGATGCGGGCGAATTTGCAGCCGCAGCCGTTTTCGGCGATGAGCTCCGCCACCGCGCTCCCCAAACCGCCGGCAATCTGGGCGTTTTCACAGCTGATTATTGCCTTTACCGCGGCAGCCTGGGAAAGAATCGCCTGGGCGTCCAGCGGCTTAAGCGAAAGCACGTCAAGGATTCCCGCATCAATCCCCAGCGGGGCAAGTTCTTCGCGGGCTTTGAGAGCTTCGTTTACCATAAGGCTTCCCAGGCAGACAAAGCAAAGATCCTTTCCTTCTTTATATAACTTTGCCTGGCCGAATTTAAATGTTTCGCCGGCTGAATATAACACCGGCACCGCTTTTCGCGGAAACCGTATGTACACACAGCCGTAACAGGCGGCGGCTTCCTTTACCAGAGCCGCAGTACTGTAATAGTCGGAGGGTTCAATAATCGCCAGTCCGGGAATTACCCTCATCAGGGCAAGATCCTCAAAGGGCATGTGAGTGCCGCCGTTCATCGCGGCGGTAACACCCGGATCCATGCCGATAAGCTTGACGTTTAGGCGGGCGTAGTTGCCCGAAATAAAGAACTGATCATGGACCCGCCGCGAAGAAAAACAGCCAAAGGTCGAAGCAAAGGGAATTTTTCCCGCCGCAGAAAGACCTGCGGCGACGCCTACCATATTCGCTTCGGCAATGCCAACATTAAAAAATTGGTCCGGGTACGCTTTTTTAAAACTCCCCGTATTGGTGCAATTCATCAGGTCCGCTTCCAGAACCACGATGTTTTTATTTTTTTGGGCCAGTCCGCTTACGGTTTCCACATAGGCTGCCCGCATTTCCTTTAATTCGTTGGTTATCATTATTACCCCTTATACCGCAGCTTCCAGCGCCGCGATGGCTTCTTTTGCCTTGTCCATGTCAAAGGTCATACTGTGGTTTTTTTCGACGCCTTCCGCAAAGGAACAACCCTTTCCCTTGATGGTGTTCATTACAATCATTGACGGTTTTTCTTTTTGGGCAAGGGCCTTTTCAACCGCGTTATCCAATGCTTCGATGTCGTGTCCGTCAACTTCCTGGGTATACCAGCCAAAGGCCGACCATTTGGCGGCAAGGTCGCCCAGATCAAGAATATCCTTTACATATCCGTCAAGCTGCTGTTTGTTAAAGTCGGTGAAGGCGACAATATTGGAAATTCCCCTGGCCGCGCCAAACAGCGCCGCCTCCCAAATTTGGCCTTCGTCGGATTCGCCGTCTCCTATGACGGCGTATACCGTATTTGGTTTGCCGTCCATCCTGAGGCCGAGCGCCATACCGAGCGCCGCCGAAAAACCCTGACCCAGCGAGCCGGCGGTCATGTCGACGCCCGGGGTAAGTACGCGGTCGCAGTGGCTGGGGAGCCTTGTCCCGCCTTTATTGAGGGTTTTAAGCCAATCCAGCGGAAAAAACCCCTTTGAGGCCAGCGCCGCGTATACGACCGGTCCCGCGTGGCCCTTGGAGACCACCAGCCGGTCCCTGCCTTCCCACGCGGGGTTTGAGGGATCCACCTTCATCCGGTGATAGTAAAGCAGGGCGAGCAGATCGGCGATAGACATCGCCCCCCCGATATGACCGGAACCGAGGTTGCCAATCTCCTCTATGGTAAGTTTTCGAATCTCTTTGGCTTTTGCCTTGAGCGTGTCCAACAACGCTTTATCCATCTATTACCTTCCTGTTTGGCGGTCGCGCCGCCTGGAGTCAGTATAGGCGATTTGGCTGATTACGGCAAGGCCTGCTGTATGCGGCGCTGACCTGAATACGATGAAGCAAGGCCGGGACCGCTTCGTAAACAGGCTGCCGGACCATGGAGCGGAGCGACAATCCGGACAAAGGAGCCGGCGGAAACGCAATGCGTTATATTGACATACCGTAAGAATATACGTTAAAATGCCCAACGGAGGCGGGATATGAAAAAACTTGCTTTTGCCCTTATTTTTACAATAGGAATGAGCGCCTTTGGCATTTATGGCCAAACAAAAAACGATGATATACTTAAATTACTCAGGGTTTCAGGTTCGGACAAATTGGCAAATCAGGTAATGAATGCCATGATACCGCAATTCCGGCAGTTGGTTCCTGATATACCGGATGAATTTTGGATCAAGTTTAATGAAAAATTAAATGTTGACGATTTGTTATACGCGTGTATTCCCGCATACGATAAATTTTATACGCATGATGAAATAAAACAGTTGATAGCGTTTTATGAATCATCATTAGGAAAAAAAATGGTTGAAGTTACTCCTCTTTTGGTTCAGGAAACAATGGCTATTGGGCAAAAATGGGGCGAGAAATTAAGCCAGGATATCGTGGATGAATTAATACGGGAGGGATATGTAAAAAATTAGGAGGCGAAAAATATGCCAAAAATATTTGCAAATATAATCCGCAACCACGCGGAAAGTGGATTTTTTTCTACGGTATGGCTGTTGATATTTGGACGGTGTTACAGAATAGAATGAATCTACAGACCGGATAATAGTGACAAACTATATACCCTTGTTTATAATGCAATTATGAAAATTTTGAGAAGCGTATTGATAACTGGAATTTTATTGGTATCGGCGAATTGTATAGTATATGCCGATCCAAACGATTATGAAGATACATATGATCTTTTTCAGGGAATTCATACAAAACATATAAATTTGTATTGGACATTCGGAACGATGGATTTTTCCATGAATGGCTATGAAAAAATATCTTTTGATTTTGGCGCAAACATATTATACCTTGTTTTTGAAGGACAACAAACGGGGCTGGGAGTCGAAGTAGATCCTTTTCGATATTGGTATAATGGAATTACAAAAGACCATATTTTGACTTTTGGCGGATTTACTATGTACTGGAATTTACTAAAAATTGCAAAGTCCTCTGAAAAAGACAGGCAGATATTTGGCCCATTCATGAAAGTAAATTTTTTAAATCTTTTTAACTTTGAAGAATTCACAAGGGATGAACCAATATATACTGTTGGAATAAGATTTTCAATGCATATGTATTGCTTTCGCCTGTTTGGTATTGAAACGGGATATCGTAACATTAATGGCCGGCATAGCGTTTATTTAGGGTTGCAGCTTATTTTGCCCCCTGGTTTTTTACTGCTAATGATACAGTAATTAATTAGAAAGTCAAAACGCCGCATACACCCGGAACATTACGCGGCGCAACTATTATTCTGCGGGAATATCGTTTATGGCAATAATATACAATTCCTTTTTCTTTATTGTTAGACGGTGTTAGATTATTCTTTTTTAATCTCCTCAAGATAATGTTCATCAGTATCTTTATTTTTTAGTAATTTTATTTGATACCCAAATGCGTCTTTATGATCCAATGGCGCATAACGCTCCGGGTATTGTCCTTGGTTTTCTTTTTTGGGTATCATAATTTAATGATTATTTCCGCATCGCGCCGCTGTGACATACCGCGCTTTCAGTTTGACTGGTTTTTGGAAAGGCTCGATGCGGGTTTTGTCGAAGTACGGAATCCGTTTAACGCCGCCCAGATACGCCGTGTGTCCCTCTTGCCCGGCGATGTGGACGCTCTTGTGTTTTGGACCCGCGATCCGGTTTCCATCGCGGAACACGGCGCTGATATGGAAAAGCGGGGCTGCCCTTTTTACGTGATGGTTACCATTACCGGATATCCGGCGATGCTGGAGCCGAAGGCGCCGCCTGAAGATGCGGTCATTGATGCGATGCGAAGGCTTGCGGAACGTTTCGGCATATCCCGTGTCGCCTGGCGCTACGATCCTGTTTTGCTCAGTACCGTTACTGACGCGGAGTTTCACCGTGATAATTTTGCCGCGCTGGCGTCAAAACTGAATGGGGCCGCCGGGCGGGTAATCATAAGCGTTTATGACGACTATGCCGCGTCACGGCGGCGTCTTGCGGCGCTGGAAAGAATGCCGGCGGACCAGTTTAAACTACTGCCCCACTATGACGGCGACGGCCGCATAACGCCGGAACTGCGGCGTCTGCTCGCCGATTTGCCGGGTATTTCCAGGGACAACGGCATGACAATGCAAAGCTGCGCCGAGGCGGAAGATCTGAGCGCGCTGGGCATCAGACCGGGCGCCTGTATAGACGGCGATCTTGCCCTGCGGGGAATTGCGGGCAAAGATAAAAACCAGCGGCCCCACTGCCTTTGCGCCGCCGCCGCCGACATAGGGAGTTACGGCCCCTGCCCGGCGGGATGCGTATACTGTTACGCGCGGCGGTAGGATGACCCTATTCGAGTCTTTTACCGATTTTGCCCTGCGGAACGAAACGAAATCGCCAAAATGATTGCCCAGCTGGAGCAAGGCTTGAAAGAGATGGGGGACAGGAAATGAGCGTATACGAGAGTATCATGGAGGGACTGAGCGAGGCTGTTACGTATCAACAGGGAAAGCTCACGGCCCGAAAAGTGAAATTAACCATAAAGCCGGTGGATGTTTTCAACACCAGGGACATTAAACAAATCAGGCAAAGGTCAGGATTAAGCCGGGTTATGTTCGCCGGGTCTCTGGGAGTATCCCCCAAGACCGTTGAAGCATGGGAAAACGGCAGAAACAAGCCGGAGGGAGCTTCCCGCCGGCTGCTTGAAATTGTCCGGGATGATCCTGATTTTCTGCGGAGATTTCAGATCGAGGCTTAGGCGGCGATCTTGCCCTGCGGGGAATTGCGGGCAAAGACAAAAACCAGCGGCCCCGGCGGGATTATACTGTTACGCGCGGCGGTAGGCGGTTCGCATTATAAAGTACCTGATTACTGCTGCAGGACCTTGGTATCTTTTAGAAAAAGCAGTTGTGAAACAAAACTGCCGCCTTCCTGTTCCAGCGGATAATTTATTAGCGCGTAATTACTGCCTTTCTTAAATAATATTCCTATGTCGTATTTTTGAAAAAATGCATATCCGTTTTCTTCCAAAAATGCATAATATGATGCGGTCCATCTGTTTGCATCATAAATATTATTATTCCCCCTGCCAAAAACCACAAGTATTACCCTGTCTCTGTCATCGGTAATCAGGGCCAATACGTCACTGCCGGCGTCACTTTCAATGATTTTTGCGTGCGTTTTCGGCGGAATTTTCAAATCCGCCGGGAACTCTTTTTCCAATATACGAAAAGTAAGTATTAATGTTGCGGTCAATATTACTGTTTTGTCCAAAAGCAGTAAACCCGATAAAAAATAATACGCCAAAAATCGCCATCCTCTTCATTTCTTGCCTCCATAATATTTGTTATGAGCTTATAATTTTTACAGCTCCGCTATAGTTCCAAACTCCGCGAGCGTACCTTTTCTTCCAGGTAGTCGGCAAACGCGGCGGCCTTCATCGGGTCAAGCTGTCTGCCGTCCCGCAGGCGGATTGCGACGGTGCCTTCGTCGCGTTCGCGCTGGCCGGCTACCAGCATGTAGGGGATTTTCCGGTTCTGGCATTCGCGGATTTTGGCGTTAAGGCGGCTGTCGCCAAGTTCGGCGCTTACCCGTATATCGCGGGCCTTTAATTCCGCGGCAACCGTTTTCGCGTATTCGTTAAACTCTTCCGCCACGGGGATTACCGCGGCCTGTTCCGGGGCAATCCACGGGGGGAACGCGCCGCCGAAGTGTTCT
>JAIRYT010000080.1 GCA_031267675.1 Treponema sp. | reverse complement strand
TCAAAAAAGGAAAGGAAGAAATACAAGAAATGACACCGATAATTTTAGGCCAACGTATCTTTTACCCCAAATTCGACATATAAAACGACACAAAAATCCGCCTGTCCCGGTAATTCCCGATACTACCAAATGGGTCAAAATACGCCAATTTTCCCGCTAAACCCTTGATTCGCAAGCGGGGTTCATACCCCGGAGCTTGCTCCTGGGTTCTTCATTTTTCCATAAAACGGGGCATAATAGGCTCCAATAATACGCGGTGTGTTGAACCGGCCAGACTCAAAATCTGCTGTCCGCGAGGATGTAAGAGTTCAAGTCTCTTCGCCGGTATGGTGTAATTCCTTATGTTGTAAGGAATTACAAAGCGACTTTTTCCCGGATCCCTGATTTGTCTAACCTGGTAGGATATTACTTTTGCTCCATATGGAAATCCCAAGGTTTTCGGCAAAGGCTTTACGAATAAACAGAGAATTTACCACGACAGACCGAAGGTCTGCCCGCACCGCCATCACGAACAAATTTTTGTTGAATTTTTCCCAATGATGATGTATACCACGGGGTGCAAGGAGGAAAAAATGAGTGACGTTCAGCCCAGGGAAAAAGCCGCGGATGAAATGTTTTGTTCGTCGTGTGGCGCAATTATTAAAAAAGAGGCGGAGATTTGCCCGAAATGCGGTGTGCGGCAGAAACGGGCCGGCGGCGGTGAAACAAATTCCCGCTGGATAACGCTGCTGATTCTTTCAATCTTTTTGGGTGAACTTGGCGTTGACCGGTTCTATGTGGGCAAAGTTGGAACCGGGATTTTGAAACTTATCACGCTTGGCGGGTGCGGAATTTGGTGGGTCGTCGACATTATTTTGATTGCGACAGGAACATTCAAAGATTCCAAAGGTAATGTGGTTACCAAAGAGTAAAGAAAAACCTTCGCCAAAAAGTGCGCCTTTTGCGGGTCTCTTGCCGGGAAACGCGCGCTTTTCATCCGGCTGCCGCCGGAGACTGCTCGTTGTTATTGTTCTTGGGGCATTATTTTTTCTTGTGCCCAAAGCATATTTGGGGGATACGTTCCCTCTGTGCGCGTACCGGCTGCTGCTTAATCGAACATGTATAGGCTGTGGTACAACAAGAGCCGTCTGGTCTGTCCTGCATTTTAAATTCATCGAAGCATACGAATACAATAAAATGATACCCATAACATTTCCGTTACTGGCAGGATGCATAGCGGTGTGGGTGTTCAGAAATCACGGCAAAACCGGGGTAAAAAAGTTCGGGCCGCAAGCGTCCGGGTTACCGGCTTTGACCGGCGCCCGGAATGAGCGGGGCTCCGGATAGCCGGTACTGGCCGGATCCGCGGCTATGCCGTGTCCCGTTCCGCAAGGCCAATTCGTAAAAACAGCCAGGGAGCGCCCGCGTAAACCCAGAATCCCAGCAAAGCGAACCGGAAAAAGAGAAATGGCCGGTAGGCGGGCAAAAACTTTTCACAGATGAAGAAAACCAACAACACTCCTCCCATCCCCAGAACAAAACGGCCCAGAAGGGTTAACAGCTTTGCCGTCCCCCGGCGTCCAAAAACCAGAGCGGCCCGGAAACCCAGTACATGTTTATTCAGCGCGTATCCTGTTCCTATCCCCAAAACCACCGCTCCGGGCATTAAAAGCACAACACTGGGGAGATACAGGATCATCACAACGGAAGCGGCGATCGAAAGAATCAGGGCGGTCCGGAGGCCTCCGTGTTCCAGGAATTTTTCGATTTTGGGGGTCAGGAAAAAATAAGCCGCATAAATAATCCCTCCGATAAGCCACCCGGCAAACACGTCGGTAGGGAAATGAACCCCCAGGTAAATTCGGGAAAAGCTTACCAAAAGGATGACAAGCGCGGCCAGGCCGTAGCGCCAGGGACGCGAAAACCAGGACGCCGCCCCCAGCCAAAAAACCAGGGAGCCCTGGGCATGGCCCGAAGGCAGCCCGCCAAGTTGTTCACGAACAAGCCCAACGCCGGGATCGTAGCCTTCCCAAAATGGCCTCGGCTGGAGAAAAAAGAATTTCAGCGCCAGGTTGATCCAGCTGGAAACCATGACAATCAGCGCAAGACGAACGCTTTTTTTCTCATCGACACACCAGACAACCAGGCAAAGAATGATTAAGTAAACCTGAAAAGTTCCCAGCTGAGTTACGAGCGTCATAAAAAATGTCAGGGGTGGGCTGGCAATCGTCTGTATCGCCCTGATGAGGTTCAAACCCCACTGTAATAATGATTCCATAATAAATTAAGTATATGGGGAATCCCCGGGAAATGCCAATTTTAAAATCGCTTCTGCATGGGAATTGAAGGAAGCGCTGATTTATTCGCAAGTGGGTTTAATACCGCGGAGCTCTGCTCCACGGGGTTCGTCATTCAATCGGGAATAAATTAGTGTTGCCTTAACGGCGGGGTCTGTTACCATTTTTTTGTTAGTGATACTATTGCTGACTGGCCTCACCGGGGGCGCGGTTTCGATACGGCCGGAATCTTTTAAAGGAGCGTTTTCCCGTGAAAAAGATCATCCTGATACCCGATTCTTTTAAGGGGACGATGAGTTCCGGCGAAATTTGCGCAATCATGGAAGAACAGATTAAAAAACACTGTCCCCGTGCGGAAATAGTTTCCATTCCCGTGGCGGACGGCGGCGAAGGCAGCGTCGATTCTTTCCTGGCCGCCGTGGGAGGGGAAAAAGTAACTATTCCCGTCAAGGGGCCCTTCATGGAGGACATTGACGGTTTTTACGGTCTTATCGACGGTGGGGATACCGCGGTCATTGAAATGGCCGCCTGCGCCGGTCTTCCTTTGGTGGGAGACAGGCTTCACCCGGATAAAACCACCACCTACGGGGTCGGTCAGATTTTGGCGGATGCGGCGGCCCGGGGCTGTAAAAAAATAATCGTCGGCCTTGGCGGAAGCGCCACAAACGATTTCGGCGCGGGGGCCGGGGCGGCCGCGGGGATACGGTTTCTTGACGGCGGCGGGAAAGAATTTGTTCCCTCAGGCGAAAGTCTTTCGCGGATCCGGCACATTGACAAAACCGGAATGCCGCCGGAACTGGCCGCTGCGGAAATCATAACCATGTGTGATATAGACAATCCCCTGTACGGCCCCGCCGGCGCCGCCCATGTTTTTGGGCCTCAAAAGGGCGCCGATCCGGCAATGGTGGAATTTCTGGACGCCCAGCTTCGTTCCATGTCGGAAACGGTGATTCGGGAATTGGGCGTCGATGTTTCCGCGCTTCCCGGCGCGGGGGCCGCCGGCGGCATGGGAGGCGGTATGGCCGCTTTCTTCAATTCCCGGTTACAGATGGGCATTGAAACCGTACTGGACACGGTACGGTTTGACACACTCCTGTCCGGCGCCGATTTGGTGTTTTCAGGCGAAGGAAAAATCGACACCCAGAGTTTACGGGGCAAAGTTGTCATCGGTGTCGCCCGCCGCGCGAAAAAACAGGGGGTTCCGGTAATTGCCGTAGTCGGCGATATCGGGGACAACATTGAAGGCGCGTATGACGAAGGGGTAAGCGCAATTTTCAGCATTAACCGCCGGGCTGTTCCATTTCAGGAAGCGCGGACGCACAGCAAAGATAATCTGGCTTTTGCCATGGACAATTTTTTGCGGCTTGTAACCGTAGTGGAAGCGTCCGCCGGAATCCGGCAAAAATCACGTTGATGATAAACCGCAAAACGGAACGGAAGAGCCTTCGGGATATCGCCGTAAAATACAGGACCTATATCAAAAAGCTTTCCGCTTCTTTGCCGGAGCTTGCCGGGCAGGTACAAACTCTTGTAGACCGGCGGGACGGGCCCTCTTATACGGTGCTGAAACCGGTTGTGTATAACGAAGCGCTGGATGAAAAAAACGCGCTGAATACTATCAGAATGATCCTCGTGGCCGATAATCCCGGCCGCCGTGAACAGGAACAGGGGCGGTACCTTGTCGGACCGTCGGGAAAAATCGCCGAAAAATTTTTCCGCGATAACCCTGAGCTGGGGATAGACTTCCGCAAAAACGTGCTTGTTCTCAACAAAACCCCGATACATACGCCGCGTACCGGCGAGCTGAAAGAACTGTGCCGGATTGGAGCCGGGCCCGGTAAAGGGGTCTGTGCCGCCGCTGTCGAATCATCACAAAAATTTATGGCAGATCTGCTCCATGAATTTTGGCAGTCGTGCAGGCGGCCTGTCTGGATAATCGGATACTCGGAAATGAAAAAGGGCGGAATTTTTGAGGCCTATACGGAAAAACTCAAATGCCTCTGCGCGTCAAATCCGGCGTTTAAAAAAAGCATTTTCTTTTACCGCCATTTCTCGATGAATCAGTTCACTATTGATCTGCGCAAACAGGCCGCTCCCTGCGAAACGCCTGCCCAAACCCTTGAACGGATAGGCGAAGCTTACCGGCGGCGGGTGCTTGGACAGGAAGCGGAACCGGTTCTTGTGTAGCGTAACGGCGCGGACGGTTATCAGTGCGGACAGCGGCTATATGGTAGAGTCCCCGGCAACAAGTATGCCGGGAAACGTAACATGCCAGGGCGGCATTTTGGGGCTGTTGATAAGATTTATCATCAATGAAAGGGCGCTGCGGCTTATGTCTTCGATGGGCTGTTCAATACTGGTGATGAAACGGGGAAACAGCATCTGGCGGCTGAGATTGTCAAAGCTCGCAAGGGAAATATCCCCGGGAACCCGGATTCCCATCGCCTCAAATGAACGCAGCGCCGACATCGCGGTAAGATCGTTTGAACAAAGAATTCCGTCGGGTTTTTTTTCGCGGATAAACCGTGAAAGGCCCTCGTTGTCGTCGCGGTTGAGTTCCATGTACTGCGAAGTTCCGGGGTACTGTTCACCCAAAAGACTTTCCCCGCCGCGCCGCGTCTGCTCCGCCTGCGAATCAAGAATCGCTTCACGGAAACCGGTATACCGCAGTCTGACAGAGTTATGGGAATACGGCGGCGCGAGAAAAAACAGCCGGCGCAGTCCCCGGCGGATCATATAGCTTGTGATAAGGTATCCGGCCTGAAAGTTGTCGAGGGAAACAAGGTTGAAAGAACTCCGATCCGGATACGGGCGGATATCCGCGTCAAGAAGGACGATGGGGATTCCGGCAGCGCTGAAACTTTCCACGATTTCATTGTTAATTAAATCCGACTTTGGATGAATACCGAACGGAGCGAAAAACACCCCTTGTATCTTCTGGGCGATAAAGCGTTCACAGGTTCCCAGAATGTCCATTTTCAGCATGTCAGATCGGGGGGAAAGGTATCCGCCCCAGACCAGGGAATAACCCTGTTCCGAAGCATGCTGCGCGAGATTCCGGCCCAGGTAGTCGAAAAAGAATTCCGGCCCCATATTGGGAAAAATAATTCCCATGAACGTTTCGGTCTGCGGCTTTTCAACGCCGCCGCCGGCTCCCCTGCCGGTGATATAGGCGCAGGATCCCTTCGCACTGCTCACCAGGCCCCGGTCGCGAAGGGATCCGATGGCTTTCCGTATTGTCGGCCGGGAACAGCCGTAATGCGCCGCGAGGTGGTTCTCGCTGGGAAGGTGTATTTTCCCGGCCAAATCGCCCCCGGTGATGCGTTCGAGCAAATCCTGATAAATAAGCCCCGACTTTACCATCGCCACGCGGAAATTATATACAACTTTTTCTATATTGTCAATAAAAAAATACAGAAAAAAAATAATTTTTTGTAGTTTTGAAAATTTCTATTGACAAGTTTTTCATGATATGACAGAATATGGAGATGGAGAACTGATATGGCTGTAGAATTGATACACGCTGAGCACATAAACAAGTCGTTTTCCGGTGTTCCGGCGCTTACTGATGTCAGTTTTAGTCTTAACGCCGGGGAAGTGCACGCCCTTTTGGGGGAAAATGGTGCGGGTAAATCCACGCTGGTCAAAATATTCAGCGGCGTCTATACAAAAGATTCAGGGACCGTCGCGGTCTGCGGCGAAACAGTAGAGGCTCTCAATCCCCAAAAAGCGTCCGAACTTGGCATTGCCATTATACATCAGGAATTGAACCTGTGTACCCATCTTTCCGTTGCCGAAAACATATTTCTTGGCAGGGAAAAAACCCGCCACGGGCTTTTGAACAAACGGGCAGCGAACAGTGAAGCGCGCAGGCTTCTTCAAAGCCTCAACATCGATATAGACCCGGAAATGGTGGTTGGGGATCTCCAAGTTTCAAAACAGCAAATGGTAGAGATTGCGAAAGCCCTGTCACAAAACGCCCGCATCCTGATTATGGACGAACCCACATCGGCCCTTACCTCAAGTGAAATTAAAGAGCTGTTCAAAATAGTCCGTTCGCTAAAGGAAAAAAACTGCGGAATTATCTACATATCGCACCGGCTGGAAGAACTACAGCATATTGTCGATCGCGCCACCATACTCAGGGACGGCGAGTATATCACAACGCTGAACTATAGTGAAACAAATCTACAGGAATTGATTTCGTACATGGTCGGCAGAAACATCAAGGAAAAATTTCCCCGCGTTGAATGTACCGTTGGGAAGAAAGTGCTTGAAGTCAAAAACCTCAACGCCGGACGCCTTGTACGGGACATAAGCTTTGAACTGCGGGAAGGGGAGATTGTGGGGATAGCCGGACTTATGGGCGCCGGAAGAACCGAAACCACCCGCGCCCTGTACGGGATAGACAAAAAACAATCCGGCGAAATAATTCTGGACGGGAAGTCGATAGACATTAAAAAGCCGGAAGATTCCATTCAAAACGGAATTGTCCTTATCCCCGAAGATCGCAAAAAAGACGGCCTTTTTACAAAGCTTTCAATCAGAAATAATATTGGGATGCCGAATCTCGATCTGCTTTCAAATTTTCTGGGCATTGTAAGCAAAAACAAAGAACGCGATATGGCATACAAATGCCGGGATACCCTGAAAATAAAGCTTTCTTCCATCGAGAGTGATTCGGCGAACCTTTCCGGCGGAAATCAGCAGAAAGTTGTTGTGGGAAAGTGGATGTCCAGAAGTTTCAGGGTTGCCATTTTTGACGAGCCCACAAGAGGCATTGATGTGGCGGCAAAGGTTGAAATTTACAACATCATAAACAGGCTAAAACGGCAGGGCATCGGTATTCTGTTTGTCTCCTCGGAACTGCCGGAAATACTCGGCTTCGCGGACAGGATACTGGTAATGTGCGATGGCAGAATTACCGGGAATCTGCCGGGGAAAGACGCCACCCAGGAGATCATTCTGGATTTGGCGACACGCTTTGAGAAAAAAATAGCGTAAGACAGGACCCCAAAGGAGATTGAGGAGAGGCTATGAACATAAAGAGCATTCAAAAGACGTTTACCGCCCGCGGTGTGGGTCAGGTGATAATCGTAACGGGCTTTCTGATCATACTGTTGATCATCTTCCAGACTTTGAATCCGAACTTTCTGGGGCCGAGAAACATTCAGAATCTGCTCAGGCAGATTGCGCCTTTTATTATCGTCGGGATTGCCCAGTCTTATGTGTTGATCACCGGCAACATCGACCTTTCCATTGGCTCTGTGCTTGGAATGAGCTGCATGATTTCGGCGACGCTTATGACCCACAACATGCCGCCTTTTTTTGCCGCGCTTTTTGCGCTTGCCGCCTGCCTTGTTATCGGGATTGCCAACGGTTTTCTTGTCGCTCAGTTCAAGCTGCCGCCTTTTATCGCTACGCTCGGTACAATGACAATAGCGCGGGGCATAGCGCAGATTACCAACGGCAGCCGCAATACCAGGGCCATAGACTCAAGCGAAAATTACAAATTGGTAAGCGCGGAGGCCGCCGAGTCTTTGCGGTCGCAGATAGACGCTTTCAAGAATTTTTTCTATTACCACCGGTTTGGATTTTTGTTTTCCACGATTATAATCGCGCTGGTGATCTGGGCGATTTTTAATTTTATCCTTACCAGTACAAAGACCGGCCGGCATTTGTACGCGGTGGGCAGCAATGTCGAGGCGGCCAAAATGTCCGGCATAAGCGTTCTTAAAGTAACCCTTGTGGCGTATGTCGTAAGCGCGTTCTGCGCCGGGGTTGTCGGGCTTATCCAGACAGCGCAGAGCGGAACCGGTGACATGAGCGCCGGAAACACCTACGAGCTTTACGCCGTGGCGGCAAGCGTTATAGGAGGGGTAAGCACGCTCGGCGGGCAGGGCCTGCTTGTGGGTACCATCGTCGGGGCGGCCATTTGGTCAACACTCTCAAACGGACTTTCGCTCGCAAATGTCCCTGTGGCAATCCAAAACATAACGGTGGGCATTATCGTTGTAATTTCCGTGCTGTCGGATGTAGTAATCAGACGGCGCAACAAGTAGCTGTTTCGGGCATTGGTGCCCTGAAATAAAATCATGTTTGTATGAGGAGAGAGTATGAAGCGTTTTTTTACAGTTTTGATGGTTGCCTTGCTGGCAATTTCTTTTGCTGCCTGTAACAAAAAACCCGCGGCAGGTTCGGAAAAAATTAAGATTTACTTAATCACGATGGATCAGATGGATGCGCATTGGCTTTCGGTTGATGCCGGCGCGAAAGCAAAAATCGCGGAACTCGGGGCGGACAAGTTTGAATATTTCTTCGACTCCCCGGAAAGAAAAGATGACAGCGCCCAGATCAACAAAATTAACAACGCCGCCGCCAATGGCGCCAACTATATCCTGCTTGCCGCCAACAGCGCGGATGCCATGAACGGCGCCATCCAGGAAGCCGCGAGCGCGGGCGTCAAATTTATTTATGTAGACTCCCCCGCCAGCTGGTCCGGGGCTCTTGCGACAATCGCGACGGACAACACAGCGGCCGGTAAAACAGCGGGTGAGCAGCTGCTTGCCGCGCTCACCGCCGCCGGTACCACCGGGGGAGACATCGGCATTGTCAACGTAAACCCCTCGACGGCCTCGACAGTAGCCCGGGAGGCAGGCTTCCGCGCCGCTTTTGAAGGCTCTGCCTTTAATCTTCTTCCCAGCCAGTACGGCGAGGGCGATCCCGCGAGATCCCAGGAAATCGCCTCCAACTATATCACCCAGGGAGTGGTCGGCATTTTCGGCGCCAACGAGGGCAGCACTGTGGGAACCGGCAACGCCATCAGGGAAGCCACCCGGCCGGTACTCGGTATTGGTTTTGACAAAGGCGGATCGGTTCTTGATCAGATCGATCAGGGACTTCTTATCGGCACCATGGCCCAGAACCCCGAGACAATGGGATCTTTGGGCGTGCAGAACGCCTACACCGATTCCACCGGTGGAACCATTACCCAGAAGAACGTTGATTCCGGCGTTACGGTAGTAGCAAAAAACAATGTGGCAAGCTTCCGCTAAGGAACGCTGGTTAGCGTCAAGGACTTGTGAGACAACCAACCGGGTTGTCGAACAAGTCCAGTGTTGCCCTAAAACGTGAAGAGTTGAATTTACGGGGCGCCGGCTTTTGCGCGGTTCCCCGGTGTACAAAAAGGCTGTCCGGCAGGACAGCCTTTTTTATGACAGCGCAAATTGCGCCAGCATAGTTGGCGAATTTTCGATTGAATGACGAACCTCACGGCAGAGCCACAAGGTATCGTCGTTATTCGCGCAGGTGTATTCGTCTCGTAACGCATCATACGCCATATCCTTACGCTTGCTGATATCGCTCTTGAACGTTCCGGTTTTCTGCCGTTCGTAATTCACCGGTTATATATTCACCTTTAATACTCCCGCCTGCCGTGATTTAGGGGGCCTCACAATACTACAAGGAAATATGCCCCAAGTAGCGGCCTTAGTAATAGGGTAACGCTGATTAGCGTCAAGTTAATCAGCGTTACCCTAAGCCAAAAATCAGCATGGACGCTGATTTTGGCTCCACCGCCCCCTGCCAGCTTTCAGATAAAATTTAACATTTCTTTAACAACTTTTTTTTGAATTTACGGTAAAATCAAGTCCATAATGGAGAAACCTATGGTCAATATACTGGTTGTAGAGGACGATGAAAAACTGAACCGCATAGTCTGCGCCCGCCTTGCCGAACAGGGCTACAAGGCCATCGGCTGCCTTTCGGCATTGGAAGCTTTTGACCGCATGGTAGACAACATCATCGGCCTCATTATTTCCGATATTATGATGCCCGAAGTGGACGGGTTCAAGTTCGCTTCTATGGTACGGGAACAGGACAAATTGATCCCCATCCTCTTTGTCACCGCCAGGGACGACATCACCTCAAAACAGAAAGGCTTCCGTATCGGCATCGATGATTACATGGTCAAGCCCGTTGACCTGGATGAACTTGTCCTGCGGGTAGGGGCGCTCCTGCGGCGGGCGAATATCGCTAACGAAAAAAAAATCGTCGCCGGAAGCCTGGTCCTCAACGCTGATGAAATGACCGCGA
Source organism: Treponema sp. (assembly GCA_031267675.1). Classification (GTDB taxonomy): domain Bacteria; phylum Spirochaetota; class Spirochaetia; order Treponematales; family Breznakiellaceae; genus JAIRYT01. Next base: position 223 of record JAIRYT010000080.1, on the reverse strand, counting down.
TAGTAGGGGGAGAGGAAATACCCATTACGGTAAGGGAATTCAACGTATTGTGGAAACTTTTGTCCTATCCCAAAAAGACCTTTACCCGCAACCAGCTCATGGATGAATTTTGGGGAATTGAAACCGGGACCACGCCGCGGTCGGTGGATGTGTATATAACCAAACTGCGGGAAAAGTTTTCCGCGTGCAGGGATTTTGAAATAGTAACGGTCCACGGCCTCGG
>JAIRYT010000029.1 GCA_031267675.1 Treponema sp. | reverse complement strand
GTTAAGTAGTTTTTTCCTTTTACCTCTATTCCCTCTGCTCCTGGGCTTTGCGGCCTGTTCCAACCCCGGCGGTGGCGGCAACGGCGGATTTACCCGGGCAGGCATAGGTGTCCGGTAGTTGACTTTTTACAGGAGGCGGCACAATGACCAGAAACCGGTACGAAGCGTTAAAAAAAGCCTACGGAAGATACGCCAGTTGGGCCGTCTGGGGCGAGGGCGATGAAGTATACAACCTTATCGAACAGGCCGTCCCCTCCCTCCATGCCGATTATGTGTTTGCCGGCCTCAACGCCTCACAGGAACTGGAGGGCCAGGTCCCCTGGACAAACTACCACAGCCATTCGGGGAGCCGCGAAAAAATCTTTGCCTCCATTTTCGGCAGGCCCCCCTTCGGCGGCGCCTACATAACCGGCATCGTCAAAGACTGCCCCCGCTCCTCCACCACGGAAGTCCTGGACTTCCTCAAAAAGGACAAAACCGCCCTTGACCGGAACGTCAAAACCCTGGTCAAGGAACTTGCCGCCCTGGGCCCGGTGGGAAAAGTGATCCTTATCGGCGGGGCTGCGGAAAAAATCTGGAAAAGCCGCCGGGAACTCGACCGCTACTCCGCATACCCCATTACCCACTTTTCCGTCTGCGGCGGCATCTTCCCGGACACGGCCCCGGAAGAGAGAATCACCACGAACGCCGCCAACGGCACGGAAGAGGGGATCACCACCACGAACATCACCAGCACGAACAAAAAAGATGGAATTTTCCAGACAAAAAGTTCGTGATAGTTAGCGGGGTTGGTGGTGATTGGTCCAAGGAGAATCACCACGAACGCCGCCAACGGTACGAACAAAAAAGAGATTTCTGACAAAAGTTCGGGACGGTTAGTGAAGTTTGTGGTCCAAAGTTCGTGACGGTTAGTGAGGTTTGTGGTCCAAAAACGAACTGTAGACCAGTTCCCCCGTTATGGTACATACTTTAAAAAGACCAGTTCTATGTAAGGAGGAACTATCGTATGAAGAGATTATTTGCCGTACCGGCGCTTGCGGTACTCGCGGCGCTGTTTGTTTCCTGCGGGGGAGGGACCGCGCAAAGCGGCGGAGCCGCGTACCACATTGGCATCTGTACCGGGACCGTTTCCCAGTCAGAGGACGACCTTAGGGGCGCGGAAGAGCTTATCGCCCGCTACGGAAGGGCCGCCGAAGGCGGTATTATCCAGCACATTACCTATCCCGACAACTTTATGGAACAGCAGGAAGTGACCATTTCGCAGATTGTCGCTCTTGCCGACGATCCCAAAATGAAGGCGATTATTGTAAACCAGGCGGTGCCGGGAACCGCCGAAGCGTTTAAACGGGTCCGCGAAAAACGGGACGATATTCTGCTTTTTGCCGGCGAAGCCCACGAAGATCCCCTGGTAATCCAGGGCGCGGCCGATCTTGCCATTTCCGCCGATTTTATTTCGCGCGGTTATACCATTCCCTGGGCCGCCAAACAGCTGGGCGCAAAAACCTTTGTGCACATTTCATTTCCCCGTCACATGAGCTACGAAACGCTGGGTCTGCGGCGGCAGATTATGGAAGCCGCCTGTAACGATTTGGGAATTCAGTTTGTATTTGCCACCGCGCCGGACCCGACAAGCGACGTCGGCGTTGCCGGAGCCCAGCAGTCTATTCTTGAACAAACGCCCCAGTGGATCGCCCAATACGGAAAAGACACCGTCTTCTTCTGCACCAATGACGCCCACACCGAACCGCTGCTCAAACAATTGCTTACCTACGGCGGCATGTTTGTCGAGGCCGACCTTCCCTCTCCCCTTATGGGGTACCCGGGAGCGCTCGGTATAAACCTTTCCGCCGAAACGGGAGATTTCCCCGCGATTCTTGCAAAGGTCGAAGAGGCGGTAAACGCCCAGGGCGGATCGAACCGCTTCGGCACATGGGCGTTCTCCTACGGCTTTAGCGCCAGCGCCGGTCTTGGCGAGTTTGCCAAGCGAATTATCGACAACTCCGCCCAGCTGGGCAATCTTGACGATCTTTATGCGGCTCTAGGTGAATTTACTCCCGGCGCCAAATGGAACGGCGGTTACTATATCGACGCCAATACCGGCGTCCGCGCCGCCAACCAGGTGCTGATCTTTATGGATACCTACATCATGGGCAGCCCCGGAAAGTTCCTTCCCACGACGGAACAGAATGTACCCGAAAAGTACTACCAGATTACGTTCCAGCAGCAGGAAGGCTAGTCGTGGCGCCTCTTCTAAAACTGGAAGGGGTGTCAAAGGACTTTTACGGCGCTTCCGTTCTGGAGGATGTGAATTTCTCCCTTGAAAGGGGAGAAATTCTGGGTCTTGTCGGCGAAAACGGCGCCGGCAAGACTACATTGATGAGCATCCTGTTTGGCATGCCGGCAATCGCCGAAACAGGCGGTTACCGCGGCCGGATATTTCTGGATGGGAACGAGGTGTCCTTTACCAGTCCCTTCGACGCTCTGGATGCCGGGTTTGGCATGGTTCACCAGGAATTTTCGCTTATCCCCGGTTTCGAGGCGGCGGAAAATATTATGCTTGACCGCGAGCCGGTAAAAAGCAATTACGCGACAAGCGTTTTTGGGCCGCGCCTGTCAACACTGCGGCGCGATCTTATGATGGAACACGCCAAAAGCGCGATAGACCGGCTGGGCGTTAAAATCGAACCGTCCATGCTGGTTTCTGAAATGCCGGTCGGCCATAAACAGTTTACCGAAATCGCCCGCGAAATTGACCGCGAAAACATTAAAATACTGGTGCTTGACGAGCCTACCGCGGTGCTTACCGAATCGGAAGCGGAAGTGCTGCTTAACGCGCTTAAAAGCCTTGCCTCAAGCGGAATCGGCATTATTTTTATCAGCCACCGGCTTCATGAAATTACCCAGGCCGCCAGCCGCGTTATTGTACTAAGGGACGGCAGGGTAATAAAAGATCAAAAAAACGATAATTTAAAGGCAGCGGATCTTGCCGTCTGGATGGTCGGACGCGAGATCGATAAAGATACAAAAGAAAAAAACCGCGATCTAACGGGCGAAGCGTTCAGCGTCGAAAAGCTCTGGGTCGATATGCCCGGCGAAACCGTGCGGAATATTTCGTTTTCGGTAAAACAGGGCGAGATTTTTGGCATTGGCGGACTTGCCGGTCAGGGAAAGCTCGGCATCCCCAACGGGATTATGGGGCTTTTTCCTTCGGGCGGTAAAATCTTTTTTGACGGAAACGAAATTCCCCTGGGCGATCCCGCCGCGGTTCTTAAAGCGGGCATGGCCTTTGTTTCGGAGGACCGCCGGGGAGTCGGCCTGCTTTTGGACGAAAGCCTTGACTGGAATATCGCGTTTGGCGCGATGCAGTCCCAGGGCGCGTTTTTAAAACATTTTTTCGGCCTGATAACCCAGCGCGATGAAAAAGCAATGCGCCGCCTGGCGGACGAATATATCGCAAAACTTGAGATTAAATGCACCTCGTGCCGCCAGCCGGCCCGGGAATTGTCCGGCGGCAACCAGCAAAAAGTATGCCTTGCAAAAGCGTTCGCGCTTAAGCCGCGTTTATTGTTTGTATCGGAGCCGACGCGCGGCATTGACGTCGGGGCAAAAAAAATTGTGCTTGACACCCTGCTTTCCTATAACCGCGAACAGGGCACCACCATTGTTATGGTGTCAAGCGAGCTTGAAGAACTCCGCTCAATCTGCGACCGGGTCGCCATTGTTTCCGAAGGAAAAATTGCGGGAATTCTGGCCCCCGACCGGCCGGCGGCGGAATTCGGAATGTTCATGGCCGGTACATTCCCGCCGGAGGAAGCATGACAAAGGGTATTAACGAAAAAATAAGCGCCTTTATTTCTGACTTTGGCTGGCCGCGGCTTATCATCTTTTTCTTTGTGGCGGCCCTTTTTATCGCCGCGCCGGTAGTAGGCGTAAGCGTGTCCAACTCGCTTAAAGACGTAATCGTACGCTTTGGCCAAAACGGCGTTATGGTGCTTGCGATGGTGCCGATGATGCAGGCGGGCGCGGGGCTTAATTTTGGTTTGCCGGTGGGAATTATCGCGGGGCTGCTGGGATCAACCATTTCCATGCAGCTGCATTTAACGGGAATATTAGGCTTTGGCGCGGCGCTTGTTTTTTCCCTGCCCTTTGCGATAGTCCTGGGCCTTTTGTACGGCATGCTTCTTAACAAAGTCAAAGGCGAAGAAATGACCATCGCCATGTATGTCGGTTTTTCCATTGTTACCTTTATGGCGATTATGTGGCTTATTATTCCCTTTACCAATCCAACAATGGTATGGGGATATACGGGGCAGGGCCTGCGGACAACGATTACACTTGACGGTTACTGGTCGCACGTGCTTAACAATTTTTTGGCCCCAAAGGCGGGTAATTTTGAATTCCCCACCGGGTCCATTTTATTTTTTGCCGTTATGGCGTTTATTATGTGGATTTTTATGCGGAGCAAAACCGGTACCGCGTTGACGGCTGTCGGCTCCAACCCTGACTTTGCCCGGGCCGGGGGCGTTTCATCAAACCGTATGCGCATTATCAGCGTAGTGGTGTCGACAATCTACGGCGCGGTCGGCATTCTGGTTTACCAGCAGAGTTTTGGTTTTATACAGCTGTACAACGCGCCGCTCTATATGGCGTTTCCCGCCGTGGCGGCGGTGCTTTTGGGCGGAGCTTCGGTAAACAAGGCGGGCATTGTCAATGTCGTGGTGGGAACATTCCTCTTTCAAAGCATTCTTGCCATGACGCCAAGCGTCGTCAACAGCGTTCTAAAAACCGACATGTCAGAAGTTATACGCATTCTTATTTCCAACGGAATGATCATCTACGCGTTGACCCGTAGAACAAAGGCGGCAAAATGAAAAAAGACTTTGGCGCCTTTTTGGCGGATAACGCGGTTGTTATTATTTTTCTGGTTATTACCGTTACCGCAATTCCGCTTTCGGGGCTTTCCGCCGTTTCCATATTCCAGGAAATTTTAACGCGTATCGGCCGCAACTGCTTTTTGGTATTTAGTTTGCTGCTGCCGATTATGGCCGGCATGGGCATTAATTTTGGCATGGTGCTTGGCGCGATGGCCGGCGAAATAGGCCTTATTTTTGCCGTTGACTGGAATATTATCGGCGTACCCGGCCTTGTTTTCGCAAGCCTTATCGGCGTACCTCTGGCCGCCCTTCTTGGCGCTCTTGCGGGCCAGATTCTTAACCGCGCCCGGGGAAGGGAAATGGTTACCGGTTATATCCTGGGCTTTTTTATGGACGGCTTTTACCAGTTTATCGTCATGTACCTTATGGGAGCGGTTATTCCCGTACACTCGCTTAACATTACGCTTAGCCGGGGTTACGGAATTCGCAATACGCTTACGCTCGATTCGGTACGCCAGTCGCTGGACAAATTAATTCCCCTAAATATAAAGCTGCCTTCGGGAATGCCGCTTTCCATTCCGCTTGCCAATTATCTGGTCATAGGCCTGCTCTGTATTTTTATTGTATGGTTCCGCCGTACCAAACTGGGGCAGGATATGCGCGCGGCGGGGCAGGACCAAAAGGTAGCCCACGCGGCGGGAATTCCGGTGGACAGAACCCGGATTATCGCCATTGTTATTTCTACCGTTTTGGCAAGTATCGGGCAGATTATTTTTTTACAGAATATGGGAAACGTGGCGACCTATAACGCGCACCGGCAGACAGGTTTCTTTGCCGCGGCCGCAATACTCGTGGGCGGGGCTTCGGCAAGCAGGGCTACCATACCCAATGTATTTGTGGGCACCGTGCTGCTTCATTTAATGTACATCGTCGTTCCCAAAGCCGGCGTAAACCTTTTTCGCAACGCGATGATCGGCGAATACTTTCGGGACGCGTTTAGTTATGCGGTAATCGCGCTTGCCCTGGTGCTGCACGCCTGGCGTAAACGGGCCAATGCGGAAAAAGCCAGACAGAGCCTGCGCGGCCCTGACAGATAAGGATACTATATTACAATAAGGAGAATTGTATGAAACGCAGTGTAATGATGTTTTTGGCGCTGGCGGCGGGCGTGTTTTTTTTCGGATGCCAAAGCGCCCAGACGGGCTCCGCAAAACTGCCGGGCGGGTTTTCTTCCGGTCTTCAAAATTTGGTAAAAGAAGCCGTTTTTGAAGTGGTCATAAAAAAGCCGGAAGAGAAAAAAATTTCCTATGACAAGGAACTTGACTGGTCGCTCGTTCCCTTTTCGGTCCGCAACGACAAGTACTATTCAATCGGCACCGCGTTCGCGATCTCGGCCACAGAAGCGGTATCCGCCTTTCATGTTGTAGATCTTTCCAGCGAAAGCGACGTGTTTACGGAATACTTTATACGCAGTTCCAAAGGCGAAGTTTACGAACTGGACAGTATTAACAGGGTTTCCAACGAAAAGGATTTTGTTGTCTTTACCGTTAAGGGCAAAACCTTTTCCTCCTGGTTTGAACTGGACCCGAACATTACCGAAGGAGCGCAGGTGTACAGCGTCGGCAACGCGCTGGGCGAAGGCATTATCGTACGAAACGGCCTTGTGCTCGGCACCGTTCCGGAAGAAGAAGACGGACGCTGGAATCTGCTTAAATCATCGGCGGACGGCAACCCGGGAAACTCCGGCGGCCCGCTGGTAACTCCCCAGGGCAGGGTAGTCGGCGTCGTAACCGCGCTGCGCGACAACATCCTCTATTCGCTTCCCATTGGCGAGCTAATCAACGCGCCAAAAGACACCACCCATTTCAGGAGGAAACATACCTATTCCCACCTTATACTGGACAACAATATTACGCGGGTGTTCGAGCTTGACACCGCGCTTCCCGCGCCGTACAAGGAATTACGCGGCATCTTTTATAACGCCTACAAGGCATATTATCCGTCGGCAATGGAAGATCTTTTTAAAGAGGCGCCTGTCTTTCTTACCGGCCCCAACAACCGGTATCTCCTGAGCTATGTCGTAACAAGCGATTTTCCCGAGCTTGCCTTTGTCGACAAAAACGACAACCAGTGGAAGGTATCGGATCTCAACGTTCAAAACGCGAGCCTGCCTGATGACGGAATGGTGTCAGTCGCGACGGTGTCGGGAATGTCGCTTATCAAACTGCGGCGGCCCAAAAGCGCCGACGCGGCGGAATTAAATTCAAATCCCCGCGCGATAATGGATACGTATCTTTCGGCGGTTAATATTAAAAGAGGTCTTGGCCCTTCCGAATTCAGAATTCTTTCGTTCGGCGATCCGGAAAAAACAGAGGAGTATCTGGACAAACAGGGGCGGCGCTGGATCAAGGCCTGGTGGCTGGTTGATTTTGAAGACTCGGTTATCCTTGCCTATATTCTGCCCATGCCCAATGGTCCGGTAATTTTTTTAACCCGCCAGAATTCGCACCAGCGCCACATCTATGAATGGGACATGGAAGAAACCTGCGACAAGATCATGGCCGCCTATCTGGGCGATTTAAGCGAATGGGAAAGTTATATCGCCCTTGACCGCTGGATTCCCGAATCGCTGGCGGAGCTTAAACTGGACTGGAACAAGGCCGACAAAACCATTGACCTCGCCCTGCCCCAGCTTACCATTAAAACCAGCGACAGCGTTTTTGAGCTGAGCGGCGCCTCTACCCTTTTTATGATGCCCGCGTATTATAAAAAAGGCGGCGAAATTGAATACGGTTTCCGCAGTCTTTTTTTACAGCGGGACATAAAGGGAAAAGATTACTTTATGATTTTGGAACACGTAAAACCCGATGAACAGCTTGGCGCAAAGACAATGGAAACCTGGAACGATGTGGTCGGCGGCAAATATCCCTATGACGGCCTTGGACGCATTTCGCCAAAGGACAACACGGGAACCGCCGCGGGGGTGCTTGTGCAGAACGGAATAAGCGAGGATGTACGTTATTCCCTGTACCTTACCATGGAAAACCCCGTAAGCGAGGAATCGCTTACCAGCCGCTTTAAAACCCTGGAAACGGGAATCTCGGTGATACGGTGATAACAAAAACCTGGGCCCTGCGTTTTGTCATTGCCGTTGTCTGGATACTTTTGGGCGGCGTGCTCTTTGTTACCAGCCGGGGGCATACCCTGCTCATCGATAACCGTAACGGCGAAGGCTCCCCCAGGGCGAATCAGGCCGGTCAAATAGCGGTGCGGGTGGACGATAAAGAGCCGCTAAAATTATTCGAGGGCGACCGGGGCAGACTTACCGTAACCGGTTCAAAGCACCGGATACGGGTAGAGTTTCCCGGAGGCAAAGCCCCGTTCGAGGGCGCCTTTACCCTTCCCCTGTACAATGACATGTATTTGCTTTCCGTCCCCCGCATGGTAGGCGGAGTGGAACCCTTTGTAGAAGTGTTTCACACCGTCTACGAACCGAGGAACGAAGAAGAAGCGCCGGAGGAGGAGCTTATTCCGGAACCGTAACGGTCCCGTTGACCTTTTTGCAAAACTATACGAAACTTAGGGTAAATTATTATCTACCGAAGGAGCATAACATGAGCGCTATCGAATATATTGAAGCACGGGAAATTCTTGATTCGCGGGGGAATCCCACTATCGAAGTGGACGTTGTTACCGAAGACGGGGCCATGGGCCGGGCCGCAGTGCCCTCCGGCGCTTCCACGGGCGAGCACGAGGCGGTTGAACTGCGCGACGGGGACAAGGACCGGTATTTGGGCAAGGGCGTTCAAAAGGCGGTCGCCAACGTCAACGACGCCATCGCGCCCGAACTTATCGGCTTCGAGGTTACCGATCAGGTTGATATCGACCGCACGATGATCGAACTGGACGGAACAGAAAACAAGGGCAAGCTTGGCGCCAACGCGATTCTGGGCGTATCCATGGCCGCCTCGCGCGCGGCGGCGGACAGCCTGGGCATTCCGCTGTACCGCTACCTGGGAACATTCCACGCCAACGTGCTTCCGGTGCCCATGGCGAACATTATTAACGGCGGCAAACATTCCGACAACAAAGTCGACTTTCAGGAATTTATGATCATGCCCGTCGGCGCGGAATCGATTAGGGAGGCGGTTCGCTGGAGCGCCGAAGTGTTCCACAACCTTAAAAAACTGCTTAAAGACGCCGGCAAAAATACCGCCGTAGGCGACGAAGGCGGTTTTGCGCCGGATATTGCCAACGAAGAAGCGCTGCAGTTTATCGTCAAGGCGATTGAAAAAGCCGGATACCGGGCCGACAAGGAGCAGTTTGGTATCGCCATGGACTGCGCTTCTTCGGAGCTGTTTGACGAAGGCGGCAAAAAAGGCTATAAATTCTGGAAATCAAACCCCGGCAAACTTTTTAGCGCCGACGAAATGATCGCCCTTTATTCGGACTGGATCGGCAAGTACCCGATTATTTCCATCGAAGATCCCCTGGATCAGGACGATTGGGAAGGCTACGTTAACATGACCCGCGCCCTGGGGAGCAAGATTCAGATTGTGGGCGATGACTTTTTTGTAACAAACACCAGCCGCCTTGCGCGGGGCATCAAGGAAGGATCTTGCAATTCAATATTGATCAAGGTAAACCAGATTGGCACCGTAACCGAAACATACGAAGCGGTCGAAATGGCCAAGCGGGCGGGTTACACGGCGGTTATCTCTCACCGTTCCGGCGAGACAGAAGACGCCTTTATCGCCGATTTGGTCGTAGCGCTGGAAACGGGCCAGATCAAAACCGGGTCAATGAGCCGTACCGACCGTATCTGCAAGTATAACCAGCTTATCCGCATCGAGGACGAACTTATGGGCGTCTGTGAATATGCCGGCAGGGACGCGTTCTACAACCTTAAGTCATAACGCCGCCACAGGCAAAAAAAAACCAGTCCCGAACGAAGGACTGGTTTTTTTTTGCTGACAAATTCAGCGTCAGGGTATATACTGACGGGCATGAAACAGTCGATTCAGCAAAAAATCTTTATGTTTGTGCTTCTGCCGTTTCTGGTTATCTTTATCGCCCTTACTGTTTTTATTACCCGGCAGATTATAAACACCAAAACAGACCAGGTATTGCAGCAGCTTAAAACACTAACGGTTTTTAGCGAATCGGACCTAAGAAAATTTTTTGAAACAGCCAACCTGACCCTGGATACAATGGCGGCCGGAATCGAAAGCGTTAATCCGGAAAACCCCAACGCGCGGATGATACTCCGGAATATTCTTACCGCCTATTTCCGTTCCCCCTCTGTGCAGGGCAACTTTCTTATTTTTGAGCCAAACGCTTTTGACGGCAATGACGCCGCGTACACCCTTGATTACCCGCTTGCGCCTTCGGGGCGTTTTATCGCGTTCTATATCCGTAACGCCGACAATGACGTAGAACTGTTTCCCGATATTGATGAAAACAATCTTGCGGATCCGGTCCGTTCGTTCTGGTATACGATTCCAAAAGAAACCGGGCGCCTCTTTGTCGATCTAAGCGGTCGTTTTGGGCTGCTGCGGACGGATGCGGACGGCGGACCGGGAAACGCGTTTCTGCTTTCCATGCCGGTCCGCAGAAACGGCGTTATCATTGGTGTTTCGGGTCTTCACGCAAAAATTCCGGGCGATTTTCTGACAAACAAAATGATGAACAGCTCCGTCGCCGCCATTTTTTTACCTGACGGACGGCTTGCCTATTCGCCCGATACAAAGCGGCAAGACTGGGGAGCGGGCCTTGAGGAGCTTGGCTTTTCCCGCACCCGGGAAATTCTAAACGCAATGTCCCGCAGGGAATCCATACTCCTTGAAGATACCGCGGGATTGTTTTCGGCAAAATATTACAGTTATTTTTCGCCTGTTTTTTTACAGGGTGAATGGCTTTATATTTACAGCGCCATTCCCAGGTATTATATCCTAAGCGAGATTATTCCGGTGATCAGCCCCATTCTGGGTTCCCTCCTGCTCTGCCTTATCAGTTATTCGCTGCTGCTCGTATATCTTGCCTGGGGAATTTCGCGCCCGCTTCAAAGGCTCACGGCGGCGGCAAAAGATATTGTATTGGGAAATTACAATTTATTTATCGCCGTTCCCCGTTCAGAAGACGAGCTTGGCATTATGACGCGGTCCCTAAGCAGAATTGCGGAACAATTCCGCATCGGCCGCATGATGCAGGAACGGCTGCAGGGCCGCATTACCATGTTTCTTAAAATTCACAACGCAATGTTTAAAAACGACAACTTAAAAAAGGCCTATAACGCCGTACTGGAAGCGGTAGCCGAATATTTTTCGATTTCGCGGGGCAGCCTTGTTTTTATACAAAAAGGAAAGGCGATCATTTATGCGTGTTATCCCCAGGAAGAAACAGAAACAGGGATCGAATTTATTTATCATGAACAAATCGCGTCGCTGCTTGAAAACCGCCGCCATCTTACGCTGAACGAGGGCGCGCGCGCCGAATTAAAAATTCCGCCCTTTACCGAAGGCGCCAGCCATGAATCAACCTGTATTATGGCCTTAAGAAAAAAAGGCGCGCTTTGCGGCTATGTCATTATGGAAGGAAGCAACGAAAAAGCCTTTTTCTACGATGATACGTCAATTCTTTTTATCGCCGATATTCTTGGCTATCTTTTGACGTTTCGAAGCGACTGGAACGACGCTGCTTTATTTTCACCGTACGAAGACTCAGGCGAAGGTTCGCCAAAAGATATTCTTCCGGAGCGCCCGGCGGGCGGGCTCTTTGACCGCGCAAACGCCATAGCGGACCTTGACGTGGAAAAGGGCCTTTTGCTAATAGGCGGCGAAACCGAAGATTATTTTACGCTGCTGCGCATTACCGCAAAAACAATACCGGCGGCGGCCGCAAAAATGCGCGCCCTGTACCAAAGCGATCTGGCGGCGTTTGCGATAGAAGTACACGGCATAAAGGGCGGCCTTTACAGCATAGCGGCGGACAAACTGGGCGACGAGGCAAAGCGGCTGGAGTTTGCCGCAAAGGCGTCAGACCTTGATTTTTGCAGGGTGCAGTATCCCCTGCTTGAAAGCCGGCTTATCGAATTTCAGCGGAAACTTGAACTGCTCTTTGAAGTCAAAGAAGAAGAACCCGGAACGGGGAATATGGAAGAATTGTTACAGGCCCTGCAAAAAGCAAAAGCCGCCTGCGATCAATTTGATCTTTCGCTTGCCATAAATGTAATGAAGCCGTTTATTCCCCTTAAATGGGATGATACTTCCATCGGCGAAATGCTTAAACATATTTTTGCCGATTTTGAAAATATTGAATATGCCGCCGCCGCGGAAAAAATAAAAAATATTATCGCGCTTGTTGAACGGCGGGAAACGGAATGAAGCACCTGTTTATTATTAATCCTACCGCCGCGCAGCTAAGGGGCGTTATGCTGCAGCGTATTCAGGATGAAATTACCGAATTCTTTGGCGCAAATCAACTGTTCAATTTTGACGTTCATATTACCCGCTGGAAGCGCGACGCCGTCGGGTTTGTAAGGCGCTATGTCAATAATTCCAGCGAACTGGTTCGAATCTATGCCGTGGGCGGCAACGGAACCCTTTTTGAGGTAATAAACGGCTGCGCCCGCCTTCCCAATGTGCAGGTTGCGTTTCTTCCAATGGGAAGGATTAATTCGCCGATTTATTCGTTTGGCGGGTCGGGGGATCCGTTTAAATCGCTGTGGAGCCTTACAACCTCAAAAATTGTTTCGCTTGATTTAATTCACGCGGGAAACAACTTTTGCTTTATCGGCTGTTTTATCGGCCTTGGAGCGGACGCGGACGAACAGAATAAAATGCTTTCAAAGTTTTTCTTTTTGCCCCGTAAAATTATCCGCGAAGTCATCTTTTTTTGGGCGGCGCTCCGGAGCAGGCCCTCTTACTACACCATAAAAATAGACGGCGAAGATCTAAGCGGCGAATATTTAAGCATACAAATTTGCAATACTCCCGCAGCCGCTTCCAGCGAGTTTCCGGCGCTGTGGACCTCCATGACGGACGGCAGGCTGGAATTGTACCTTATTAAAAAACCGCCGCTAAGGCTCCTGTCCCAGATTGTTTCCCGTTTTGAGCAGGGCCATTACTATGCCCGGGACGATTATATTATTCAAAAACAGGGAAGGAGCGTTTCGATCCAAAGCGATCGGTATATAAGCGCGGCGCTTGACGAAGAACATTTTTACGGTCCTTCCTTTGATTTTACGCTTGTTCCAAAGGCCGTCGATTTTGTGCTGCCCTATGGAATACAGGCGCTCCAAAAAAACGTGCCGCAGGAACCCGCATGACGGCACGGTCTTACAGCCGCAAAAAGGTGTTTCAGTTTGCCATAACGGTCTCGTACATCGCGCTGGGAATGTATATTTTACTGGTTTCAGGCTTTTACCTTTTTGGAAACCGGACCCTTGGATCGTCTTCCATTAGAATCGCTTCCGCCCTTTTCTTTTGTCTGATTTATTTTCTTGCCATAAAATTATTGTCCGCCGGCGCCGTAGCATGGCTTTTGCCTTTTTTGTTTTTGATAGACATAACGGTTTCGGCGGCCTTTTTGGGCGGCGATCCCATTTACTTTGACATGGTTGTTGTTACCCTGATCATTTGTTTTTGCTACCTTGACCGCCGCGCGCTGCTTCGTTTTATACTGCTTTCAAATTTTCTTTTACTCGCGGCAATCGCCCTGCCCCGCCTGTTTGTCCGCCTGAATTTTTTTGTAATTGTGCCCGATTATGACTTTTTTTCGCTGGATACCATGTATCTGATTTATGTAATTTCGTGCTCGCTGCTTTATTACTTTTCGGCCAATTTTCTTTCTGTTTTTAAAAAAATGGAGCAGTCAAGCCATACCTTTGACGCGATTATTTCGATATCTTCTACGTATCTTATTATTATTAATGACGACGCCGATGTTGAATATGTAAGCAGCTCAATGGCTTCACTGCTTGATATTACCGACATCAACTGCATCAGGGGCAGGCCGCTTTTGGATTTGTTCCCGGCGGAAGTGCAGATTCTTTTTCAGGAAGTAATGGAGGCGGAGGGCTATGTCGAAAAAACATTCTCCGTTACCCTTAAGAACCAGAAACATTCGTATCTGCTTAGGTCCTCGACTCTTACACCCGGAAAAATCGCGCGGCTTTTTGAGTGGAGCGACATTACCCCGATTATGGACGCAAAACAGGAAGCGGAAGACGCCGCACGGGCAAAGAGCGCGTTCCTTGCCAATATGAGCCACGAGATCCGTACTCCCATGAACGCCATTATAGGCATGACGGACCTTATGCTTACCAATACCTTAAGCGATGAACAGCGGATCCGGGCCGATACCGTCAAAAACGCTTCGTTAAACCTGCTTAATCTTATCAATGAAATTCTGGATTTTTCTAAAATTGACGCGAATAAAATGGAGATTGTAAATACCAAAATTGATTTTGCCTCGTTCCTTACCGATACAATCAATGTAATTAACATACGCGCTTCGGAAAAGGGGCTGCCGCTCGTAACGCAAATTTCGCGGAATATTCCGCCCGTTATGACCGCCGACGGCCTGCGGCTTAAGCAGTGCCTGGTAAACATTCTTAACAACGCCATTAAATTTACCAGAACAGGCGCCATTACCCTGAGCGCCTGGTCTGAACCTGAATACGGCGAAGACGGAATTGAACATTCGTTCCGGCTTAATTTTTCGATAAGCGATACCGGGCGCGGCATGAAGCGCGAAGACATCCGCAAACTCTTTGTAGAATTCCAGCAGCTGGATACCCACCGAAACCGCAATTTGGAGGGTACCGGATTGGGGCTTGCGATTTCAAGGCGCCTTGTGGAATTAATGGGCGGCGAAATCAGCGTGGGCAGTGTGTACGGCGAAGGAACCACCTTTACGTTTTACATTATTTGTCAGGGCAGACGGGAAGGGTTTCTGGCCGGGGTCGACAATCCGCAGGCGGTTTCGGCGCTCGTGTACGAGTCGAATCCCTATAATTCCGGCGCGATGGATTTTATGCTGCGCGATTTGGGAGTCGCCTACACTATCTGCAATTCGGCGGAACAGGCGCGCGAGGGTATCGCAAACGGCAATTACACCCACTTTTTTCTGGACAACGCGGCAAAAGCCGGTCTTGACCGCATTATTGAAACAATTGACGCCTATCCCGCTACAAAATTTATTCTGCTTAAGGAAATTCTGGAAAAATACGACCGTAAAATACCCAATGCCATTAACCGGCCTGTTTTAATAACCCAGCTGGCCGATGTGTTTAACAATAAAAAGAATTATGAACTGCGGCGGAATTCCGCCGAAGAAAGCCTGACGCTTAAAGATGTGCGCACCCTTGTTGTTGACGACAACCAGGTAAACCGCATTGTAACCGAAGGGCTTTTGCGCCGGTACGGAGCGGAAGTCGACGCCGCGGCAAACGGCAAAGCGGCGATAGCCCTTGTCAAAAAGAACGCCTACGATCTTGTATTTATGGACCACATGATGCCGGGCATGGACGGCCTTGAGGCAGCCAGGGCGATACGGTCGCTGGGCGGCCGTTTTGAAACGTTAAAAATTATCGCGCTTTCGGCAAACGCCATGTCGGGCGCGCAGGAACTTTTTACCGCCGCGGGAATGGACGATTTTATTTCCAAGCCGATTATTATTAAAAATCTGCGGGAAATACTGACAAAGCATCTAAACCCCGAAAAGTTCCAGTTTTCAATTGACAAGCCCCGATAAACAAACCCCGCCGAACGGCGGGGTCTCCTTATAGGTTTTAAATTGTACGCCTAGAACGAAGAGTCGGGATTGTAGTATTCATCCACATTGCTTTTGTCTATCAACGCGGAGGGAATAACCACGGTGGTGGGCGAACCCGCCGAGTCGAACGAGTCGGACTTTGCGCCGAGCGCTACATCTACCGCGTACTGGATTCCGTCTCTAATCATCGACGGGTGATACAGGGTGGTGGCGCGGACCAGGGGATCGCCGTCTTTAATGTATTCATACACTACTTTGCTTCCCGCGCCGCCGATAAGAATCTTGACATCGCCGCGGCCCGATTCGCGGATCGCCTGATACACGCCGGTAAGCACGTCGTCATCCTGGCAGAACACGGCGTCAATCCGGGGATACTGCTGCAGGAATGTTTCCATAAGGCGGAGTCCGTCCTGCACCGACCAATTGGCGAATTCATATTTATCCGCCCCCAAAAGATCGGTCAGCGAAGATTCCTTGTCCATTTCCGCAAAGAACGCGTTCATGCGTTCGGTGTCGATTACGACCGGCATACCGCCCATAACCACATAGTTGGTAAGGCCTTCGGCTACCATGGTCTTTGACAGCCATTCGCCGGAATAGCGTCCAAGCCCGGCGTTGTCGCCGGCAAGGTTTACATAGCCAAAATCGGTTTCGGTAAGCCCGCGGTCCACGACAATGACTTTTACGCCCTTGCTGTGAAGCTGCTTGACCGGCGCGGTAAGCGGAGCGGATTCGTGCGGCAGAATTACCAGGTAATTCATTCCCCAGGAAGCAAGGTTTTCTACATCGCTCACCTGCTGGGTGGCGTTTGCCGAGTGTACGACGCGGAACTCAACTTTGCCCGAATACTGGGCCTCAAGTTCCTTTACGGCAAAGTCCGCCCACCAGCCAATACCGCCGGTCCAGCCGTGGTCCGCAGTGGGTACGGCAACTCCGATTTTTGCGACACTGGACCCGCCGCTTTGCTTTGTGCAGCCCAGTACGAATACCCCGGCCAGGAGTACGCAGAGGGCCAGGATTACAAACCTTTTCATTGTAATTCCTCCATTACTTTGAATTTTTATACTGCAGCAATACAGCCGCAATAATTACCAAACCTCGAGCTGCCTGCTGCAGAAAGGACGAAACGCCCCCCAGTACAAGCATATTGTTGATCATGCCGAGCATTACCGCCCCCATGATCGTGCCGATGATCGAACCCTTTCCGCCTGTCATCGACGTGCCGCCAATCACCACGGCGGCAATCGCCTCAAGTTCATAGCCGTTTCCGTCTCCTGATGAGTGAATACAGTTGATACGGCTGGACCAGAGCAGGGCGGATACCGCCACGGTAAATCCGGTTATAATATAGGGAACAAGCTTTATAAGATTAATGTTGATTGCCGAATAGCGGGCGACCTGTTCGTTCGCCCCTACCGCGCAGACATAACGGCCGAAACGGGTATTGTTAAGAAGCAGATGGAGCAGCGCCGTCAGGATCAAAAACACCCACACCGGAACGGGAATTTTTAAAAATTCGGCGGGACCAAAAAGCGGGTATACCTTGCTTTTGGAAAGAATATTTGCCGCGCCCGAAAAATACTGGATAAGGGAGCGAAAAATGGCCATGGTGCCCAGCGTCGCGATAAAGGGCGCCATACGGCCCGTTGTTACCATAAAGCCGTTAAGAAAGCCGCAAAAACTGCCCAGCACAAGGCAAAAAAGCACCGCCGCGATTGTACCCGCAAGCGATTCCGGCGGGAACAAATTTAAAAAGAAAATGGTAATGCCGCCCGAAAAGGCCATCATTGATCCTACCGACAGATCAATGCCGCCGGAAATAATAACAAGGGTCATGCCAAGCCCGATAATTCCCGTATAGGAAGACTGCTTGACAATATTGGTAATATTGCCAAGCGTTAAAAAATTGGGCCATCCTACAATGGTCGCCAAAATAAAAAGGCACGCAAAACCCAATCCCGTTGAATGTTCGCTCCACTTAACATGCGTTAAGCTAAATTTAGCATTCGCAAAATTACCGCCCGCGGTACTCATTACGCTGTCCCCTTAATGCCGGTGGCATAAAACATAATTTCTTCTTCGTTAATATGCTCATTTTCAAGACAGCCGGAGACCGAACCCTCGCGCATTACATACACGCGCGAACAAAGCCCGATTATTTCTTCCAGCTCCGATGAAATAACAATGCAGGAAATGCCGTCTTTGGCAAGCTGATGGATAAATTCATAAATTTCGTGTTTCGCGCTGACATCAATACCCCGCGTCGGCTCGTCCAGTATAAGTATCCGGGGCGCCGTATCAAGCCAGCGGCTTAAATATACCTTTTGCTGGTTTCCGCCGGAAAGATACCGCAGGTGCAGTTTTTGGGACGCCGCCATAATTCTGAATGTTTTAACATATTCCGCCGTCTTGCGGGCTTCCGCGGCCTTGTTGATTAAAAAACCGGCAAGATACTTTTTAAGGGATATAAGGGTTATATTCTGCGGCAGATTAAAACCCTGTACAATACCTTTGCCCTGGCGGTCTTCGCTTAGGTAGGCAAGTTTATGGGCCAGCGCGTCCTGCGCCCGTTTTATCTGCGCCGGTTTACCGTTTATTTTGATGCTGCCGCCGTTAATGGGGCGCAGCCCCATAACCGCTTCGGCTGTTTCGGTTCTGCCGGAACCGACAAGGCCCGCAAAGCCGAGCACTTCGCCCCTGCGCAGCGTAAACCCGACATTGTGCAAAAGACCCTTAATCGAAAGCTCTTTAACTTCAAGAATCTCCGTTCCGTCATTTCTTTTGAGCTTTTCCGGAAAGATTTGGGTAAAGTCGGTGCGGCCTACCATCTTGCGGGCAATATCTTCTTCGTTTACCGATTGGATCTCGTCAACGCTTATAAGCCGGCCGTCCCGCAGCACGGTAACGCGGTCGCAGATTTCTTTTATTTCGTAAAGTTTATGCGACACAAAGAGCATGGTAACACCCTGCTCTTTTAGATTCCGCATAAGGGAAAACAGGGTGTCTACTTCGCGCCGCGTAAGGGTTGTTGTCGGTTCATCCATAACAAGAAAGCGCGCGTGAAGCATAAGCGCCTTGGAAATTTCCACCATCTGCTTTTCCGCGACGCTTAAACTGGAAATAAGCTGATTAACCCCTATCGGCATTTTAAGTTCTTCCAGCTGCCGCGCCGAAAGTTCCCGCATTTTTTGTTTGTCGAGCAGTCCGGATTTTAGGCGGATTTCGTTTCCCAAAAAAATATTTTCGAATACGGCAAGCGAATTAATTAAATTAAATTCCTGGGGAACAATCGCAATACCCAGCGATTTGGCGGTAATGTAATCGGGAATTGAAACTTCTTTGCCGTCAAGGACAAGGCTTCCGTCGCTCTGGTAAATACCGCTGACAATCTTTATTAACGTTGATTTGCCCGCGCCGTTTTCGCCAATGAGCCCCATTATCTCTCCCCGGCGTATGGAAAACGACACATTGTCAAGAACCTTTACACCGGAGAAAGCTTTTGTAATGCCGCTGACGGCCAGAATATCGCCTGCAGCGGCGGTTTTAAGCGCCATTTTAGGTGGTTTTTAACGCGCCGTCAAACGCCACATTGGATGGGGCAAAATCTACCTTGCGTACAAATTCGCTCGCTTCCTTTGCGCCGAATTCCCGTTCCATGCCGGAATCTTCCCATTCGACAGACAGGGGACCCTGGTAATTCATCACGTTAAGTTCGCGGATAATGTTTTCAAAATCAACGTCTCCGTGTCCCAGACTGCGAAAGTTCCATCCCCGCGTGGTATCGCCAAACGTAATATGGCTGCCCAAAATGCCGGCTTTGCCGTCCAGCGTTACCGCGGCGTCTTTCATGTGCACATGGTAAATATGCCGGGCAAAATCGCGAAGAAAGATATGGGGAGTAACTCCCTGCCAGATAAGGTGCGAAGGATCAAAATTAAAACCCAGGGTGGGGCGGTTTTTAAAGACTTCGAGCAGTTTTTTTGCCGTGTAATAATCAAAGGCGATTTCGGTGGGGTGCACCTCCAGGGCAAACTTGACGCCGTGCCTGTCAAATTCATCAAAGATGGGCGTCCACAGATCGAGTATTTTATTAAAACCGTCCTCGATCATCTGTTCGGAAGTCTGGGGAAACGAATACCAGTACGCCCAGATGGGGCTGCCCATAAAGCCGGTAACCACCTTGACGCCAAGATTTTTTGCCGCAGCGGGCGCGTACTTCATGTATTCGACGGCCCAGGCGCGGATCTGATCGGGCTTTCCCGCCAGTTCGCCCGGCGCAAAACCGTCAAGACGGGGATCCCAGTTGTCGCCTACGCACTGACCAACCAGGTGCGTGCCGATTGCCCAGGTTTTAAGGCCGTTCTTTTCAAGAATATCAAGGCGGCTGCGCGCATAGGCGGGATCGACCGCCGCTTTTTTTAAATCCAGATGATCGCCCCAACAGGCGATTTCCAAACCGTCGTACCCAAAGGACTTTGCCTTGGCGCAGATTGTTTCAAAGGGCATATCCGCCCACTGACCGGTAAACAGCGTAACAGGACGCGACATAGTTTTTCCTCCTTACGATAATAGCAGGGCCGCCGGCCCCTTTTTTATAGTATGCTTTAAAAATCCACCCAGACCGAACCTTTTTGGGAGCTTTCGACGCACTTGCCGATAAAGCGGACGCCGTCAACGCCCATCTCTCCGTTGGGAAAATCAAGATCGGCTTCGCTTAACGCCGCCCCCGCCTTGATTTTTAAAAGCGCGTTAATGTATATCTTGTAAATATTCGCCATTGCTTCAAAATAGCCTTCCGGATGCCCCGACGGAATACGGGAAAGGGCCGACGCCTGACTGTCAAACGCGTCCCGGCCGCGCGAAAGGGTCATCTTTGGTTTGCCGGCCGGATACACCTGGATGTAGTTGCAGTTTTCCTGGTTCCAGTCAAGCGCGCCCTTTGTTCCAAAAATACGGACGCGGAAGGGATTGTCGCCGCCGGCGGCAATCTGGCTGGTCCAGTAAAGGCCCTTTGCGCCGCCCTCGTATTCCAGCATGATTACCGCGTTGTCGTCAAGGACGCGGTCTTCGCCAATAATGTCAAGTTTTGCCAGCAGCTTTTTGATTTTAAGGCCGGTAAGGTACGAGATCATGTTTTCAACATGGGAACCAAGATCGCCGGCGCAGTTTGCCTTGCCGGACAGTTTGGGATCGGTGCGGCTAAGCGCCTGTTTGTTCCCCTGTTTTTCGACGCTCTCCAAAAGCCATTCCTGGGGATACTCGGCGTTGACAAAGAGAATTTTGCCAATCTCGCCTTTTTTTATCATCGACCGCATTTGCCTGACCGTCACATTCCCCGTGTAGGTATAGGTCACCATAAAGGGGAGTTTTTTTTGTTTTGCAAGATCGGCCAGTTCTTTTGCCTCCGCTTCTTCTACACAGAGCGGCTTGTCGCATACCACCGGAATACCCCGGCTTAAAAACGCCTTTGCTATCGCATAGTGGCTGGTATTGGGAGTAACAATAACCGCAAAATCAATTTTATCGGCGCGTTTGGACTCCGCCTCGGCCATTTCTTCATAGTTTTTATAGAGCCGGTCTTCTTCCAGGCCAAGATTTTTGCCGGTTTCGCGGGTTTTTTCCAGCGACTGTGAAAAACAGCCGGCGGCAATCTGCGCCAAATTGTCAAGGTTTATCGATTTTCGGTGTACCTCGCCGATAAACGATCCGGGCCCCCCGCCTACCATACCGTAAAAAAGCTTTCCGGTACGGACGGATTCAGCACTTGCTCCTATCATATTTTTTCCTCCTGGAATTGGATCAACGCCGGATTCACCCGGCACGCCAGCGTACAAATTCGCAACCCGCGCAACAGCTTGGCAGGGGGATTGACCTTTAGGTCAATCCCGCGTGGTCATACCAATTATAACCACCCTTTTTTTATTCTGTCAACAGGAATTTTTCGTCATCCGGCATCCGGGCAAAAACGCCGGGAAAGTTTATGTTTCAAGAAATTCACCCCGGCAGGCGGCCTCAATATCAAGGAGTTTGGTTTCGCCGCCGGCGCGGCGTTTTACTTCTACCCGGCCCGCGGCAAGATTTTTTTCGCCGACCACTATGCGCCAGGGAATGCCGATAAGGTCCGCGTCGTTAAATTTAACGCCGGCCCGTTCGTCGCGGTCGTCAAGAAGCAGTTCCACGCCGGCCGCCTCAAGTCTTGCCGCCAGCATGTCGCAGCATTCACGCGCCGCGCCCCGGTAGCTGATAGGTACAATAATCACCTGATAGGGCGCGACCTGGGCCGGCCAGACAATTCCCGCCTCGTCATGGTGTTCTTCTATTATACTGGCCAGGGTGCGGTCAAGGCCTATGCCGTAGCATCCCATAAGGGGAATGTGGCTTACGCCGCTTTCGTCCAGATAATGTACGTTCATGGCCTGCGTATATTTGCGGCCAAGTTTAAAAATATGCCCCAGTTCGTTGCCTTTTTTTTCGTACAGCTCGCCGCCGCAGACGGGGCAGCGGTCCCCCGCTTTAACGGTGCGGACATCGGCTAAAAGCCAGGCGTTAAAATCACGACCGCAGGAAACATGCTTAAAATGAACGTCTTTTTCCAAAGCTCCCGCGACAGCGTCTTTCATTTCGGCCACCGTCCTGTCCATAACAAGGGGAACCGAGGCAAGGCCGACCGGACCGGCAAAACCCACGGGAGCGCCGGTAATCCGTTCTACATCGCTGTCCGCGGCCAGCGAAACCTGGGCGGCTTTTAATACGGCGGCAAGCTTAATTTCGTTCACGTCCAAATCGCCCCGTATCGCCACGGCAAAGAACTCTTCCCGGACATCCGGTAAAGGCGCGGATGAACGATCCCGTTCTATATGTTCCGCTTTATAGATAAGGGTTTTAATAAAATGTTTTGGATCGGTCTTAAGAAAATCGCATAATTCGGCGATTGTTTTTACATCCGGCGTGCTGATTTTTTCGATTGGAGGAATGGGAGGAATGGGAGCAATGGACGAAGGGCCGCCGGGATCAGATTTACATTCAGCCCGTTCCACATTGGCGGCATAGTCGCACGCCCTGCAAAGGATCAGCGTATTGTCGCCAATTTCGCTTTCCACCATAAATTCTTCCGAGCCCTGCCCGCCCATCGCGCCGGAATCGGCCCTGACGGGAATAACGGTCAACCCGCAGCGTTTGAATATTGCGCGATAGGCCCGGCCCTGAGCCTGATAGTGCTCGTCAAGGCTTGCCTCGTCGCTGTGGAATGAATACGCGTCCTTCATGACAAATTCACGGCCGCGCATAACGCCGTAGCGGGGGCGGATTTCATCACGGTATTTGGTGTTAATCTGGTAAAGCGAAAGCGGCAGCTGGCGGTAACTGTTTAATTCATCCCGCACCAAACAGGTAAACGCTTCTTCGGCGGTGGGCGAAACCACAAATTCCGCGCCCGTCCGGTTTTTTACGCGGAGCAGCGATTCGCCCATCGCCGTCCAGCGCCCCGACTCTTTCCACAGTTCCCCGGGAACAATCACGGTTGGTTTTATTTCAAGGGAACCTATCGCGTCCATTTCTTCGCGGATAATTTTTTCGACCTTGCGAAAACAGCGAAGCCCCAGCGGAAGATACGCAAAAAGGCCGTTGGCCAGTTTACGAATCATTCCCGAGCGAAACATAAGACGGTGGCTCGCGATTACCGCATCGGCGGGAACTTCCCGCAGGGTGGGAATAAATGTTTGAGAAAATTTCATCTTTGTTACTCTTATCGCCGTGTAATTCTGATTAGTCTGCCGTTGGCAAGCATAATGACGCCGCGCAGCGGACGGGTTCCTTTTTTATAGGGGGAACCATCGCCGATGGCGGCAGGCTCCAGTGTTTTTATTTTTACCCCAAACGCGCCGCGCTGAACGCGAAGAATCTGATCGTTTTCGCCGCCGACAGCGGGAAGCACGCCCGCGGCGGAATTAAGCGTAATCCCCGCAAAGGCCGGAATGCTTTTGACCAGGGTTTCCTGTTCATCGGTAATTATAAAGTCCTTTGTCTTAAAGATACTGGCAATCAACAAGACAAGAAGTATAAACAAAAGGAGTAAAACCAAAAATCCAATAAAAAGCGCTCCCAGACTTATGCCGAGCTTTGCGGCAAGCGAGCGAAGAAAGCCCAAAACACCCTGCGCGCGTTCATTTTGAAGCCGCGCCGCTTCGGCGGCAGCTCTTTCACCGGCGTCCATTTCGTCAACCATGGCGTTAATGTCCACGCCGGAAAGATCCGTATCGGTTGTATGATAAACCGCTCCCGGTACGGCGGTGGCAATCACCTGGGCGTCGGTTTCGCCGCCGATGCCGATCACATAGAGAAACCAGCCCGACTGCGACACCTTTTCGCCCAGTTCCCGAAAACGGTCGTCAAGTGAAAGATTAACGCCCCGGTACCGGCTCCCCGGCGGCGGCGCGTTAAGGCCGTCGGTAATAAATAAAATAACCCGGCGTACCGAACTTTCTTCTGTTTTTTCAAGCACCTCGACCAGTTTTTCCATCGCCGTACCAATGTCGGTAAAGTCGTTGTCTGGTTTGAGGGCGTATAATTCATCCCGCAGCGCCGTCCTGTCCGCCTCGGAGGTGATTGACTTTGAAAGCGTTTCCTGGGCGCTGTCGCCAAAGGTTATCAGCGTAAAATGATCGCCCGTTTTAAGCAGTCCGTTTACCACTTCCCCTTCAAGGTAGGCCTGCACATTGGGGAACTTGTTTTGTTCCTCCATGCTGCCGGAAACATCAAGGATGACGAATACATCGCGTCTGGCAGCGTCTACCGGATCAAGACTTGTCTGGGCGTACAGAGCCCCGGCAAGCGAAGCGGCAAGGGCAAAAACAATGGTAAAACGAGTCTTCATACGAAACTCCTCTACTACCATAGTATCCCCGGATCGCCTAAAGGTCAATGATGATAAAGATAATCACCGACCTCTCCCTATCTTTGGACCACCAACCTCACCAACACCCCGAACCGGATTTGTCCGCGCCCTTTGTTCGCGCCGTTAGAGAGGTTTGTGATCCACATACCCCCCCCCTTAACCCGTAATTCGCGTAATTCGCGTCATTCGCGGACCCTCTTTATCCCGCACAGCCCCGCAACCCGCCGCGCCGCCGGTTCGCGCCGCGCCGTTAGAGAGGTTGGTGGTCAAAACAAGAATCACCGCTCTGCCGGAGGTTCAGGAATGGTAACGCATCCGTCGGGAAGTATGAGGATTTTGGGACAGGCGGCGCCGCTTGATTTTGACCGGGCAATCGCACCGTCCAGGGCCGCCTGGGGATCGGCCGCCTTTTCAATAAACATGCTTTTAAGCCGTTCCGCGCTTAACTGCGACACCGCCGTTACGGCCGCCCTGGCGGAAACCTCCGCCATCTTTGCCGCCTTGTGATAACCAAGTTTATACCCCGCGCGTATCCGTTCCAGGGCGTCGGCGGGATCCTTTGAAGAGGCCAGCAGCGCCGCGTACGCCTCGTCGCCTATGCCGTCGCGGCAGCCTGAAACAAGAATGAGCGTCCCCCCGTCTTTAAGGGCAAGACTGCCGTTGTCAATTGCCTTTTGCGATTGATACAGATCAATATCCATGGGGAATTTTGCCACGGACACCACAATGTCCGCCCGCGCCGGAACCGGGACGCAAAAAATCTTTCGTGCGATTTTAACCGCCGCGTAAAACGAAGCCATCAGGCCGCCGGCAGTTACGGCGGCGACACCCTGTTCCCTGTCAAGCACCGTCATTACCGAAAAAATTGGCGCCGTAATCAGGGGAAGCGCGTCCATCATATCTTCGTGAACGGGGTTCCCTTCCAGCGCCAGCGACCGCGCCTTGGGCGAAAGCGCCTGTTTGTGGTTTGCCTCGATGGTTTTGTACGCGGCAATGCCGGGAAGAAACGCTTTGCGCCCGCCGGTAAAACCCGCAAAGTAATGGGGTTCGACGCTGCCGGTCGCGATAATGCGGTCCGCCTCGAACAATTTTTTGTTAAGCAGCATGGGAGTGCCGTTCCGGGTGGTTCCGATGTCAACCACGTCGCTGTTCCGGGCATCATGATAAAAGCAGCGGGCGCGCAGCCGGTCAAAAAAACGCCCCAGAATTTGGCGGTACTCGGCTTCGGCGGGAGGCCTGTGCGCGCCGGTCGCCACCAGCAGGGTAAGCTGTTCCGGGCCAAAACCCGATTTTTCCATAACGGGCAGGAGCCCCGCCAGCATTGCCTCTGTAGGCGTAGGACGGGTAGCGTCATTGATAATAAGAAGAATTGTTTTACCGCCTGAAAGGAATTCGGCAAGACTTTGGGAGCCGTACGGTTTTGCCAGCGCCGACGCGAGCAGTTCTTCCGCCGAACCTTCTACCGTATACTCGTTTGGTTCCGCCACCGCAAGAAGATTTTCATCGGGGAATTCCAGAGGGAGCAGCTTGTCAAGATAGGGTACGCTTGTTTTCATGCTGTTATAATAGAATAAGGATACCACAAAACGGCGTTTTATGCCAGAGTGCGCAATGCCGGAAATACTCCCGCCGATAGACACCGGGGCTGTTTTTATCGTACAATGCCGCAAATGAAAAAAATATTCTTTACAATCATTGGTATTGCCGGTATTGCTTTTTTTGCCGCCGCACAAGGTCCGTCACTGGCGGATCTGTCGCTTAAAAAACTGCAAAATTATCCCTATCGGGCAAGTCCGCTGGTAATTACCGAACTTGCGTCGCAGACAAACGAATATTACGCGTATAACTTTAGCTATACCTCGATGGGTCTTAAGGTTACCGGGCGTTTTAGCCTGCCCAAACAGGATCCGTCGTTACTCAAGGGCGTGGTGATTATGTTGCGGGGGCACCAGAACGCCCAGGGTTACTATACCGGCAAGGGAACCGAAAACCCGGCGCGGTATTATATGCGGGGATCGTACGCGGTAATCGCGCCGGATTTTCTGGGGTACGCGGGTTCCGCCGCCACGCCGCAGCCCGAAGAAGCGCACCAGTTTTTTTCGACAATTAACGCCGTTGAGTTGTACGAAAGTCTGCTGCGCCCGGCGTTTAGTTATGCCGCTTCGGTACCGGCGGCAAGCCGCGCCGCCCTTCCCTCTTCGTTTAAAAAAATCGTGCTGTGGGGCCACAGTAACGGCGGACAGGTCGCCATTCATTTTTTGGAAGTGACAAAAAAACCGGTGCCGACGGTGCTCTGGGCGCCCGTGTCGCTTGATTTTCCCCAGAGCATGGTTAATTATCAAAGAAACAGGGCGTGGGCCGAAACATTTAAAAAAAATTATCCGGCGGAGGATTATTCGCTCTTTCGTTTTATGGATTCCATCGCGCCGGGAACGCCGATACTGCTTGAACAGGGAACCAGGGACTATGCCGTTCCCAAGGCGTGGAGCGACGCTTTCTCAAAAGGAATAGAAGGCGAAAACAATTCCCGCCAAAGCGCGGAAAAGATCGCCCTGGAATACAAAGTATTCGAAGGCGCCAATCACAATCTTAATCCCTTCTGGAGTACGATCTTTAGCGGTGATCTTGCGTTTTGGGACGCTCACTAAATTATGATCGTTGCCGCCGGTCAAATCAATTCCACCATCGGCGATTTTGACGGTAACCGGAAAAAAATTACCGCCTGGGCCGTCAGGGCAAAATCGGACGGGGCGGATATGGTGTTATTCCCCGAACTTGCCCTGTGCGGGTATCCGCCCATGGATCTGCTTGATCAAAATTGTTTTGTCGAGCGCAACATTCAATCGCTGCGCCTTTTACAGCGCGAACTTCCCGGCGGCATTGCGTGCGGAGTAGGTTATGTAAACCGCAACATCAGGCAGGAAGGCAAGGCCCTGGTCAACGCCTACGGTTTTATCCTTGACGGGGAACTTGTCTTTGAGCAGATTAAAACGCTGCTGCCTTCCTACGATGTGTTTGACGAAGCGCGTAATTTTGAAGCGGCCTGCGCGTGGCCTGTCTTTGAATACCGGGGCGAGCGAATCGGCGTGGCAATTTGCGAAGATGTATGGCGCGAAACAGAAACACCCGGCACGCGCTATGTTCTTGATCCGGTACGTACGCTCATGGACAGGGGGATAAGCCTTCTCTGCGCGCCGTCTGCCTCGCCCTGTTATGCCGGAAAGCTCGCC
The DNA here is from genome assembly GCA_031267675.1 of Treponema sp. Lineage (GTDB taxonomy): Bacteria > Spirochaetota > Spirochaetia > Treponematales > Breznakiellaceae > JAIRYT01. Next base: position 22,328 of record JAIRYT010000029.1, on the reverse strand, counting down.
GTACGAAAAAATCTGGCGGCACGTCTTGCCTCCAGGGGAAATATTCCCTTTGTGTACATTAACGCCGTCGGCGCGAACGATTCCATTATATTTGACGGACAATCGTTTCTGTGCCTGCCTGACGGCGGAATCGCGGCGCGCGCGGGAGCGGCGTTTGAAGAAGACTTGGCCCTGTGGAATTTACCATACAGCGGCGAACGCGCCATTGTACCCATGGAAAGCGCCGGTGTCTGCGGCGAGGAATTTTCCGGCGCGGAACTCGACACGCTCGAAGACGCGCTTGTCCACGGCATCAGGGATTATATGGCAAAGTGCGGATTTACCCGCGCCCATCTGGGACTGTCCGGCGGAATTGATTCGGCGCTGGTCGCGTATCTTGCGGTAAAAGCGGCGGGGAAAAACAATGTCGCCTGTTTTAGCATGCCCAGCCGCTTTTCGTCCCAGGGTTCCAAAGATGACGCGGCTTCCCTTGCCAACGCGCTGGGCTGCCGTTACGAGGTGCTTCCCATTGAAGCCGTATTTTCCGCGTTTCTGGAAACACTCGAAGGCGTTTTTGAAAAAAGGCCCTTTGATATCGCCGAAGAAAACCTCCAGGCGCGGATCCGCGGAACCCTGCTTATGGGTTTTTCCAATAAATTCGGATCCATGCTGCTGACCACGGGAAACAAAAGCGAGCTTGCCATGGGCTATTGTACGCTTTACGGCGACACGAACGGAGCGCTTGGCCCCATTGGCGACCTTTTTAAAACGGAAGTTTTCGCCCTTTGCCGCCGCATTAACGATAACGCGCGTGCGGCAAACGGCAAAGAAATTATTCCCCCGGCAATTATTGACAAGCCGCCGTCCGCGGAATTGCGGCCCAATCAAAAAGACGAGGACAGCCTTCCTCCCTACCAGGAACTCGACGCCATACTCAGGTATTATTTATTCCAAAATCTTTCGGCCGCGGAAATCGCCGCCAAAGGCCATACGCGCGAACTGGTCGAAAGAATTATCCGTACTGTCGCCTGCGCCGAATTTAAACGCCGTCAGGCGCCGCCGGTATTAAAAGTTTCGCCGCGGGCGTTTGGCATGGGCCGGCGCATGCCCATTGCGCGGCATATTTACGAGTTGTAGCAATATGATAAACGGCATTACCATCGAAGTCTGTATCGAAAACGGAACCCGCATTGACGAACTTGCCGCGCATGGTCCCGGCCTTCCGCCTGTCTGTGATCGGGTAGAGCTTAACGACAATCTTGCGGCCGGCGGAATTACCGCGCAGTATGATACCTCCAAAGATGTTATTGACCGCTGCCACAGGGCCGGAATAAAAGTGATGAGTATGATTCGTCCCCGGGGCGGAAACTTTATCTATTCAGACGATGAATTTTCTGTCATGCTGAGGGATGTGGAAAAATTCGGCGGCGCGGAAAGCGACGGTGTTGTGTTCGGCTGCCTTGACGCCGAAGGAGCGGTCGACGGCAAAAAAGTCGCGGCGCTTGTTAAAGCGGCGCGCAACATGACAACCGTGTTTCACATGGCCTTTGACTGCATCGGCGCAAAAACGGAAACGCCCGCAGACGAAGCGCGCCTCCTTGAAGCGCGGCTCGCCGCCATCGAGCGCCTTGCCGAAGCGGGCGTTACCCGCATACTTACCGGCGGCGCGTTATACTACCGTGCAGCGCCCGACGCGTTTGCAAATCGTGAACGTATCAGGACCTATGCAAAGGCGGCTTCCGGCCGCATTGGCATTTTGCCCGGCGGCGGCATTACCAAAGAAAATTACGCCCGCCTGTGCGCGTATACCGGATTAAGCGAAGTCCACGGTTCGCGTCTTCCATAAGCCGCTGTTTTAGAAACATAAGGATCATCATGAACACCAAAAAGACCCGGCTCTTGCTGCTTGTGCTTATAAACGGAACCATGTTCCTGTTTGGATTTCTTGAAAACATCAAAGCTGTTTCGTATCCGTTAATTAAAAATGAATTTGACATATCGTACGAAGTACTTGGCCGCATGGTTTCGCTGCTTTCGTTTAGTTACACCTTTTTTAGCATTGCCGCCGGACTTATTCTTTCACGCTTTGGCGTCAAGCGCGTGTATCTGTTGGGATTTCTTTGCGCACTGGGCGGCCTGGCTTCGGTGTATCTTTCGCCCGGTTTTGCGGCGGCGGGCGCGGGGTTTTTTGTACTCTTTGCAAGCTTTGGCCTGTTTGAAATAGGCGTTAACGGCCTGGCTACCCAGCTTTTTACCAGCAAAGCGGCGCTTGCCATGAGCCTGCTCCACTTTTTGTACGGTGTGGGCGCGATTATAAGCCCCAAAGCATCCGGAATACTTGCCAGCGGCGGCCTTGGATGGCGGCAGCTATACCTCTTTTCAATTCCGCTGGCGCTGCTGGTATGTATTCCCGCCCTTGCGGCAAAATTCCCCGGACAGGAAAAGGCGCATGCCAAAAACCCCATTGGTTTTTTTGACGCGCTGGGGCAAAAGAAAGTCTGGTTTTTTGGAATCAGCCTGGGACTTATGATGGGCATTGAAATGGCCTCGTCAAACTGGGGAAGCCTTTACTTTCAGGATGTATACGATTTGGATCCCCGGACAGAAGGCGCTACATTTGTTTCGACATTCTTTATTCTCTTTACCGCGTCGCGGCTGGTGAGCGGCTTTCTTATAGAAAAAATCGGATACCTAAGAAGCCTGTTTGGCGCGATTGTACTTATAATACTGATTTTTTTGGCGGGCTTTGCGATGGGTCCCCGTGGAATTTATATACTTCCCGCCGTTGGATTTTTTGTAGCGATCCTTTGGCCTACCATCATGGCGCGGGCCATGGGTGTTTTTGGAAGCGACGCGCCGGTGGCGACGAGCGCGATGATCGCCATCGGCGGCCTTTTGAACGCGCTGATGCAGCTGTCCATGGGTTACCTGAACGATTATTTTGGCGCGGCCTGGGGCTACCGCAGCTGCCCCGTATTCGCGCTTGTATTAATCGGCATGCTGCTCAAATTACGCAGGGAACTGGCGCCCGCCGTTTTACCCGGCGCCGGTGCTTTGTAACAATCATTCCACTTTGAATTTCAGTATCTCGGCAACCAGTACGTCGATATTTTCCTTGTTTTCGCCGCTGATGGTGTTTACCTGATCGACCGATACATTAATCTGGTCCGCGCCGCCCGCCATTTCGCTTATCCCGTTGGAGATCTCCTGAGTCGCCAGTTCCAGATTTTTGCTTTCCTGTATTACCTGGCGGCTTCCTTCCAGCATTTCCTGTGAACCGTCCCTGACCATTTGGGTTACATCGTTTAACTGGCCAATGGCGTCCAGTATCTGCTTGCTCCCGGTATTCTGCTCCTCCATGGCGTTACGAATATTTTCTTCCTGTTCGGAAACTGTTTTAACGCCGCCGTCTATGGCCTCAAACTTTTTTAGTACGTTATCGGTAGACCTGGTTATTTTGTCGATGGAATCTTTAATTTTTTTAAGCACCACCGAAATGGTTTTTGACTGTTCGCTGGAATTTTCGGCCAGCTTGCGTATCTCATTCGCCACAACGGCAAAACCTTTTCCGGTTTCACCGGCGTGGGCCGCCTCTATGGCGGCATTCATGGAAAGCAGATTGGTTTGACTTGCTATATTTTCCATTACCGCGTTTATTTCCAACAGTCCTTCCGACTCCCTGGTAATTTCCTCAATATCCGCCGCCACATCTTCAAGACCGGTACGTCCCACTTCCGAAGCGCTCATTAATTCCTTGACATTACCGGCGTTTTTAACGAGCGTACGGGTGACCGACTGAATATTGGCGAGCATTTCCTCAATCGCCGAAGAAGACTGGGCAACGCCGGCGCCCTGCCTGTCCACATGACCGGAAAGCTTGTCAATATTGCGGGTAATTTGTTCCATGGTGGCGTTGGTTTCGCTAACGCTGGCCGACTGGTTAATTATCCGCGTTCGTATGCTTTGAATATTGGCGGTTATTTGATTAATCGCCGCGGCGGTTTTGATCATGTTGCCCGCAAGATCGTTTCCTATGGCGGAAAGGGCGGCGCTTTTATCTTTAATGGCTCTGACAAGGTCTTTAATTTTAACGATGGTAAAATTGATGTACCGCGCCAAATCCCCTACTTCGTCCTTTGAGTTTATATCGATCTGGCGGGTCAGATCTCCATCGGCGACATCTTTCAAAACCGTCATGGTTTGTACAATGGGCCGGCTGATGGAACGGGCAATAAAAAAGGCGCCCAAAGTCATGGCGGCAATCGTCACCGCCCCTATGCCGATAATGATAAAGAACATGTGATTGATGGGCGCCATAATATCGGCATGCGAAGCGCCTATCGCGATGCTCCAGGGTTTTGCGGAATCCCCTACGGTAAAGGGCGTCATGTAGACCATCATGTCCCCGGCGGTAAAATTGACGGGAGTGCCCGTTGTGACCGCGTTGACCCAATCGTCCAGGTGGTCGCCTACAATATCGGCTTCGGTATCCCGCATGTTTTTTCCGTTGCGGGCGGGATCAAAGTGGGCAATGTTGACGCCCCCCGCGCTAAAGACCGCGGCTACTCCGTTCCCAAACGGCTTTAGGTCGTTCACCACTGCCTGAATTCCGCTCAGTTCAATATCAACACCTACAACACCGACCGTTTTACCGGCGTTGTTTTTGACAGGCGCCACCAGACTGGGAACAATAAATTGTTTTCCGCCTACGACATAGGAAAACGGTTCGGTAATAACCTCCCTTCCCGAGGCCATGGCGACGGTATAATACCCCAGCGTATCGAATTCCGGCGGCAGGGTTTCGACAAGCGGCCCGTCAGGCCCCATTGACCAGGCGGCGGCAAAACGCCCGCTGCCGCTCATGCCCGGCATATTGGCGTGCCGCGCGTCAAGGCCGTCTATGACATCAGGCTCCCAGGCGCTAAAAACATCGATCACTTCCGGATGCGCCTCTACATAACTGCGGAGCATCATGTTAAAAAAATCGCGCCGGGACTCCGCCGGAAACGATTCATATTCGCCCATAACCTCTGCCAGGGTCCGGGAAGCGTCCATATAACCCTCGAGGTAGCGCCCCACCTTTTCGGCGTTTTCAGCCGAGATGCCAACCGCGCCCTCGTGGGCCAGGCGGTTAATCTGCGCGCTGGAAAGGACCAGGGTAATTAATGCCAATATACCAATACCGGTGACATTCAACACCGTAAGAATAAGGATGAGCCTCGCGCCAATTTTCACAACTTTATCTCCTGTCTATAACCCTATTTTTTAACGATTGCCGACAATCGTCTTTTAAAACTAAATTTTAAAAGGCCTCCGCATATAATAATCATTATTACGAACGAAACCAAATATATTTAAATATACTGAATTTAAATCTGTCCGGAAAATAGCGCCGCTCAAAAACTTGCCTGGAGAGTTTTTAAACTTATCGTACGTTCTTTTACCAGGAAGAATTTGACTGCGGCAGAAATGCAAGGGTAAAAACGCAAGCTGTGCAAGCGGTCATCCAAACAAATTCCGGCGATTGACACAAGGGAAAGAAACCATTTTCATTTTCATTTTCATTTTCATTTTCATTTTCATTTTCATGAAGCTGGATTTAAAACGGCAAATGGATCGATGCTGGAGATTGGGAACTAATTCTAAACAACAGCCTGCCAGCCGTTTAGCGCGACCATGGCTTCGTTTACCGAATCTTCGCAGCTCCGCATGGCCTGTATCGTTTTTTCCAGCAGGGTGTCAAGTTCCCAGCCCAGTTCCGCGGCGCCCCTTTCGATTACATCCCGGGAACAACCCGCGGCAAAATTGGGGGACCGGTATTTTTTCTTGAGGGATTTTACTTCCATGTCTTTAACGCTTTTGGAGGGCCTGATAATCGCCGCCGCCCACACCAGGCCGGTAAGCTCGTCTACCGCAAAGAGTACCTTTTCCATGAGGTGTTCCGGTTTGGCATCCACCGAGGTAAGCCCCCAGCCGTGGCTGCACACGGCGTGGATCAGGTCGTCTTCGGCGCCGGCAGCGCGGAGCAGTTCCGGCGCTTTTACGCAGTGCTGTTCGGGGTATTCCTCAAAGTCGATATCATGGAGCAGCCCCGCGATACCCCAGTATTCCGCATTGTCCCATCCCTGATCCGAAGCAAACCATTTCATCACCCCCTCAATGGTAAGGGCATGCTGAAGGTGAAACGGATCCTTGTTGTGCCTGCGTAAAAGCTCCCAGGCCGCTTCCCGGGAAACGGCGGATTGCGGCGCGCTCATGGGACAAGCATATCCCCAAAACTACAAAGCGGCAAGCCCCCGCCGCCCAAACTTGATCACCCAAGTCAAAGCACCCGTTATGAATACAATTTCTACCGGACCTGTTATATGACTTGGTTATAATTCTGTCAAAATTTGATAAAATATTCAGAAGCAAATAATAATCTTCTTTTGTATAAAGTGAATTTCTTGTATAGTTTTTTATCTTGTTCTCATTTATTTGACCGGCGAGAAATAATATAAATACATTCGTATCAATAATTACATCACGCATTTTTATAAATCTTTATGGCGATAATATCTCCATTTTTTTAATATTTTGTCAATGTAATAATTGCGTATGGCGCACCATGCCTCCTCACCGTTATCCCCCGCATCGTATTCGTCATTATCCCGAAGATATGTTCCACCCTCGCCCGGCAAGGATGCCGTACCAGCTGGTCGAAAGGTCGACCGGGAGGATAACGGGATCCGCCGGTGTCCCGGTTCCGGCGTACGATAGCGCAGGCACGCCCTCCAGGCGTTGGCAGGCTTTGAAAGATGCCGTATAGTAAGAGAACACGATAAGGGACCCAAGCGGCGGGGCCGCGCTGGACATACTATAGTTCCACAGATCGGCCCTGGCGAAGGCGGAAGAAGGATTTAAGGTAATGCCGCACATATCCATTCAAAACCTAACGTTTGCTCATAATGGAACAGGCGAAACTATATTTGAAAACGTCAGTTTGCAGATTGACACAGCATGGAAACTGGGGTTAATCGGGCGCAACGGACGCGGAAAGACTACCTTTCTTAACCTTCTGTTGGGAAAATTTGAATACAGCGGAAAAATAGCGGCTGATGCAAACTTTGAGTATTTTCCCTATGAAGTTAAAAACCCTGACAATGCGGCTTTAGATGTAGCGCGCGGGATTTATCCCGGCATTGAACAATGGCAGTTTGAACGCGAACTTGGCCTGCTTGAACTGGACACCCATTCGCTGTGTATACCGTTTAACCGGTTGTCGCCTGGCGAGCAGACAAAAATTTTGCTGGCAATCCTCTTTTTAAAGCCCAATACATTTTTACTGATCGATGAACCGACAAACCACCTGGACAGTAAATCAAGAATTACCGTCAGCCGTTATCTTAACCGCCAAACCGGATTTATACTGGTGTCGCATGACAGGGTTGTATTGGATAATTGCATTGACCATGTTATTTCAATAAACAAGGCAGCTGTCGAATTACAAAAGGGGAATTTTTCTTCATGGCAGGTGAATAAAAACAACAGGGATAATTTTGAGCGTATTGAAAATGAAAAACTGCATAAAGAGATAAAACGCCTAAAAAACTCGGCGCGGCAGACAAGCGCCTGGGCCGATAAAACAGAAAAGGCTAAATACGGCAATGGTCCGGTGGACAAGGGGTTTATTGGACATAAAGCCGCCAAATTGATGCGGCAGGCAAAAAACATTGAGAGCCGGCAGCACAAAGCGGTTGAGGAAAAATCCGGGCTGTTAAAAAACATTGAAACAGTACGCGATTTAAAGGTTATTCCGTTAAAATATGTCAAAAACAAACTTATTGAAGCGCGGAATTTATCTATACGTTATGATGACAAGGTAATTTTTTACGGATTGAATTTTTCCATTGAAAACGGCGACAGAGCCGCGTTAATCGGCAAAAACGGATGTGGAAAATCAAGCTTGATTAAATTAATTTACGGCGAAAAAATTAATTACTCAGGCGATTTTTATAGGAATACTATTAAAATCTCATATGTACCGCAGTCAATCTTTCATCTTAAAGGCACCGTGCGTGAATACGCCGGTAATTTAGATGTTGATGAAGCTCTTTTTAAATCAATGTTATACCGGTTTGGTGTTCAAAAAGATCAATTTGATAAAGATGTTTCGGATTTTAGCGACGGACAAAAGAAAAAAGTGCTGCTTGCGGGAAGCTTATGCGAGCAGGCGCACTTGTATTTATGGGACGAACCGTTGAATTTTATTGATGTCCTTTCACATTCGCAGATTGAAGATTTAATAATAAATTATAATCCAACAATATTATTTGTAGAGCACGATGTAAGTTTTATAAAAAATGTTGCTACAAAAAAAATTATAATTGAACGGCAATAAGTTGCGGTTTAACCCGGCGCCGCAACTATCAGCAAAAGCCCCTGGTGTGGGACCAAAAGACTTGCGGCTCAACCCGTCAACTGTAACCGTCAGCAAAAATCCCCGTGGGGTGCCGGAAAAACAACTGCGGGAGTCCCGCTGCTTTTTGGCGGCAGGCACCAACTACAGCGCGCGGGCCGGCGAGCGCGGCACACCGGCATATGTAACACGGTGTGGGCCCTGAAAATGCTACAGGTGAAAAAAAGCCGCAGGGCCCTTGGCGCATTTCCGACAATTGCCGCAGGAACAGCCCCAAAAATGTTGCCGCCGGCGGGGGAGCGCGGCCCTCCCTTTTGACGGACTCGCAACTATGCGCGGCATAGTTGTCGTAGATTGGGCTTTAGTCCAATCTAAAGGTCTCCTGAAATAAACGTCAAAACGACTTACGCCGTTATCGTATACATGAGCGCACAAACGCGTTAAACGGAAAAATTTGAAAGGGCCCTAAGGCTTGTTTTGGCAGACTGTAAATGTTTTCAGGGCCCACGTCATGTTGCAATAGTGTGGTATGCCGCGCTCACCGGTTCGCGCGCTTGTATGGACGTATCTGAGGACCGGCGGGTTCGCGCCCCCGCCGTTGGTACCAGGTAACAGGGCTGTCCTTATGGTCTTTGGCGGAAACGCGCTCCCCCTCACTAGCATATAACGCCCCGCCTATACTATACTTTCCCTATGAGAAAATTAATCGTGCCGTTGCTTTTTTTCGCGCTTGTTTCGCTGTCCGGTCAGGAGGCGGCGGACGCCGGCAAGGCGCAAAATGATATTGCCTGGATAATACCCATTCAGGGGGACATTGAGCCTTCTATGGTTACCTTTGTCCGCCGCGAGGCGCAGAAGGCGCTGGAACAAAACGCGTCGTACATTGTTTTTGAAATTGATACCTTTGGGGGCCGTGTCGATTCCGCCCTGCAAATAACCAGTTTTATTATGTCGCTTGATAACGCGCAGACAATCGCCTGGGTGCGGAACAGCGAATCGTCAATGGGAGTAAGCTGGTCGGCCGGGGCGCTTATCGCGCTTTCCTGCCGTAAAATCTATATGGCCGAAGGCACTTCCATGGGCGCGGCCGCTCCGGTTACGGTGGGTTCGGACGGCAGGACCGAAGGCACCGGCGAAAAAACAGTAGCCGCGGTACGTTCCCAAATCGCCGCGCTGGCGGAAAAAAACAATCACCCGGTAGGCATCGCCCTGGCTATGGTAGATTACGATGTTGAACTGTGGGAAACCGAGCTTGACGGGGCCACGCGGCTTTTAACGCTGCAGGAACTTGAACGCCTTGAAAAAAGCGAGCCGCCCCCGGCGATAAAACGCGTCGGCGTTATTAACCCCGCGGGCAAACTGCTTTCGCTTACCGCCGGAGAAGCGTTCCGCTACGGGCTTTCGGAAGGCCTGGTCAACAACCGCGAAGAACTGCTTGCCTCGCTCGGCGGCGCGCGTGTTTTACATGAAAGCAGCCCCAGTTTTTCCGATTCCCTTATTGCCTTTTTGGTTTCGGGCCCTGTGCAGGGATTATTGATTTTAATCGGACTGGTAATGATATTCCTGGAAATCCAGAGTCCGGGTTTCGGCATTCCCGGCACCGCGGCAATTATCGCGTTTCTGCTTGTTTTTGGCTCCAGTTTTTTACTGGGCCGCGTCGACTCGCTGGAAATAATTCTTTTTATCCTTGGGGTCGGCCTCCTTGCCGTTGAAATATTTATTCTGCCGGGGTTTGGAGTCGCCGGTATTTCGGGTATTATACTTATCGGCCTTTCGCTCGTATTGTCAATGCAGGATTTTATTATTCCCCAATTTGAATGGCAGTGGGCGCTTATGGGACGCAACGCCATGGTCGTAACGCTGGGGCTTTTTTTGGCGATTGTCGGTATTGCCGTTATCGCGCTTCTGGGCCCCAAAACCCACCTCTTTGATCCGATTATGTTAAAGACACAGATTAGCCAGCGCGCCAGCGAGGGAGGGGGCTGGACCGACGAGGGAGGCGTTGAATCGGATTATCAGAATCTTGAGGGCAGGGCCGGCAGGGCGGTTACCATGCTGCGTCCTTCGGGAAAAGCCGAAATTGACGGCGTTGTCTATATGGTAGAAACCGACGGCGTTTTTGTCGAGGCCGGCGCTCCCGTAACGGTACAGCGTATTTCCGGCAACCGCATCGTGGTGGATGCCGCAGGTAATGTATAAATTAGCGGTTTAAAACCGCATAAACTATTTGAGGAGTTATCTATGTCGTCATTGGGTACCATTGCGGTGGTAGGTATTGCGGTTGTAGCGTTATTTGCCCTGGGCTTTTTAATGCTCTTTTTTCGTTTTTTTGGACTTTGGTTCCGGGCGCTGCTTTCCGGCGCCCATGTCGGGCTGGGCCGCCTAATCGGTATGTGGCTGCGGCATGTAAATATGGGAATAATTGTCGATTCGCGGATCATGCTTGCCAAAGCGGGAATTGACGTTACGTCGGACTGGCTGGAAACACACTTTCTCGCGCGGGGAGACGTACCCAAGGTAAGCCGCGCCCTGGTAGCCGCCAACAAGGCTAACATTCCGCTTCCCTTTCAGCGGGCCGCCGCCATCGATCTTGCGGGCCGTGACGTGCTTGACGCGGTGCGTACCAGCGTTAATCCCAAGGTGATCGACTGCCCCGACACCTCCAAGGGAAAGGTTACCATTGACGCGGTGGCAAAGGACGGTATTCAATTACAGGTTAAGGCGCGGGTCACCGTGCGGGCCAACATTGAACGGCTGGTAGGCGGCGCAACCGAAGAAACAATTATCGCGCGTGTCGGCGAAGGTATCGTCACCACCATTGGTTCTTCGGAATCCTACAAGTCGGTGCTGGAAAATCCCGACACCATTTCGCGTACGGTGCTTTCCAAGGGATTGGACGCGGGGACCGCCTTTGAGATTCTTTCCATTGACATCGCCGACATCGATGTCGGCACCAATATTGGCGCAAAACTCCAGGCGGATCAGGCCGAAGCGGACAAGCGCCGTTTCCAGGCCGAAGCGGAAAAGCGCCGCGCCGCCGCCCAGGCGCAGGAACAGGAAATGATTGCCCTTGTGCAGGAAAACCGCGCCAAAGTGGTGCTCGCCGAAGCGCAAATTCCCCTGGCAATCGCGGAAGCGTTTAAAAACGGCCACCTGGGCGTTATGGATTATTACCGGCTTAAAAATGTTCAGGCCGACACCGATATGCGTTCTTCTATCGGCGGCGGGACAAAATAACAAAAGGAGGCGGCGGCAGTGGAAGATTCGGTAATAAATAATCTTGTATATCTCATTCCGATAGCGTTTATCATTGCCGCCCGCATTCTTGGTTCCGGCGCAAAAAAGCGGGAGCAGGAGAAAAGGCGCGCCGCCAATACCGAACTGGTAAAAAAAATAAACGAGGCCCGCGCGAATCCCTCGTATGCCGGCGCGCTGACCGAAGACACCCTTGTCCATATTCCGCCGGCCAGGCCGCTTTTAAAACAAAGCGCCGAACGGGTTATATGGCCGTCGACGCCGGTGGTAACGAAAAAATCCCCGGTAAAATATACCGCGCCAAAAAACCAGGATGTCACCCCCGAAAAAACAGATGCGGTCGCGCCCGAAACTGCCGCTCCGGACAGGCTGGCGCATCTTGCGCCGCTGCAGCAGGCGGTTGTCTGGGCGGAGATCCTGGGAACCCCGCGCGGCATGTAGCGCGACCGCTTAAGTTTCTTTACCGTTGAAAAAGCCGAAGAAGTAGTTTCTTTAGGAGCCACAGATTCTTCTCCTGGCGCATCCTTTTTTGATAAAGTTCGTAGGACCGATGCGATTGACCGGGTGTGCCGAAAATCCGCGCAAAATGCGGTTTTTATAAAAAATTTCCAAAAAGACTAAAGCAAAAACAGCGTTTATACCCTCATATCTGTGTGGGGCGGACAGGGTTTCCGGCTTATTTACGTCCGGCTAAATCCCGCGCTTCGCACGGCGGCCCTGGCGCAGCCGTAACTTTATGTTTCACCTGCCGCCGGCAGTGAAACGGAGGCATAATGAACAACCTCAACTCTATTCTTATCGAAGGCAATCTGGTACGGGATCCGCAGCTTAAATCTACTCCCAAAGGAACACCGCTCTGTACCTTTACAATTGCCTCCAACCGGTTTTTTAAACAGGATTCAGGTTTCGAAAAAGAAGTCGGTTTTTTTGACGTGGAAACCTGGTCAAAGCTGGCCGAAAACTGCTACAACCTGGGCCACAAAGGCAGAGGGGTCCGCGTGGTGGGCCGTCTTAAGCAGGATCGCTGGAGCGATCCTGAAGGGAAGGCCCGTAACCGGGTCAGCATTGTCGCCGAGCATGTTGAATTCAGGCCGGAATTTAAAGCAAACGAGGCGCATACTACCGAAACCTCGGTGATAAGCGACATCCACGAGGCCGCCCGGCAGTCCAGTCAAGCGCCGCATGAGTACGAAGATATCCAACTGGCCGAAGCGGTCTTTTAAACAATAACGTTCGGGGCTGCCGCCAATTCCGGGCAGCCCGGCGTTTTTAGCAGCAATTTAACCAGATAAAGCTTGATGTACAGATAAAGCGCGTTCTGATCGGGCAATTTTCGCAGATTCTGCGAACCGTCTAAAATGGCGCCGGTTATTTTGTCCAGCGAATCACGGTTCACCGAAGTCTTTCGCTGGAAGCGAAGCATTTGTTTAAAGCGGTCGCGCACAAAGGCGTTTACGTCGTCTACCAAATTTTGCATGGCCTTTCGATCTATTACGCGTCCCCAGCGCAGAACAAGCTCGTCCAGGTAGCTGTTCAGGGTGTGCCCCGGAGGAACCAGTTTTGCCTGTATCTCGCGGGCGGCTCCGGCAAGCTCGGCGGCCGGATCAAAACCCGCTTCCGGCTTTTCAGCGGCCTCGGCTTTTTTTGCCTTCTTTCCCAGATTCTTAAAGAACGCGACTATGCCGCTGATAAGGGGAATCGTATACCAGAACGGCATAAGCAGCTTAATGTCGCTTAAAAGCTCTTTTCGTTTTATCATAAGAAGGGTGCGCAGCGGAAGAAGTTCGGTCTTGTCAAAAAGGCGGGTTGACGAAGGCAGACTGTCGCGCATTTCTTCGTGCACCAGATAGAGTTTTGGATCTTTTAAAAGAGCGCCAAGCACGGGCGCGTACTCGTCGACATTGCGGATAATAAGCCGTTCAAAATCACGGTCGTTTTCCATTGCCGCCTCTTTTTCAAATTCCTTAAGGAATTTTTTCCAGCGTTTGGAAATACTTTTTATTACCACCTTGCGGCTTTCGACAAAGAGCCGCGCGCACAGGTTTAAGACCCTGTTTTTTTTAACAAGCCACGAAGCGCCGTCGCCGGTTTTAAAATAAAGCAAATCGGGCAGTTCATTTGGCGAAAGCGGTTCGGCGGCCCGTTTTTTAATATAGGCGTCAAGCCCGTCCTGGGTGTACTGCCCCAGCAAAGGCACTCCCTTGTTATCCCTGAATTTCGAAATTGCTTCTTTCGAAAAATAATAAGGCTGCTTTTCCATCTCAAGTTCAAAATTGTGAAAGGCAAGTTTAATCTCCTTTTCTTTGGCGATTTTTGCCTTAAAATAGCTGTTGCATACTTCGATAATATAGACCGCCTGCACGACGCCTGTTTCTTCGGCCAGTAATTCTGTTTTTTTGGCATAATCGATACGAACCAGATTACAAAAATACGCCCAAAAATAAAACACGTTTTCTGAACCGCTTTGTATATCCCTGTAACAATCATACGGCCGGGTTACCGCCTTTTCCATTATTTCCCGCAGATGTTCCTCTCTGGCGACAAAACGGGGTTCCAGCTTGTGTTGAATATACTCGCGGTTTCCCGTCCGGCGCAGATAATTGCGTATCTTGATAAGGGCAAATTCCATAAGCGTGCCGGGAATCATCTGCGCCAGTACCAGCGCCTCGCCAAATCCATCCGGAAAAACCAGTTTGATAATGGGCAGCGGTGTTTTTTGCGGCTCCTCCAAAAAGACGGCAAGATCTATGCGCACATCAAGGGGTTTAATCTGTTCCCGGGGCGCAACCAGCTTAAGGGATATCCCGTCGGGAAAGGGCATACTGGCTTCGTTATCAGCGTTCCGGTACCCTTCGCGGACCTGCTCGGCATAGTAAAGCGTAAGGTACGCGCGGTTTCCGTCGTCTCCGACAGTAAGGCTTACTTTGCCCTCGTCGCCAAGGTGATTAAGGCCCTTCCATACGCGCGCGCCGGTTTCCTCGCTCCAGTATTTCCATTCGCGTTCTTCACTCATCCGCCCGGCGTACTTTTCCAGAAAGGGAATAAAATCGTCTACGATAACCCAGGGAGATTCGTTCTTTCGAGCATACGAATAGAGAATCGAATAAAAATCCCTGCCTCCGGTTACGTCATCAGTCACCCCATTAGCGTGACCGAAAGGCTCATCCGCGTCAATGCCCGCGCGGGATACTTGACACTCAGCCGCCAATTCCGCATTGTTAAGGCATGCTCAGTTGTTCACATTGTGTGAGGGGGGTGCCGAAGGAATTTAAGCGGAGTGCGGAGCTGCTCTTTTCCGCATCCCAGGTAACGACCAAGGAAGTCGCGGCCTTTGCCTCCGAGTTGGGGATCGATTCGGACTATCGTAAATGTATCGCCGCGAAGGAACAGGGCCAGTTCCTGGCCTATTTTAAAAATAATTTATATCTGCTTATCCAAAAAACCTGGGTCGAAAAGTCGGGCGAAGACCGCAAGGACCGGCTTAAAGACCGCGTCCCCCGCCTGATCGACCTTATCGAAAAATTAAATTATCACAAGGCGCTTGAGGAATTCGCCCAAATACTGGAAGAACTGGCCTGGCTCCTTTTTGGGGAGCAAAGCCGCAAAGATGATTTTTTTGAATACGCGTTTCGCATAGACGGCCAGATGGGGCTCTTTTGGTGGTATGCCGGGCGCCTGGAGCGTTTTTTGTCAACGGCTTCGCTGGACAATGAAACATTAAAGGCGATCCTGCTTCTTGGAATATGCTATCTTACCGATTTTTAAAAAATTTTATTCACTTGAGCATTCACCAAAAATGAATTTTACGGTACTATGGGAACGTTGGTATGGAAACAATAAACAATAAAACACAGCCGGACGGGTCCGAAACAGAAGAAAGCGCCGATTTTATCAGCGAATTTATCAAGGCGGATCTCGCATCCGGCCGCTATGCGTCGGTGCGCACCCGTTTTCCGCCGGAACCGAACGGCTGGCTTCACATTGGTCACTGTAAAGCGCTCATGGTCGACTTTATCATGGCGGAACGTTTTGGCGGAACATGTAATCTGCGTTTTGACGACACAAACCCCGAAAAAGAAGATATCTCGTATGTCGAAGCAATCAGGCGCGATATTGCCTGGCTTGGTTTTAACTGGGAAGACCGCGAATACTATGCAAGCGACTATTACGAATATCTTTACGATCTTGCGGTACGGATTGTAAAAAAAGGCCATGCCTATGTGGACGATCTTTCTGACGAAGAAATCAGCGATTACCGGGGAACAGCCGTCCCCGACAAAAACAACATTACCGAGACTCCCCCCGGACGGAACAGCCCCTTTAGGGACCGCGGCATAGAAGAAAACCTGCTTCTTTTGTCGCAGATGCGCGGCGGTAAATTTGCCGACGGCGCAAAAACCCTGCGCGCGAAAATTGACATGGCCAGCCCCAACCTGCTTTTACGCGATCCGGTTATGTACCGTATACGCCGCGAAACCCATTACCGCACCGGCAACGACTGGTGCATCTATCCCATGTACGATTTTGCCCATCCGCTTTCCGACGCAAAAGAAGGCATTACCCATTCACTGTGTTCGCTGGAATACGAAATACACCGGCCGCTGTACGACTGGTTTATCCGCGAAGCGGAAGTGTTCCCCTCGCGGCAGATTGAATTTGCGCGCCTTAACCTGACATACACTGTTTTAAGCAAGCGTCATTTACTGCGCCTGGTTCAGGAAAAGCATGTTTCCGGCTGGGACGATCCGCGCATGCCGACGCTTGCGGGCCTTCGCCGAAGGGGGTATACGCCGGCAGCCCTTCGTTCGTTTATTTCGCAGATCGGCATTGCCAAAACAGGCAGCACGGTCGACATCGCGTTTCTTGAATACTGCCTGCGCGAAGATTTAAACAAAACCAGCCGCCGCGTCATGGCCGTCCTTAAACCGCTAAAACTTATCGTTGACAATTGGGAAGAAGGAAAAACCGAAAACCTTGAAGCGGTAAATAATCCCGAAGACGAAAACGCGGGAACGCGGACAATTCGTTTTGGAAAAGAATTATGGATAGAAGCCGATGATTTTGCGGAAAACCCGCCGCCAAAATATTTTAGGCTTTTTCCCGGGAACGCCGTACGGCTGCGCTATGCGTACATTGTCACCTGTACCGGCTGCGATAAAGACAGCGCCGGTAATATAAGCGCCGTGCATTGTACATTCGATCCGGCGACCAGGGGCGGCAACGCGCCCGACAACCGCCGGGTAAAGGGAACAATACACTGGGTTTTTGCGTCTAACGCCGTCCCCCTCGAAGTACGGGTATACGATCATTTATTTTTGGCGGAAAAACCAATGGACGCGCCAAAAGAAGATTACACCGCCGGCCTTAACCCCGATTCCCTTAAACTAATTTCCGGCGCGCGGGGCGAAGCGTGTCTGGCAGAGGCAAAGGCGGGCGAACGCTTTCAATTTGAACGGCTTGGGTACTTTGTAAAAGACTGCCCTTCCATTATGTCCGGCGAAGATCAAAGCGTTCCGGTATTTAACAAAACAGTGGGACTGCGGGACACCTGGGCAAAAATCGCGACAAAAGTAAAATTGGCCTAAGATCAAACTTTTACGGCTGCAAAAAAAATCTGGAGAAACAACATGGCAAACGTTTTTTTTACCAACATGCGGACAAAGCTGGGCGAAAGCCTGCTTTCAAAAATGGAGCGTCTTTTGGACAAGGCCGGCATCGCGCAAATCGATTTTACGCAAAAGTATACGGCGGTTAAAATTCACTTTGGCGAGCCGGGGAACCTTGCGTTTTTACGGCCCAACTTTGCAAAAGTAGTAGTAGATAAAATTAAGGCGCTTGGCGGCAAACCGTTCCTTACCGACTGTAATACCCTGTATGTCGGAAGCCGGAATAACGCCCTGGCGCACATGGACGCCGCCTACGGAAACGGTTATTCGCCCCTGTCAACGGGCTGTCACAATATTATTGCCGACGGACTTAAAGGCACCGATGATGTCGAAGTACCCGTTCGCGGCGGCGAATACTGCAAGAGCGCGAAGATCGGGCGGGCGATCATGGATGCCGACATTATTCTTTCGCTGAATCATTTTAAGGGCCACGAAAATACCGGTTTTGGCGGAGCGCTAAAAAATCTTGGCATGGGTTCGGGAAGCCGCGCCGGAAAAATGCACATGCACAGCGACGGCAAGCCGGAAGTTCACCAGGATATTTGTACCGGATGCGCGGTCTGCACCAAATTCTGCAACGAAAACGCGATTACCGTTACCGGCAAAAAGGCGTTTATTGATCACGCAAAATGCGCCGGCTGCGGCCGCTGTATCGGCGCGTGTAATTTCCAGGCCATCGAAAATTGTAACTTTGGAAACAACCACGATCTAAACTGTAAAATCGCCGAATACGCGA
Source organism: Treponema sp. (assembly GCA_031267675.1). GTDB lineage: Bacteria > Spirochaetota > Spirochaetia > Treponematales > Breznakiellaceae > JAIRYT01. The sequence continues at coordinate 4,294 of JAIRYT010000029.1, read as the reverse complement.
AAGCGGTTGTAGACGGCCGGCCCAATTTTCATATCAATGTGGTAAATCAGGTTTCGCCCTACTGCGACTGTCATAACGAAAGCGACGCGCCCATTGTTCCGGATATCGGAATCTTCGCGTCCTTTGATCCGGTCGCCCTTGACAGGGCCTGTATCGACGCGGTAAACCAGGCCCCGCCGATACTAAGCAGCATACTTGGCGAACGCGAGCGGAATCATAAAATCGAAGGCGGCGGCGAGGATCACCTTGCCGACATTTTTCCTTCTACCCGCTGGCAGGATCAAATCGAACACGGCGAAAAGATAGGTTTGGGTTCCGGAACCTACGAATTGGTCGCCGTTACATAATATGAATCCCGAACTTTTGGCGCCGGCCGGCAGCCCCGAAGCCCTTGACGCGGCAGTCGCAAGCGGCGCAGACGCGGTGTATCTGGGACTAAAGGATTTTAACGCGCGCCTGCGAAGCGCCAATTTTAGCTACTCGCAATTTGAAAGCGCCCTGCGCGCGCTTCACCGCATGAACCGCCGGGTCTATGTAACGGTAAACACGGTGTTTGAAGCGCGGGAAGCGGACCGCATGTACCAGCTGCTCAAGTATCTTTCGCAGACAGGCCCCGACGCGGTCATTGTCCAGGATTACGGCGTCATTATGATGGCCAGGGAGTTCCCCGCGCTTAAGCTGCACGCGTCAACGCAGATGAATATCGCCAGCGCGCGGGGAGCAAACTGTCTTTCCAAATTCGGCCTGTCGCGCGCCGTGCTTGCCCGCGAATTAAGCCTGGAAGAAATTCACCGCATCGCGGACGGCACCAATGTAGAACTGGAAGTCTTTGTGCACGGCGCGTTGTGCGTATGCGTTTCGGGCCTGTGCCTTTTTTCCAGTTACCTTGGCGGAAAATCCGCCAACCGGGGATTATGCACCCAGGCCTGCCGCCGCCTTTATCACACCGGCGAAGAAGACCCGGAAACAGGCTATTTTTTTAGCCCCGGCGATCTTTCGCTGATTTCGCGGATTCCCGATCTTAAAAACGCGGGTGTCAAATCGTTTAAAATTGAAGGCAGAATGAAGAGCGCCGAATATGTCGGCTGTGTTGTTTCCGCGTACCGCCGCGTTATCGACAGCCTTGAAGGCAGCGACCAGGCGCGTCACCACGCTCTTGAAGAAGCGCAAAAATCATTACAAAACGATTTTGCCCGCCCCAAAACAGAATACCTTGCCGGCGTAAAATATAATTTGCCGGATAGATACCCCGGCGATTCCGCCGCTGAAGATAAAAATGCTGATAAAAATAACGTTGAAAATAACGTTGAAAAGGACTTTTCCTGGCTGCGGCCGGAACAGGACAGCGGTACGGGTATTTCGCTGGGAACAATAAGCGCGGTAAAGGGAACAGGAGCGGCATACCGCGTTAAACTTGGCTCGCGCGATCAGGAATTAGCGCCGCATAAAACGGTAAAGGGCGATTCGGTCCGTTTTCATAAGGCCGATGACAGCCTGCGGCTTTCCCATAAATTGGTGTTCGCCGAAGACCGCTGGATTTCCGCGCCCGAAGAATTTGGAATCGGCGACCATGTTTATTTAATTCAGACGCGGGCAATGACAAAACGCTATCCGCAGTTGATAGGCCCGGCAGGCTATACTAAACGGCAGCCGGGACACGACCGCGCCCCGCCGCCGGTTACCGGCCCAGGTTCAACCCATTCGGCAAAACTGCCCGAAGGCTTCTATGTCGCCGTTTCTTCGGCAGAAGACCTGTTCATGGTTCAGTCAATCCGGCCCAGGGCGGTAATTCTTCCGGTAAATCAAAAAACGGCAAAGGCGCTGCTGGAAAACAAACTGCCGTTTGGGGCAGAGAGCTGTATTCTAAATCTTGACCCGTTTTTTTCGCCGGAAGACGAAGCGTTTTTGGCGGAAACCATTCCCGATCTTGAAAAGGCGGGCTATACGCGCTTTATGCTGAATAATCCCGCGCACTTTTCGTTCTTTGCGCGAAACCGCGGCAAACGCATGCTTATCGGCGGCCCCTGGCTTTACGGGTTTAACCCGTGGTCAGCAGCCTTTATCGCCGCGCTTGGCGCCGACGCGCTGGTAAGTCCGCTGGAAAACAACCGGCAGAACCTTGAAAAAACAGCGGCTCCGCGCCTTCGTTCGCGTTTTTTGGTTACGCTTTTTGCCTGGCCGCCGCTGTATCGTATCCGCGCCGACCTGCGCAGCCGTTATTCCTTTTCGCGCTTTAGCGACAGCCGGGACGAACAGTTTATGCTCATTGGCGGAAAACGCAGCGTGGTAATTCCCGAAAAACCTTTTTCGATTATTGACAAACGGCCGTTTTTGGAAGAAGCGGGCTTTCGCCGTTTTATTCTTGATTTTTCCGGCGGTTCTTTTGACGGTTCATTCCCGCTCAAAAAAAAGCTCTACAAAGAAGTAATGACTGCGGCGCAAAACGCCCAGCCGCTTTCAAATACGACGCGCTTTAACTGGAAGAACGGATTCTTTTATCCTGATCAAAAATAATCAGGAGCCTGCTTTGGCGGTATCTACCGTGTCAAGAATCGCGCCAAGTTTATCTTTGTCAATAAGGTCGATAAGGCGGGCTTCGGTAAAGCGCCGCGCTTCCGCCGAAAAGCCTCCGGAGGTAACGCATATTCCCTTGCCCGCCTTGACTTCTTTTAAATGTGAATGAAAATCCCGTACGACAAGTTCGCCTATGGCCCCCTGCGATCTGACAAAGCGAAACATTACCACATCGGACCACCGGGCGGTGTCGACTTCGGCCAACAGATCCGCCCATTCGTTTTTATTTACCGAAATATTGGTAATTTTAACCTTGGCGCGCTGGAAATACCCCATTACAATTTTACGGCACAGGGCGATAAAATCCGCCTGGGGGGCCATTAAATAGATCTGCAAATTGCGGTTTGAGTTAAGTTCCTGAAACCGCGAAATAAGCGCCGCCGTATCTTTGTATGACGGATTTAAATTCTGAACATCGCGCAGCAGGGATATTGCCTTGCCGATTTCCTGCTGCCGCAGATAGGCGTTTGCAAGCCGGTATTTAAGTTCAATAAGCACCGCGCTTTTTATATTTTGATGCTTAAGGCCGATTTCAAAATCTTCAATTGCCTTGTCGTATTGATGAATATTGCTGTTGATCGTACCCGAAAAAAGGCAGGCGTTCGGACCCATTACCGGATCGGCCCGCAGATGGGCGAATATTTTGAGCGCCTGCTCGGTCTGGTTTGCCTCAAAGTAGCATTCCGCCAGCGTGTACAGCGACTCCTTGTCGTCGGGCGCCTGTTCAATCGCCTTGCGGATAAACATCAGCGCCTCTTTATACTTTTTTATTTTAAAGAGTGAATGTCCCAGTCCGTTCAGGGTAGGAGCATGCTCGGGGTCTTTAAGCCGCGCCTTTTGGTAGAACTGAATGGCCCGTTCGTAATTTTTACGCTGAAACTCAAGATAGCCCAGATTATAGTTTACTTCAAAATCATCGTTCCGGATTACCCTTGCGGCGCTCAGCGATTTAAACGCCTCGTTGTACTGGTTTAGTTTTATCGCGGAAATCCCGCAGCGCTGATTAACCAAAAATTCATCCAGCGACGGATGAACCGTAAGCAGTTCGGCAAGGGTTTCGTAGGTCCGGTAGGCGGGCTCCCAATTTTGTTCCTGAAAGTAAATGTCGGCCAGTGCCAATAACGCCGCCGGATCGCGGGAATTCTGGGCAAGCTTACGCGTTGCTTCCTTTACGATAGCGTCCCGGCCCTTGACCCTGATAGACCTTGAACGCCCCGAAAGGGAAAAGACGAGCATCGCGCCCGCGCCAAGCACCAGAACAGCGGCAAGTATGGGAATAATTCCACTCATTACCTATTTATCGGCTAAAACGACAGTATTTTCAAGCTTCAGGTCGGCAGCCCCGGCTGCCCAGCAGACAAATTCGCAAGCCGCGCGGCAGCTTGGCGCGGATTGACCTTCAGATCAGCAGCCCCGGCTGCCCGGCGAATAAATTCGCAAGCCGCGCGGCAGCTTGCGCGGATTGACCTTTAGGTCAAATCTCCTCCCAGCGAATAAATTCGCAAGCTGCGCAGCAGCTTGGCGCGGCTTGACCTTTAGGTCAGCAGCCCCGGCTGCCCGGCGAATAAATTCGCAAGCCGCGCAGCAGCTTGGCGCGGATTGACCTTTAGGTCAGCAGCCCTGGCTGCCCAGCAGACAAATTCGCAAGCTGCGCGGCAGCTTGCGCGGATTGACCTTTAGGTCAAATCTCCTCCCAGCGAATAAATTCGCAAGCTGCGCA
>JAIRYT010000004.1 GCA_031267675.1 Treponema sp. | reverse complement strand
GGTCTGGACCGCAAGCGCATACCAGTCTTCATCACCCGCCGGATAAATGTATCCGGTTGCTTTTTCGTCAATTTTTACGGTATACGCCGTCTGCATGGTATCGTTGGGTTCCGTAACGTCTTCTTCCATGCGGATCCGAAAACGGTACGCGCCGGTTTTTTCATGATCGTAGCCGTACACCAGCACCGTGTAGGTAACTCCCTGTTCAACAGGATACCGTATCTGCGAGTTTCCGCTTTCATCAACGTCATCGTTTATTTCTACGCGCGACACACCGTCAAAAAGCGCCATTACCGTGTCAAGGCTGCCTTCTGTTTCGGCAATCATAATTGCGTTTGCGGGCGCGGTAAAACTAAACCAATCCTCGTCCTTTTCGTGAATTGTCCGCGCAATCCAGAGCTCGCCGGTAACCGGAACACGTTTTAGGCGGCTGTCAACTTCCAGCGTGTCGGGGCGGACCCCCTGGGCAAACAGCGGAAACGAGGCGGATAACAGGACGAAAAAAACAAATGTTTTTTTCATTTATGCTCCCGGAACTATTTTGATTCCTTTAAAACCATGTCAATGGTAATTGCGGTCGCTACAATGGCGGTTTTTCCATCGTCTTCCGCAATATCTTTGTCGATTGACACGATGTATTTATCTGCCGTGGTAAACGCTTCTTTAAGGATGCCGTTCCACTTTTTGGTAATGGTTCCAATCTGTTTGCCCTCATTTGAAGTGATGGCAAAATTCCACGCCTTCCAGTCGCCGCTAATCGAAGCGATGGGCTGTTCGTTTGTGTCAAGAATGTGAAAGGTCGGTTTAAAGAATTTAAACTGCTGCCTGATATGGGCGATAACCGCGCCTGTCTCGTCGAGCACCTGTATCTTTGACATAAAAAAGGTCCAGCCGCGCTTAATCATTGCCAATACCCTGCCGGTGGTATCCAAAACATCAAGTTTAAACGGAAAAAACGACTTGTTTATAAAAAGGCTTAACACCTTAAGGATGCCGTGCATGGTTTCCTGAATGGTGCCGATTTGCTCGCCGTTCGGGCTGTATACCCGGTACGTGTTGGTAAACTTTAAAAAAGCTACCTTTTCGTCGATAAAGTAATCATTGTTTTCAAAAAATGCCGGTACTGCCATATCCACCTCCAATAGATAGGGCAAATGGTATCACCTGGCGGAAATAATTACCAGCCCCCGCAAGAACCCTGCGGGCAGCGGGCAGTTCGTATTTTAACCACCGACCTCACTAACGAGGAGGAACCGGACACGGACGACACGAACGAGGAACCGAAACCGGAACCGGACGCGAACCGTCACGAACTTTTTGCAGAATTCCGTTTTTCATTTGTGATGTTAGCGGGGTTCGTGGTGAATTCTCTTTAGGGGCCAACCGTCAGTTCCGCCTCAAGGCAGCGAATTACGTGAGTGGGGCACTTTGATTCGCAGACGCCGCAGTTGGTACAGCGCGCGTAATCGATTACGGGGATGCCGTTATCCAAAACAATGCACTGTTCGGGACAGTTTTTGACGCAGATGCCGCATTTGATACAGCCGACCCGGCAGGTTTTTCGTATGGCGGAACGTACGGGATTGCGGTTGGAACACAGGGTAAGCGTGATTTTTTTTCCACCGGGAATTACCCGTAAAATTCCCTGGGGGCATTCGGCGGCGCAGATTTTACAGCCGGTACATTTGGTTCTGTCCACATGGGGAAGCATGTCACCGCCCATTGAGAGGGCGCCAAACTTGCACACGCCCACGCAGTCGCCAAAACCGATACAGCCATAGGTGCAGAGTTTGACGCCGCCGGCAAGCTTTGCGCCGTGGCAGGTTTTAATGCCGGTATAAATTCCCTTGGGAAGGGCTACATCCTTTCCGCCCAGGCAGCAGCGTACCGACACCATCGGCGTTACCTCGGCGGCGGCTACGCCCATTATCGCCGCCAGCGCGCCGGCGGTCGCTTTGCCGCCGGCGGCACAGCGGGTAATGTCCGCGCCCCCGGCAACGGCGGCGGCATAGCCGTCACAGCCGGGAAAACCGCAGCCGCCGCAGTTTGCGCCCGGCAGGGCTTCGCGAAGGCGTCCGGTAAGGGGATCTTCTTCTACATAAAAGATTTCTTTAAACAGGCCAAGCGCCAGTCCCAAAATAAAAGCAAGCAGCGCGGCAAAAGCGGCGGTAATTACAATGATCATTTCTGGCTCCTATTTTACCAGGCCGTTGAATCCCGCAAATGCCATTGACAGGAGCGCGGCAGTAACAAAAAGAATCGGCGTTCCTTTTAAAAAGGCGGGAATGGGGCTTGTCCTGATTCGGCGGCGAATGCCGGCAAGAAGCAGAAGCGACAGCAGAAAACCCAGCGCCACGCCCGCCGCATACACAAGCGACTCGATAAAACCGTATTGCTTTATCCACACATCAAGCGTAACCGCAAGAATTGCGCAGTTTGTCGTTATAAGCGCCAAATATATTCCCATTGATTTATACAAAGACGGCATTGCCTTTTTAAGAAAAAATTCAACCAGCTGTACCAGCGCCGCTATTACCAGAATAAATACAAGCAATTGAAGAAATTCCAGCCCGTTGGGAAGCACCCTGCTGAACACTCCGTCCCGCGACAAAACAAAGCGGTAAAGGGGCCAGGTTACCGCGGTGGCAAGCACCGTAACAAAGGTAACCGCCAGGCCCATACCGGTTGATTTGTCTTCATCGGTACTCATGCCGATAAACGGGCACAGCGCAAGAAAGCGCATGAGGATTACATTATCAATTAAAAAGGCGGCGATAAATATTTTGCCCAAATTCACGAAGAAAGCCCCCCTGTTATGCCCGTTGGATTCATGTTGTCTCCTTTTTCTTCGCATGCTTCACAGCCGGCGGCGCAGCCCTTTTGCGGGCTGCCCAGGCGTTTTTTTACCGCCAGATTCATGGCGATAAAAAACGCAAAGATAAAAAAGCCGCCGGGGGGAAGCGAAAAAAATAAAATTGGCACATAGCCGCCCCCCGAAAGGCGGCTGATTAGTGGTGACAGTACTTCGTTTCCCAAAATAGTCCCGTTCCCCAAAAGTTCGCGTATCAGCGAAATTCCGGTAAGCACCCAGGTGTAACCCAGGCCCATGCCCAACGCATCGGGAATTACATGGTCCGGCGGATTCCGCGACGCGAACGATTCAACACGGCCCATAATGATACAGTTTACCACGATAAGCGGAATAAATACGCCCATCGATTTTGAAAGAGCGGGAAAATACGCCTTAAGCAGATAATCGATAACGGTGGTAAAACTGGCAATGACAATAATAAAAACAGGAATGCGTATTGACGAAGGAATGAGTTTTCGAAACAGGCTGATTACGATTTCCGACATGAGCAGCACAAAGGTCATGGACAATCCCATACCAATGCCGTTGGCGACTTCGGTTGTTACCGCAAGCGAAGAACACAAACCAATCATGAGCATAAGCAGCGGATTTTCGCGGACAAGGCCGTTGGTAAAGATGCGCCAGTATTTCAATTTGTTCCCCCGTTTTCTCCGTTTTCTTTTAGCCAGACAAGCGCCGATTCACCCGCCGTCTTTACCGCAAGCGCAACCGCGCTGCTGGTTATTGTCGCGGCGCTTATCGCGGCAACATCCTGTTTTGCGGTAAACGAGTCGCTTACCTTTTTACCTTCGAACTGTCCGGCAAAGGTAATTCCCCTGGACCTGTCAACATAGAAAGCGGATTTTGCCGCATTGGCGCCAAGCCCCGGAGTATCGGAATGCCGCATAACGCGTATACGGCTGATCGTTCCCTGCGCCTTTACCCCGGTCAGCACCGCTATGGCGCCGCCGTAACTTCCGGTAACCGCCTGGAGCGCCACGCCTACAATGGCGCCGTCTTTTTTAACCGCGTACGCGCTTTCAAACGAAACAGACGGCGAAACACTTTTTATGCCGCCGCTAATATCGTCAAATTGATCGGAATCGGGAAAGAGCCCGGCGATTGCCTCTTTTAGATCGGCGGCCGCGCGCTCTTCGATGATTTTCTCGGTTCCCGCATAGACAAACGCCAAACCAACACAGGCCGCCACCGCGTATACTGTAAGAACGGACCCCAGTTTAAACGCATCCATCATCTTCATTTTGCCTGCTCCTTTGCCCCGGCGGATACCGCTTTTGTTTTTTTTGGCGCGCCGTATTTTTTTTGCAGCAGCCGGTTAAGGAACGGCGTTACGGCATTCATCATTAAAATACCGTAGGTAACCCCTTCGGGAAAGCTCCCCCATTTGCGGATCAACACGGTAATAATTCCCGCGCCGCAGCCAAAAACAAGTTTTCCCTTTGCGGTAAGCGGCGCGCTGGTGTAATCGGTCGCCATAAATACCGCGCCAAAAACAATGCCGCCCGAAAGTATGCCAAAGAGCGGATCGCCGCCCAGCAAAAACGTCAGCACAAAGGCCGACGCTATCATTGCGCACGGCGCGCGCCAGTCAATCACTTTAAAGACAAGCAGATAGATAAATCCGGCAAGTATGCAGATTATGGAAGATTCCCCCGTGCTCCCCGCGCGGCTTCCTACCAACAGTGTCCTGATTGTGTCCCAGTATCCGCCGGAATGTGACAGGCCCGCTTCAAAAAGCGATCTGCCCACGGCGGCAATGTGTTCCCGCGCCGCCCCGGGGGCAATGCCCAGCGGGGTTGCGGCGGATACCGCGTCAACGAACGGCATGGTCCAATTTACCAGCGCCGGGGGAAAACTCATAATAAGAAAGGCTCTGCCCGAAAGCGCGGGATTAAAAACATTCGATCCCAATCCGCCAAAAAATTCCTTGGCGACAACAACGGCAAACAGCGATCCCAGCGCGAGCATCCACAGCGGCGTGGACGGCGGAACAATAAGCGCCAAAAGAAGGCCCGTAATTACCGCCGAAAGATCCTTTGTGCGGTTTTCCTGTCTCGTAACCGCGCGAAAGAGCGCTTCTCCCGCCGACGCGGCGGCAACCGAAACAAGTATTGCGGCAAGAGCGGGCAGTCCGTAGAGCGCCACGCCAAATACCGACGCCGGCAAAAGCGCTATGATCACATGAAGCATAATCGTGTGAACGCGTGTATGTGTTCCGGTGTGGGGACTTGATCCCAAATAGAGCGGCATCATCTTACACCTTCCCCGGCGTTTTTGCCCTGGCCGCCCGAAGCCGCAGTTTACCGACCCTAAAGCGCTGTACCAGTTTTATACGCGCCGGACACACCCAGGAACAACTGCCGCACTCAATGCAATCCATAAGTCCAGCCCGCACCGCTTCGTCAAGATCTTCCGCTTCGAGCGCGTTGTTTATGATCACCGGAGAAAGGCGGCACGCGCAATTGCGTATACAGCGGGCGCAGCGGATACAGGTTCCTTCTTCGCCGGCAAGCGTTTCCGCCGCCGTCATAAGGAGAATACCGCTGGTGTTTTTTTGAATGGGAATATCCGCGCCGGACACGGCGACCCCCATCATGGGTCCGCCATAGATTACCTTGCGCAGATGATCATAATCAATATGCATAAATTCCTTTGGCAGCTCCGAAAGTATGGCCCCGATGGGGGCGCGTATGTTTTTTGGCGTTTTACACGCGCCGCCTGAAACCGTAAGGTCGCGGTCGATAAGCGGCTTTCCCAGGGTGAACGCCTCGGCAATCGCGACAAGCGAGCCTACATTCTGCACAATACAGCGGGCGTCCATGGGAAGGCCGTTCGAGGGAACTTCGCGTTTTGCCAGCGCTTTAATAAGCATTTTTTCGCCGCCCTGGGGATAGCGGGTGCGGCAAAGACCTATACTAATGTTAAGCGCGGCCTTTTTAACCAGGCTGTTTTGGTTTACCGCCTGTTCGATAAGCGGAACAAGGGAGCGCTTGTTGTCTTCCATGCCGATAATCGCGCTGGTAACACCGGTTATGTGCATGCAGATCGCAAGTCCGGTTATTAACAGATCGGGCTTTTCGCGCATTACCGCTTCGTCTGTGGTAAGGTAGGGCTCGCACTCCGCGCCGTCCGCGATGATTAAATCCACCCGCTTTTCGGGCGGCGGATTAAGTTTAATATGGGCGGGAAAACCCGCGCCGCCCATTCCGATAATTCCCGCGTCGCGAATCCGCGCCAGCGCTTTGTCTTTGGGAACCGAAAACGGATCGTCAAAGGCCGGCATACACAAGGTTTCGCCCTGCGCTTCGTCCGCTTCGATGGTGATACACAGGCCTGCGCTGTTGTTTGACTGGACGCGCGGCTCAATTTTTTTTACCGTGCCGGAAAGCGATGCGTGCACGGGAACCGTCATGGCGGCGGCGGACGCCGCTATTACCTGGCCGCGCGCAACCACATCGCCCACGTTGACCACCGCCGTGTTTGGCGCGCCAAAATGCTGATTAATGGGAATGACCACCTGGCGGAGGGGCGGAACAGGTTCTACCGGCTTTCCTTCGGTGGCGCCTTTGCGGGGGGCAAGTTTAATACCCCGGCTAAAACTGGAAACGCGCATTAGCGGCGCCTCCGTGAAAGCAGTAAAAGGCGTATAAGGCTCATGAGCGCCACCAGGGCCGACGCGATGTAGGTCATTGCGGCGGCGCTTAACACATTCCGCACGCCTTTTAATTCATCCTCGGTCATGACACCGGCGCCGCGCAGCGCGGCCAGGGCCCGTCTTGACGCGTTTATTTCGACCGGCAGCGTGATCAGATAAAAGGCGACCGCGCCGGTAAAAAGCAATATACCAACCGTAGTGAGCAGCGGAAACGAAAGGAATATTCCCGCGATGGCAATCCACGGGCCCATGCTGCTGCCAATATTCGCCGCCGGAACCAGGGTGCTGCGAAGCGCAAGCGGTCCGTAATGGCGCGCGTGTTGAATGGCGTGGCCTGTTTCATGGGCGGCCACCCCGACCGCCGCCACCGAATCGGAGGCGAACACCGGATCCGAAAGCCGCAAAACCCGGTTCCCCGGATCGTAGTGATCGGTAAGGGAACCGGCTACCCTTTCAATGCGCACATTGGACACATTGCCCGCGTCCATTAACAGCTTCGCGGCGGCGGCTCCGGTAAGACCCCGGGAACAGCGTATCTGCGAATACCGCGAAAACGTAGACTTTACCTTGAACTGCGCCCACAGGGAAAGAAGGAACGCGGGTACAACCAATACAAGGTAATACATATCAAAACCGTATCTATACATTCCCCTAATATACCCTTTCTTCCTGTGTAATGTACACACCCTTTTAAAAATAGAGTAAAATAAAGGTATGCGCATACCCTATACTTTTGGCCGTTTTATCTACGGCCTTATCGCCGTGAACGTGGTTGTCTTTTTTATTCAGCGTAATTTCCCGGTAACTTCCTATTATCTGGCAATGATTCCCGCTCTGGTACGGGAAGGCTTTCTGTGGCAGTTTGTAACCTATATGTTTGCCCACGGGGGATTTAGTCATATTCTTTTTAACATGCTGGGCCTTTACATTTTTGGGTTTCAGGTTGAGCGCGAAATGGGGAGTTATGAATTTCTTTTGTATTATTTGGCAACGGGAATTTTTGCGGGAATCGCCTCTTTTGCCGTATACGTGGCAATGGGAACAGAGGCGGCGCTGCTGGGGGCCTCCGGGGCGCTCTTTGCCGTGGAGCTTGCCTTTGCCGCCTATTTTCCCGACGCGGTTGTTTATATCTTTGGCATTGTTCCGGTACGGGCGCCGGTGCTGGTACTTGGTTATACCGCGCTGGAATTATTCTTTTCGGTTACGGGGATGCGGGCGGGAGTCGCGCACATGACCCATCTTTTTGGTTTTGCCGCAGGCTGGCTTTACCTTATGGCGCGGTTCAGGATCAATCCCTGGAAGTCGTTTTTTAGGTAAATTTGGCGTACAGATCCTGAATAACCAAAGCGGCGAGTATCATGCCTGCCGTGGCGGTTACGGTAACGGCGCTTCCGTTGATTACCTTTTTTGAACTGCACCACTCAACAGCGCCGGGCGCCGCTTGGCAGAGGCAGTTTTTTTTGCCGCAGAACGATTCCGCGCCTGCGGAAAGGGGAAGGCGTTCGTCACTGTAGACGGCGGTAAAATCGCCGCGATAGCCGCGTTTTCGCAGACCGGCCCTGACAAGCCGCGCGAGCGGACATCCCCCTGTTTCCCAGATTGACGCGGTTTTAAGCCGCGTTGGATCGAGTTTTTGGGCCATGCCCATTGAAGAATAAAGCGTAATTCCCCGCGCGGCGGCAGTTTCGATTAAATCAAGCTTAAAACCCAGGCTGTCGATTGCGTCAATAATATAATCGGTTTTTTCCAGTTCAAAAAGGCCGGCGTTTTCTTTGGAGAATACTTTTTCGAACGCGTGTACCTGGCAGTCGCCGTTGATCTCCAAAAGGCGTTTTTTAAGCGCCGCTGCTTTTGGCTGGCCTACGGTGCCGGAGAGGGCCTGAACCTGGCGGTTAATGTTGGTAACGCAGACGGTGTCGGAATCGACAATGCTGATGCGGCCTACGCCCGAACGAACCAGCGCTTCCGCAGTCCAGCTTCCCACGCCGCCCAGGCCAAACACACACACGCCCGTGTCGCCAAGGGCGTTCACCGCATCGTTCCCGGCAAGAAGGCTTAGGCGCTGAAAGGCGGGTTTTACCGGCATTGTTGACCGTAAAAAAATACCGGGCGGATCTGCCCGCCCGGCGTTTAGTTTAGACCGGCCTAGTAATGGTAGCCAAGTCCCAGGCCTATGCCAATAATCCGCTTCTTGTAGGTACCGGACAGAACGCTAAAGCCGTAGTCCTTGGACAAATACTGGCTGTACAGCATACCCAGATTTACATCAAGGCCAAAGTTAAAGGAATACGCCGCTCCCAGGCCAATGGCGATTGAATCCAGGGGAGGATTCCCGCTGGCGTTAAGGAGTGTGCCCTGTTTATTAAAGTATGAATCCTTGGCGCCCGATTCGGTATACATAACGCCCGCGCCGAACTTGAAGGAGTCGTTAAGCTTGTAGGTGCCGCCCAGAGCCGCCTCCCAGCCTATACCAAACAGATCGTTTATATCCTTGTCGTTTGTTCCATCCTTATACTTTCCCAGATTGGTAACATTGAGCAGATAGGCGGTACCGGAAAGTGAAAGCGCAAACGCGTCGGTAAACTGATATTCCGCGCCCAGACCAATGGTATGGGGAAGATTTTGGTTGAATTTCTTGCCATCCTCAAGCCCTACGCCAGTAAGAATGCTTCTTAAAGTACCAGCAGTAATAGCACCTGTACCACTTATATCCTTTTCGTCATATTTAAATTTAAGCGCGGTAGTATATTCATAGCGGGCGGCAAGGGTTAATTTATCGATGGGCCGTACGTCAATACCAAGAATAGGGGTAAAACCAAGGGCATTGTAGTCAAATTCAACATTTGCAGACATCCCATTTAAACCCCCGCCAGTGAAAGCCCCGCTCATCTCAAAGCCCCGGCGGGCTATGACCAGGCGGCCGCCAAGACTTACCGACATTTTTTCGTCAAGGAATGAATACGCGCCGCCAAGTCCAATGCCATAGTAGATACTGGACGCTTTAAAACTTTGGGATGCTACAACACTACTATAAGGGGTCCCCATTTGCGCAAGTTGGGCATTAACTCCCGCGGTTCCGTCCCAGTCCAGATTGCCGCCGCCGGCAGGTACGCCGCCGGTAAAATAGAGGCCCAAAATGCCCGGGCCTACATCGCCAAAATTGTAAACAACATACAGATTGGGGAGCGCCCAGGTGGGAAGATCCTGTTCAAAGGACTTTCCGCTGGGGCCCATATTGGCCTTTTGTTCATAATACTTGAGCAGGGTTTGAACGCTTAGATCGACGTGCAGACCCTTTGGCATAAAAACAATACCGGCGGGGTTGTACGCGGCAATATCGGCAGCGTCGGTTGCGGCGTTGCGCGAAGTTGTCATCATAAAGCGTTCGCTCAGGTTCGAAAGCGAATCCAGACTGCCCGCGAAAAGGCTCGTTGTCATTAAAAGAACCAACGAAAGCAGCAGAATGGTACATTTCTTCATAAAATTCCTCCTTGGGATTGGCCTAACGGCAACCCACAGCCAGGTTCCCCCCGGCCCCATGATTTTTTATCAACAGCCGTATCCGGCTGGCATACTAAAAATTATCGACATTTTTAAAGAATGTGTCAAGATCGCGCAAATTTCTTCAATAAACTAAACTAAACTAAACTCAATTTTAGGCCAGCCATTCAGTAAGCGCATCCTGTAAAATACGGGACAAACTCAAGCCGGATGAGGTCAACAGCCGTCAGTCTGCCCAGCAACCAAATTCGCAAGTCGCAGCAACTCGGGGATTGACCTTTAGGTCAACAGCCGTCAGTCTGCCCAGCAACCAAATTCGCAAGTTGCGCAGCAACTTGGCGGGGATTGACCTTCAGGTCAATCCCACCTTGACCGATTCGGGCCTTTCGGTCAATCTAAAAAACATGGAACCCTGGTGGGGAACTGCCCAGCTTAAAGAAGATGTGTGGTATCGCGCGGTAGTGTACGGAGCCGCCGTATATCTGCGGCGCAGCCGGTCACAGTGGACGGCCGCGTACACGGATATACGCTGGAACAAAGCGTTCGCCGAAAGCTCCCCTGCGGCGGAATATGCCGCCGGGCCGCCGCCGGGCGCGGTCTGTTCCCATATCCGCGCCAATGTGCCGGGCGGCGAAATCAGCCTGGGGCCCTTTTTTGAAAGCAAGGCGTTTTTGGTTAAAACCGCTTTGCCGGGCGCGTTAAAAATATTTCCGGGCGCGGAGGCGGCAATAGCCCTGGAACTGCCCCCGTCGGTATACATCGGGGCAGAGCTCGCCCTGTTTTCGATCAATCCGTTTGTCCTAAAAGAAACCTGGTACGGCGAAAACACAATGAAGGGAATATTCGCGTATTCGCTCGAGTCGTCTTTGGTACGGGATGCGGGTATACACTGCCCCCTTTTGCTAAAAAATAAATCGCGGACGCCGGTCGTTCTTGATCATCTGCTTTTTTATCCGGAACTTTCCATCTATGAACGGCGCGCCGAAAATTCCCGCAGCCTTTGTACCAGTACCGTTATCATTGACCTTTTTGCAAACGGCGAGGGCCGCTTAAGCACCCGGCCTCCGGGAAAAGATCCGTTCCGCGAAAAAGGATCAAAAGATGAATATACCCTTCTTTCGACTGACGCAAAAACAGCGGGTGATAAACCAATAAAAAAGGGCGCCCGGATTATAACGTACGGCAGGTAAACAATGCAGGAAATAACCAACGCGCTGGAAGAAATAATCGTTAACTCCAATCCCATGGAGATTCTGTCAAAAATAATCGGTATTGTCCTTACCCTGCTTTTTATTATTGTTACGTTTAATCTGTTCCAGTTTTTTTTGGGAAAATTCCTTGGACGAAAAATTACCGCAGAGCGAACCCGCCTGGTTAAAAAAGGCATACGGTACACAGGCTTCGTGCTTGCGTTTCTTTTTGTGTTTAAAAGTATTGGCGTCGATCTTTCCGCGCTTTTGGGCGCAGCCGGAATTGCCGGAGTTATTTTGGGGTTTGCCGCCCAGACGAGCGTTTCAAGCCTTATATCGGGTTTCTTTTTGCTTTCCGAAAAACCGTTTTCGGTGGGGGACACCATAAAACTTGACGATGTTTCCGGCGTGGTAATATCGGTAGATTTACTTTCGGTCAAGCTGCGCACCTATGACAATCTTTTTGTGCGGATTCCCAACGAAACAATCATTAAAAGCAACCTTACCACCGTTACCCGGTTTCCCATACGCCGTCTTGACCTTGCCTTTGACATCGGCTGCGGCGAGGACCTGGAACAGGTGCAAAAAATCCTGCTTGACCTTGCCGCCGCAAACCGTTACTGCCTTGAAAATCCTGCGCCGTTTTTTGGCATAGATTCATTCCGCGATTCCCGGTTCAGCATCGTTTTTAATGTATGGTTTGAAAAAGACAATTTCTGGAATCTAAAAAATTCGATCATCATGGAGATTAAACAATCCTTTAAGAAGGCGGGTATTGAATTTCCCCGCCAAAAAGTGGATATTATCATAAGTGATGACAAAAAAGCGGATTGACCTTTAGGTCATTTGGCAGCCTGTCAGGCTGTACCAGTGAATAATTCGCAAGCTGCGTAGCAGCTTGGCGAAGATTGACCTTTAGGTCATTCTTGCATACACCAAAGAGGATGCCAATGGCGGATAAGCCAAAAAAACCCGGATTTACCGGATGGAAGTTTACACTCATTTACCTTGTTGTTTTTTTGGCGGTAATGAGCGGGGTAAATATGTTTCTGGCGGGTAAAAACACCAGCAGCATTGATTTTTCCGAATTCAAAAATAAAATCAAATCGGGCGAAATTAAACGGGTTGAATTAACCGAGAGTACGTTTACCGGATATATAAGCGAAAAAAAGGCCGAAAGCGCCCAGAAGATTCCGTTTCCGCCCATAAATCTCCTCAAAAGCGAGTCGGCCCCGGAAGCGGTCTATCGCACGGTGGCGATTAATGATCCCGAACTGCTCAAGCTAATGGACGAAAAGAATATTTCCTATTACGCGGTTTCGCGGCAGAGCGGGGCAATTCTTGGCGTAATTTTAAACATGGTGCTTCCTATCGCGCTCATTGTTATTATCGGGCGGATTTTGATGAAACGCGCCGGCCTGGGCGGCGGCATGCTTTCTGTGGGGCAGAACAAGGCGGTAATTATCGCCGA
Organism: Treponema sp.; assembly: GCA_031267675.1. Taxonomy (GTDB): domain Bacteria; phylum Spirochaetota; class Spirochaetia; order Treponematales; family Breznakiellaceae; genus JAIRYT01. The sequence continues at coordinate 5,950 of JAIRYT010000004.1, read as the reverse complement.
AGGCGATGTCGCCACCCGTTTTAGCGATGTCGCCGGCGTTGACGAGGCAAAAGAAGAACTTGTCGAAGTAGTGGATTTTTTAAAGAGCCCGCAAAAGTACACGGCGATAGGCGGCAAAATTCCCCGCGGCGTACTTTTGGTCGGGCCGCCGGGAACGGGAAAAACCCTGCTTGCACGCGCGGTCGCCGGCGAAGCTTCTGTTTCGTTCTTTCGCATGTCGGGCGCCGATTTTGTTGAAATGTTTGTCGGCGTGGGCGCGGCCCGCGTGCGCGATCTGTTTAAACAGGCCCGCGACAAAGCGCCCTGCATTATCTTTATTGATGAACTTGACGCGATTGGCAAAAGCCGCATAAACAATATTGCGGGCGGCAACGACGAACGCGAGCAAACATTAAACCAGCTTCTTGTTGAAATGGACGGCTTTGACAACACCAGGGGCCTTATTATACTGGCGGCGACAAACCGGCCCGATGTGCTTGATCCGGCGTTACTGCGTCCGGGGCGCTTTGACCGGCAGGTACTGGTTGACCGGCCCGATTTGAGCGGCCGCGAAGCGATCCTTACCATTCATTCAAAACTGGTAAAACTTTCGCCCAGGGTGGATTTGGCGGCGGTAGCCCGGAGCACGTCGGGCTTTTCCGGGGCGGACCTGGCAAATATCGTAAACGAGGCGGCGCTGCTTGCAGTAAGAGGCGGCCGCGTATTGGTGGATCAAAAAGATTTTTTTGAAGCAATCGAAAAAACCGTAGCGGGGCTCCAGAAAAAAAGCCGCGTAATGAGCGATGAAGTGCGCAGGGTGATCGCCGTTCACGAAACAGGCCACGCGCTCGCGGCGGCGTTTACGCCAAACTCCGATCCGGTCCAAAAAATATCGATCATCCCCCGTGGATTTGGCGCTCTGGGGTATACGCTGCAAATGCCGGTTGAAGATCGCTACATCGTTACCGAAGAAGAACTGCTTGGTAAAATTGACGTGCTTCTTGCCGGACGCGCCGCGGAAGAAATTGTGTTTGGACAAATAAGCACCGGCGCGGCGAATGATCTTACCAAGGTAACCGACATTGCGCGCAAGATGATCACCGATTATGGAATGTCCGGGCGTTATAAAAACACCGCGTTGACCCAGCGCGGCGGCGGCATGTCAGGCGAATCCATGCCCGATCCGTTTATGCACCGCGAATATTCCGAGGCGGCCCAGCAGTACATTGACGAAGAAGTGGCGCGAATCGCCGCCAGCCGTTATGAATACGTCAAGACGCTGCTTGGCGGCAAACGCCGGCTTCTTAACAAAGTTACCGCGCTGTTAATGGAAAAAGAAACACTGGACGAAAAGGAATTTAAAGAAGTCGTTCAATCGGACGGCGTGTAATAAAACCCGCAGTTTTGGATAATGCCGGCTAATATTTTTTGCCGGTTTTTTTACAGCGGCTGCAGCCAAGTACATGCACATGATGCCGCACCGGTTTTTCGTAAAGGCGCGCGACCAAAAAATCTTCGCTGCCAAGCAGTTGGTGGCATACCGGACATTCGCGCCGGCGAGGTGAGTCCAGACAATACACACAGCCGGCAATATGCATAAGCCGTTCCGCTCCGCCCATCGCGGGAAAGACAGCCGATTTTACCCGCTCGCCCCTTTCCAGTTTTGCGGAGCACACCGGACAGGTGCGCGGATCGCCGGGCAGGCCCTTTGCTTTTGGTTTGCCGCGCTTTTTGACCAGTCGTATTCCGCCGGGAATGGCGAAAAAAAGCGTATACCCAAACCAGAGCAGCGCGATTCCCGCAAAAACAAAGCATAAAATTTGAATTAAATTTGCCATCTATGTACGCGCCAATCATTCCTGTATACTTTTTTTGTGAGCGTTCTCTATATTATCGGCACCCCCATTGGGAATATGGGAGACCTTTCAACGCGCGCGATTGAAGCATTACAGGCGGCCGATCTTGTCGCCTGCGAAGATACGCGGGTGACGCTGCGCATCCTTACCCATTTTGCCATAAAAAAGCCGCTGCTTTCCTGCCGCGCCCAAAACGAGGGCGCCGCCGCAAAGCGCGTTATCGCGGAACTGGATCGGGGCAAAACAGCGGCGTATACCAGTGACGCGGGAACTCCCTCGCTGAGCGATCCGGGCGCGGAGTTGGTACGGAACGTAAGCGAGGCCGGTCACACCATCATACCAATTCCCGGACCTTCCGCGTTTACTACCCTGGTAAGCGCCGCCGGAGGGCGCGACAAAACCGTCATTTTTGAAGGCTTTTTATCGCCCAAAGCGGGCCGCCGCAGGAGCAGGCTCCGCGAACTGCTTGATTCAGGCTGGGCCTTTGTCCTTTATGAAAGCCCGTTTAGAATACTCAAACTTTTATCGGATCTGGCCGATCTTGAAAACGGACGGTATTTGTGCCTTGGGCGCGAAATGACCAAACTACACGAGGAATATATACGGGGCGGCGCGGATCAAATTCTGGCCGTTTTGACCAAAAAAGAGGTCCAAAAGGGTGAATTTTCGCTGTATGTATCTGGTCAGAACCACAAATAAGCATTAAACTTGTAGGTGAAAATGCCGATAATGAAGGTAGGCAGGAAATGAGTATGACAATCGACAGGATAGCCCCCCTTGATCCTATTCAGCCCGGAAAGCAGTCTGGACGCGCGGATCAGGCAGGCAAAAGCAAAGAGGCCGATTCCATTAAAATCTCTTCGGAAGCGGCGGAGAAGGCGGATTTTTATCGCACCATCGAACTGGTGGATACCGCCTCTGATGTACGCGAAGACCGGATTGCGGAGCTCAAGGCAAAGATCAATGATCCATCCTACCTTAATGATACCATCATCAAGGCCACGGCGGATCAGATTATGAACGCGTTCGGGCTTTAACAAAATCCGCCTTAAGCGGGATTACCAAGTGATTACGGGAGGCGGAACTGGGGTTCCGCCTTTTTTTTCGCCTGACAGGAGTACCCAGTATGGTAGATATCGCAGTAAAATTTGATCCCGAAATTATCATCGGGGTTGATACCGTAAACCGCGCCGGTTCCATCTGTGCGGAATTTGGCGGCCGTGTTCTTATTGTTACCGAACAGGTTCTTTACGAAAACCGCAGTATAGAACGGCTTACCGGCATACTTGAAGATGCCGGCGTCGAGACGATTGTTTTTGACGAAGTTCCCCCCCAGGCTACCGCCGATGTGGCGGAAACAATAGCGGTAATCGGGCAGGGCGCGCGCTGCAATTCGATTATTGGATTCGGCGGCCTTAAGACAAACAGCATTGCCAAAATTACGGCGATGATTATAAAATCCCGCATGACGGTATTCGATCTGCTTGACGGACACGAAAGCCGCCGCGATATAATTCCCTACATCGCCATTCCTACTTCGGGCCGCGATCCGTTTCTTTTTTCCAGAACCTTTATCGCTGTTGATCCCCGTGACCGCGCCGTCAAGCTGGTAAAAGCGCCGCAGGGACTCTGCGCCGCCGCAATTGTTGACGGCGGCCTGTTGGGGTCGCTGTCCGGCAAATTTGCTTCGACAACCGCGTTTGACGGCTTTTGCGTCGCGGTCGAAGCCTATTGTTCCAGCCGGGGGAATTTTCTTTCGGACGCGCTTTTGGAACAGGCCATTATCCTTTATATCCAAATGATCGATTCGTATGTTGATAATTCAATTTTTGACATGGTGGGAAACGCCACAAACGCGGGGCTTCTTACCGCGCTGGGCTGCTCGGTAAGTTCTCCGGGTATTGGAACCGCCCTGTCTTTTGCGCTTAACAGCCGCTTTAATGTTGCCAAAAGCTGGTGTTCCACCATTCTGCTTCCCTATATTCTGGAACGGCTTGTTTCGGCCCGCCCCGAAAAACTGGCAAAGGCCGCCGCTCTTATGGGGGAACCCACCGTGGGCGCGCCGGTTTCCGAAGCGGCCAATATGGCGGTTGACGCAATCCGCCGGCGCATGGGAGTGCTGCAGGTGCCCGCCCGCTTTAAGGATTACGGCCTTGTTCTTGACCGCATGGTTCCCATTGCCGAGGCGGCCCGCAATCTGGAATTTGTCGCCTTTTCGCCCTGGACGGTATCGGCCGAAGATGCCTACGATTTACTTAAACAGGCATATTAGGAGTCCTCGACAAGCTGCTGTAATTCTCATTTTAACCACTGACCTCACGAATTACACGAACAAACCCGATAAGATACCTATGGGAAGAACAAAATAATGAAGGAACTGCTTTACAAGGATGCGTTACCGTATTCAAGGGTGTATTTTTGAAGTAAACAGGAAGTTGGGAAGCGGCTTTTTGGAAGCGGTATACCAGGAGGCTATGGAAATTGAGTTAAAAAAGGCAATGATTCCCTTTGAATCCCAAAAGTTACTTCCCATACTATATGAAGGAATCCCTTTGAAGCACTATTATCAGGCTGATTTAGTGTGTTTTGGAGAAATTTTGGCAGAATTAAAGGCGGTAAGCAAAATTACCAATGATCACAAAGCACAGGTTCTCAATTATTTAGCGGCAACAGGGCTACGACTGGGATTATTGATTAATTTTCACACTTTCCCCAAAGCGGAAATCATCAGAATTGTCCGTTAGTTAGTTAGTACCGTTGGTTTCATGTGGTTGGTAGTTAGCGTGGTTAGTGGTGGTTAAACGAAAGGTCAATCCGTGAATATTTATAAACTTGCGCGGCTTCCCCGGCATCAAATGCTGCGAAAACTGTGCAGACTATTTACCGAAGCGGAACGCCGTATCAGCGCCGGCAGCATTCCCCCGCGCGAAGAAATCGTATCACTTGCCGATTTGGCCCTTATAGCCGGATACGAAGGCCCTCCCGAATATGTAAAAAATACTAACGCGCCGGATCTGCGCTTTTGGGTGAACGGCGTCCGTCACCGGCTGCTGGCGGAGACCGGGCATTTTGCCGCCGACTGGGATTTTATGGATCACGACGGAAAGCTCGATCCCGCGCGGCGCTCGGTCTTTTGCGGCATGCGCGTATATCTGGAAGATATACGCTCGCCGTTCAATGTCGGCGCGATGTTCCGCAGCGCCGAATCATTTGGCGCGGAGCGGATCTACCTTTCGCCCTTTTGCGCCGATCCGCTCCATCCGAGGGCGCGGCGTACGGCAATGGGCTGCATCGACATTCTTCCATGGGAACGCTGTGATGATTTAACCGGGCTCCCGCCGCCGTGCTTTGCCCTTGAAACAGGCGGCGTTGAGCTGCGCGATTTTTTGTTTCCCCGCCGGGGTGTTTTAATCGCGGGAAGTGAAGAATTAGGCGTAAGCCCCGCCGCCCTGAAGCGGGCCGATGCGTCCGCCGGAAGAGTGACGATTCCCCATTACGGCGCAAAAGCGTCGCTCAACGTATCCGCCGCCTTTGCCATTGTTATGCAGGCATGGGCGGAAACGCTTGCCTCCGCGAGCCGGTAAGTGTTCTTCACAGGGCGGAATGGTTTTCTCTCATGTCAAATCTTTTCGCAATGTCCGTATCCCTAAAGGCAGGGCCAAAAGAAAGGTACAGAAATCGGCGATAGGGGTACAAATCTGTATCCCCAAAACGCCGAGTACGGGAACCAGGACAAAAACGAGCGGGATGAGAAAAAGCCCCTGCCGTGAAAAGGCCAGGACGCTTGCGGGAATACCTTTCCCCATTGTTTGAAGCATGAAGCTCACCAGAAGTATCCAGCCTAAAAAGGGGAAACTGAAACACTGCGCCCTCAGCGCGAGAACTCCCACATTGATAACTTCCGGATCGTTTTTGCGGAAAATAGAGATAATATCCGGCGCAAAAATAAAACACAGTACCGCGAGGATAACAAGCAGCGCTGTTGAAAGCCTCAGACAAAACCAGAAGGCTTTTTTTACCCGGTCATAGCGTTTCGCGCCGTAATTGAAACCGCATACCGGCTGGAAGCCCTGGCCAAAGCCGATAATTGCCGAACCCGCCATAAGAAAAACGCG